>DATAKN010000220.1:0-36943 GCA_036261595.1 Marmoricola sp.
CGACGCGATGCGACAGGCCTTCGCGGTGGCGAGGCCGGGGTCCACGGTCGGCTTCGTCGGCGTGCCACACGGCGTGGAGGTCCCGATCGGCCGGATGTTCGGCAAGAACATCGGTCTGGCCGGCGGCGTGGCGCCCGTACGCCGCTACCTGCCCGAGCTCCTCGACCTGGTGACCAGCGGGACCGTGGATCCCGGACTGGTCTTCGACACCGTCCTTCCGCTGTCGGAGGTGGCGTCCGGATATCGCGCGATGGACGAGCGCACGGCGATCAAGGTGCTCCTGCAGCCCTGATCCCCGGTTCGGCACGGTCGGCCGAGTTGGGTCAAGGTCGGTGCATGCGATGCCCCGTGGGGCATACGATCAGGTCGCGGGGGGCTGCCGGTGCGCCCGCGGCACGGAGACGTGGTCCGCGAGCGCACCCGTAAGAAGGGACCGCGATGGTGCCACAACCCGAGTCCGACGCACTGCTCTCCCTGACCAGGATTCTCACCACGGCGACCGGTACCGACTCGCTTCTCGAGGCGCTGGTCGGCCCGCTGCGCGCCCTGGTGGGCGCCGGCGCGGCCATGGTGGTGGCGCGCTCCGCCGAAGGCCCCGTCGTACGCCACGCCGACGGCCTCGCTCTCCCCGTCGAGGAGCTCGACGTCCCCGAGAGCCGGGGTGGCCCGCTCCCCGTGGACCTGCCCGCCGCGTGGGTCTCCGCAGGCGTGAGCCACGCACTCGCCCAGCAGTTGCCCCGCCACCTCGGGTCGGTGGTGCTCGCGTGGACCGGCGGGCGCGACGCCGTACCGTCCGAGGTCCTCCAGACCGCGCTGGCGGTGGTGGACCTCGGCGTGGCGCGGCTGGAGGCCGAGGAGCGGCTCGCCGATCTCGGCACCAGGGTCGACAGTGCCCAGCACCTGGCCCGCATGGGTGACTACGACTGGCACATTCCCTCGGACACCAACCGCTGGTCCGACGAGCTCTATCGGATCTACGGGTACGAACCGCAGAGCTTCAACGCCTCCTACGAACGGTTCCTGGGCAACATCCATCCCGACGACCGGGAGCGGATCCAGGCGATCCATGAGCGTGCCTACACGACCGGAGAGCCCTACCAGATGATCGAACGGATCGTCCGGCCCGACGGCGAGGTGCGTTACCTGTCGTCCAACGGTGAGGTGATCAGGGGCAGCGACGGCGTGCCGGTCCGGATGCGCGGCACCTGCATCGACGTCACCGAGCGCGTGCTGGCCGAGCAGGAGACCGAGCGCGCTGCCGAGCGGTTCCGCGGACTGGTGGAGTCCTCCCCGGACGCGATCCTGGTGCTCGGGTCCGACGGTGTGGTGCTCCAGGCCAACGGCAAGGCCGCGGCGCTCCTCGGTGCGGACCCTGCCGGTCACACGATCGAGGAGATCCTGCCAGCGGAGAGCTCGAGCGCGGTCGGCATCGAGGCCACCACGCTCGACGGCCGCACGCTCGTCCTCGACGTGACCACGGCCGAGCTCACCGAGAGCACCCATGAGGGCCGGACGGCCGTGTTCCTCCAGGACGCCACCGCCCGCCTCGAGCGCGAGGCCATGGCCACCCGGCTCGGCGA
The DNA here is from genome assembly GCA_036261595.1 of Marmoricola sp. GTDB lineage: Bacteria > Actinomycetota > Actinomycetes > Propionibacteriales > Nocardioidaceae > Marmoricola. The sequence goes on from DATAKN010000220.1 coordinate 1,581, forward strand.
GGTCCAGCAGCGGCGTCGGCAGGCGCTCGAGATCAACGACAACGTGGTCCAGGGACTCACCTCGGCCGTGTACTGCCTCGAGCAGGAGGACGTCCGTCAGGCGAGCTCGTTCATCGAGCGCACGCTCGCCGCGGCCCGCAACATGATGGACGACCTGCTCGAACCGAGTGGCGAGGTCCTGCACGCCGGCGACCTGGTCCGGAGCACCCCGGCCACGCTCGCCCAGGACACTCCGCAGCCCGAACCCACGAGCGGGCCCGACGATGCGTCCGGCGGGTCGGCGTACCGGGTGCTGATCGTCGACGACGCCGAGGACATCCGTGCCCTGCTCCGGATGAAGCTTGGCCGGGACGACCGGTTCGAGGTGGTGGGGGAGGCGGTGGACGGCGTGGACGCGGTCGCCAAGGCCCAGCGGCTACGACCGCAGCTGGTGCTGCTGGACATGGCGATGCCCCGAATGGACGGGCTCCAGGCACTGCCGCTGATCCGGGCGGCCGTGCCGGGCGTGCGGGTGATCGTGCTGTCGGGGTTCAATCAGAGCACCCTCGAGCAGGAGGCCCTCGCGGCGGGAGCCGACCGGTACATCGTGAAAGGTGGCAGCATGCGTGAGCTCGTGCAGACGATCGACCAGCTTCTCCAGGCCGCATGAGCCAGCCGGCCGAGAGCCTCCAGGAGCGCTACTTCCCCGACCTGCCGTGCTTCGGCTGCGGGCCCGCGAACGAGAAGGGTCTGCGTCTGCGCAGCTACCCGGCTGCCGACGGTTCGGTGACGGCGCTGTTCACGCCGTGGCCCGAGCACGACAACGGTCTGGGCTACCTCAACGGCGGGATCATCGCGACCGTTCTCGACTGCCACAGCGCGGCCGCCGTGACCCACGAGGCATTCCAGCGTGGGTGGCCACCGTTGCCCGGCGCGGCGCTGCCCTACGTGACCGCCAACCTCGAGGTCAGCTACCTGCGACCCGCCCCGCTCACGGAGACGGTGACCCTGTACGGCGAGGTCACCGCCGCAGGCGAGGGCGAGATGACCGCGCACGTCTGGATGGAGTGGGACGGCAAGCGCCGCGCTGAGGTCACCGCCATCTGGAAGCGCTGGCGGCCCCGCTGAGCGCGCCGATACCGGAGTCTGCCGGTCGCCGCCGACGGCGGCGCCTCAACGGGTCACGACGCGACGTGAGGCGCACCTCCCTCGCGCTGAAGCGGGCGGCCCGACGGCGCTGGTGCCGCGCGACCGTCGGCCGCTTGGCCACCGGAACCGGCCCGGTCGCACGGTAGAACTGGCGCTTGGCCACCTCGACCAGGGCCATGTAGGCGGCCACCAGGCCGACGAGCGTCGCGAAGTACGCCGCCGGCAGGGTCGCGAAGCCCAGCGTCGGACCGAGCGGACTCGCCGGCAGGAGGGCTCCCACCGCGACCACGGACAGTGCGGCGAGCGTGAGCTGCAGGCTCGGGTGGCTCCGGAAGAACGGCGACTTCCGCGTCCGGATGGCGAAGATGATCAGCGTCTGGGTGGCCAGCGACTCCACGAACCAGCCGGAGCGGAACTGGGAAGCCCCGGCATGGAAGCCCCAGACCATCACCGCGAACGTGGCGAAGTCGAAGATCGAGCTGAACGGGCCGAAGTAGAGCATGAACCGGCGGATGAACCCCAGGTCCCAATGGGAGGGGCGCCTGAGCTGCTCCTCGTCGACGTTGTCCGTGGGGATGGCGAGCTGGCTGACGTCGTAGAGGAGGTTGTTGAGCAGCACCTGGGAGGGAAGCATCGGCAGGAAGCTGAGGAACAGGGAGGCGCCGGCGGCACTGAACATGTTCCCGAAGTTGCTGGAGGTACCCATCAGCACGTACTTGATCGTGTTGGCGAAGATCCTGCGGCCCTCCGCGACCCCGTCGGCGAGGACGGCCAGGTCCTTCTGCAGCAGGATCACGTCGGCCGCGTCCTTGGCCACGTCCGTTGCGGAGTCCACGGAGATCCCCACGTCGGCGGCGTGCAGGGCGAGGGCGTCGTTGACGCCGTCGCCGAGGAACGCGACGTCGCCGCCGCTGAGCCTCTGGACCCGCACGATCCGGGCCTTCTGCTCGGGACTCACGCGCGCGAACACCATCGTGCCCGGGACGGCCGCCGCCAGCGCCTCGTCGTCGAGCTCGTCCACGTCCGGCCCGGAGATGACGCGACCGTCCCGGAGTCCGAGGTCGTGGCAGACCTTGGCGGCCACCGCCGCGTTGTCGCCGGTGATGATCTTGACCGACACCCCGAGGCCGGCCAGGCGGGCGAGCGCATCCGCGGCGTCGGAGCGAGGGGGATCCAGGAACACGAGCAGGCCGGCGTAGTGGAGGTCGTGCTCGTCGGCGGTCGTGACCTCCTGCGACCGCGGCATCGGCCGGGTGGCGACCGCGACCACCCGGTTCCCCGCAGCGAACTCGGCCGCCAGCGCGGACCGAGCCGACTCCGGAGTGTCGACGCAGCGCTGCAGCACGGCCTCCGGCGCGCCCTTCACGATGAGCAGCGGCTCACCACCGTCGGTCTCGACCAGGACCGAGGTCATCCGCCGCTCGTGGTCGAACGGGACCGTCGAGACCCGGCGTACGTCGGTCACGGCTGTGCGCCCGGCCGCGGTCGCGGGCGACTCCCACAGCGCCGTGTCCAACGCGTTGCCGCCGACGACCTGGCCGTCGACCACATCCGCGTCCGTGGCGAGCAGCCCGTGGCGCACCAGCTGGTCGACCCTGATCGAAGGTGCCGGCACGGCTCGCATGAAGCCGATCCGGCCCTGCGTGAGGGTGCCGGTCTTGTCGGTGAAGAGGACGTCGATGTCGCCGAGGTCCTCGATGCAGACCAGTCGCTTGACCAGAACCTTGCGAGCGGCCAGCTTCCGGGAGCCGGTTGCCAGGCTGGTGGAGACCACGGCCGGCAGCAGCTGAGGCGTGATGCCCACCGCGATCGCCAGGGAGAACAGCAACGCGTCGAGGACGGGCCGGTGCAGGGCGAGGTTGATCACGAAGATCGAGCCGGTCAGGACGCCGGCGACGTACACGAGGAGCATCGAGAAGCGGCGCAAGCCCACCTGGAACTCGGTCTCCGTCTGACCGGTCGCCAGCCCTGCAGAGATCCGGCCGAAGACGGTCGAGGCACCCGTGGCCACCACGACGCCGCGTGCGCTCCCGGCGTGCACGACGGTGCCCATGAGCGCGCACCCGATCTGGTCCGCGAGCGGCGTTCCCACGGGGACAGCGGCCACGTCCTTGTCAACGGGCAGGGACTCCCCGGTGAGCACGGACTCGTCGCACTGCAGGCCGGTGACGCGAATCAGTCGGAGGTCGGCCGGCACGATGTCACCGACACCGAGGTCCAGCAGGTCGCCCGGCACGATCCCGGTGACGTCGACCTCGACCGGCCTGCCGTCCCGCACCACAATGGCGCGATGCCGGATCTGCGAGTGCAACGCCTCGGCGGCACGCTCGGCTCGGTACTCGTTGGCGAATCCCAGGCCCACCGACGCCGTGAGGATCACTCCGATGATCAGCGCGTCGGTGGCCTCGCCCACGAACGCGGAGACCAGCGCTGCAGCGGCGAGCAGCCCGAGCAGCGGCGAGCGCACCTGGTGCCAGAGCACCGAGAGTGCTCGGGCCCGGTGCGAGGCGACGGCGTTCGGGCCGTAGCGGGCCAACCGCTCGCTGACCTCTGCCGACGCCAGCCCGGTTTCGGCGACGTCCAGACGCCCCAGGACCTCGGTCGGCGCCAGGGAGCCGGCCTCCACGATGGCGTCGACGCTCACGCCTCCATGCTGCCGAGCCGGAGCCTCTGCGGGCGAGGGTCGAAGGGCCTGCGAGTCGTGGTCGTCAGGGGAGACGGACGCCCGGCAACGGCCACAAGTGCATGTCGCGCTGCTAGGTTCCGGCCATGCGCGGATCAGTGACGGTGCGGATGGCAGCAAGCCCGGCGGTGGTCTGGGACCTGGTCTCGGACGTGACCCGGATCGGGGAGTTCAGCCCCGAGACCTTTGAGGCCCGCTGGACCCGCGGCGCCACCGGCCCGGAGGTGGGTGCCTACTTCAAGGGCCACGTCCGGCGCAACGGGGTCGGCCCGGTCTACTGGACGTTGTGCCGGGTCGCCGAGTGCGAGCCCGAGCGCGACTTCGGCTTCGTCGTCGAGGCGGCCGGCCGGGAGGTCAACCACTGGCGCTACCAGCTGCGTGAGGTCGACGGCGGCACCGAGGTGACCGAGTCCTTCGAGCTCGGCGGCATGGGGCTGCTCAAGATCTACTGGGCCATCCTCGGCCCGCTTCGCGGTCGCACCAACGAACGCGGCATGCGGCAGACCCTCGAGCGGATCCGCGCGATCGCGGAGCGCACGGCCGCGTGAGGGCCGTCGTCTGCCGCGAGGCAGATCTCGAGGTGACCGACGTGGCGGCGCCCACGCCGGCCGCGGGCCAACTGGTCCTCGACGTGGTGCGCTGCGGCATCTGCGGGTCGGACCTCCACTCGCGTCACCACGCCGATGCTCTCGCCGACGTGGCGCACGAGGTCGGCTACGACGACCTGATGCGCTCCGACGAGCCGATCGTGCTCGGCCACGAGTTCTCGGGCGTGGTGGTGGCGCGCGGCAAGCGCACCAGGCTGGCGGAGGGTACGCCGGTCGTGTCGTTCCCGCTCGTACGCAGCCACGGGGGAGTGCACCCGACCGGACTGTCCCGCAAGGCGCCCGGCGCGTACGCCGAGCAGGTGCTCGTCGAGGACGCCCTGGCCCTGCCTGTCCCGAACGGTCTGTCGACGGACGTCGCGGCGCTGACCGAGCCGCTCGCGGTCGGTCTGCACGCCGTGCGCCGCGGCGAGGTCGCGAAGGGCCAGGTCGCGATCGTGATCGGTTGCGGACCGGTCGGCCTGGCGGTGATCGGGATGCTCAAGGCCTCCGGGGTGCGCACGGTCGTCGCCAGCGACTACTCGCCGGGTCGGCGCGCGCTGGCAGCGACGCTCGGTGCCGACGTGGTCGTCGACCCGGCGTCGGAGTCGCCGTACTCCGCCGCGACCGGTCACGGTCACCTCACCACCGGCCCGGAGGTCTTCGAGCTCGGCGTGGGCACGGTCGAGAAGCTGCGTCGGCTGCCGTTCGTGCCCTGGCACCAGGTGTGGCGGCTCGCGGACAAGCTCGGCGCCGCGACACCCAAGCACCCGGTGGTCTTCGAGTGCGTCGGCGTCCCCGGCGTCCTGGACGAGATCATCACCGGCGCCCCGATCTACTCCCGTGTCGTGGTCGTCGGGGTCTGCATGGAGCCCGACCGGATCCGGCCCTCGATGGCGATCAACAAGGAGACCGACCTGCGCTTCGTGCTCGGCTACACGCCCCTGGAGTTCCACGACGCGCTGCAGCTGCTCGCCGAGGGCAAGGTCGATGCGGCGCCGATGATCACCGGCGTCGTCGGCCTCGAGGGCGTTGCGGGTGCGTTCGACGCCCTCGCGGACCCCGGTGCCCACGCCAAGGTCTTGATCGACCCGGCCAGCTCGGCGACGCTCCGGCCCTGACCCCGGCACGGCGGATTGGCCGAGGCATCAGCGGGTACGCCGCCCTCATGACCGAGAACCCCGCCCCGTCCACCGACGACGAGCGGGTCGCCCGCCGTGCCGAGCTGCTGCCCGAGGAGGCCGCCGCCGGCAGCGAGGACCCGCAGCACCAGGCCGAGCAGATCCTGCAGGAGTCCGACGACCGCACGGAGCATCCCGAGGAGACCGGCCGGGAGTCCAGCCAGACGTCCAGCCCCGACGAGCGGCCGCTCTGACGCCGACCGGCCGAAGGTCAGCCGGCGGCCGCTTCGGCGGCGACGCGGTCCCCGGCCGCTGACACACGCGCTCGCCCGGCCCGCTTGGCCTCGTACAGCGCGGCGTCCGCGGCTGAGTACAGCGACCCGAGGTTGTCGGCATCGCTCGGCGCATGCGCGAGACCGACACTGATCGCGACCTGCAGGGGTTCCTCGCTGCCCTCGATCCGAAACGCGTGCTCCCGTACGGTGGCGAGCAGCTCATGGGCACGTTGGCGAGCGACCCCGGTCGGGCAGCCGGGCAGGAGCACCGCGATCTCGTCCCCGCCGAGCCGGCACACGACGTCGCCCGGGCGCGTGTGCTCGACGATCAGCTGCGCCAGCGAGACCAGCACGGCATCGCCGGCCGGGTGCCCGTGGCGATCGTTGATGGTCTTGAAGTTGTCGACGTCCAGGAGGATGAGGGACGTGCCCTCGTCGCTCGCGGCGCCGGAGAGCGCGGACGTCGCTGCTTCGTCCAGCACGCGGCGGGTCACCAGCCCGGTGAGCGGGTCGATGGCAGCCATCTGCTGCAGTCGGAGCACGAGCCCTGCCTGCCGCTCGCTGGAGACGGTCAGCAGCACGGCGGTGGTCACGAGGGCCGCCGCGACGTAGCCGGCGTCGACCAACGCTTCGTCGGCCGGGAGCTGGACGCCCACGACGATGATCTCGCCGGCCAAGGACGCGGCCGTCATCACCGCGGAGCCGAAGACGGGCAGCTGCGACGCGCCGTACAGGACCGGGAACACGAAGAAGATCTGGGCCGACACCGTCGCGTCCTTCGTGAGCAGGTCGACGACGACGATGGCGGCGACGGCGAGCAGCGGACCGGCGGTCCAGGCCAGCGCGTTGGCCTCGCGGAAGTACCGCGCCAGCACCGCGAGCAGCACGACGAGCGCGATCACGCCGCCACCGACGAGCATGGCCGCAGCGCCTGCCTGGTGCTGCTCGGGCTGGAACGGCGCGAAGACGAGGCTCACCACGGCGCCGACGGCGCACAACGTCGAGACGGTGCGGGCGGCCGCGCGATGACGGCGCGGCAGCATCCAGGTGCGGACGTCCAGACTCATGTCTCGGCCCCCTCCGTGTTCGATCCCGAGACTTCGAGCTCGACCATAGACGTGATTGGTGTCACACGTGGGGCAAATGGGACGAAAGATCAAGAACCGGGGAGGACGCCCGGGCTCTCTGCGGGAGGCGCCGCGCGCGGTTACGATCCGCAGGTGGGCACCACGTCGGCTGAGCAGCAACGCCTGCGCGACCTCGCGGCGCTGCGCCGAGTGCGGGACAGGATGGACCGCGAGTACGCCGAGCCGCTGGACGTCGAGGCGTTGGCCCGCGGCGTGCACATGTCGGCCGGGCACCTGAGCCGGCAGTTCCGGGCGGCGTACGGCGAGTCGCCGTACTCCTACCTGATGACTCGTCGCATCGAGCGCGCCATGGCACTGCTGCGCCGTGGCGACCTCTCGGTCACCGACGTGTGCTTCGCCGTCGGCTGCTCGTCGCTGGGCACGTTCAGCACCCGGTTCACCGAGCTCGTCGGCATGTCGCCGCGCCGCTACCGCGACCGGGCGGAGCAGGGCGCTGCGGATCTGCCGGCCTGCGTCGCCAAGCAGGTGACCCGACCGGTCAGGAATCGAGAAGCGATCGGCCCCGGCATGCCCCTACGGTGATCGCCATGGACCTCAGCATTCACACGACCGTTCTCCCGCACCTGGACCCCGACGCGTCCGTGGCGTTCTACCGCGACGTCCTCGGCTTCGAGGTCCGCACCGACGTGGGCGCCGGGCAGATGCGCTGGATCACCGTCGGTCCCGCCGACCAGGCGGACGTCAACCTGCTGCTCGCGCCGCCGGCCGCCGACCCCGGGATCACCGACGACGAGCGCCGGACGATCACGGAGATGATGGCCAAGGGCACCTACGGCTGGCTGATGCTCGCCACGCGGGACCTCGACGCCGCCTTCGACAAGGTCCAGGCCACGGACACCGAGGTCGTGCAGGAGCCCACCCTGCAGCCGTACGGCATCCGGGACTGCGCCTTCCGCGACCCCGCGGGCAACCTCATCCGGATCCAGGAGCTCTCGGCCACCCGATGAGCCGACCAGCGAAGGCCCCCGCCGGTGACGTGCTCGCCGTTGCCGACCAGCACGACCTGATCCGGGTCGGGGGAGCGCGGGAGAACAATCTCAAGGACGTCAGCCTCGAGCTGCCCAAGCGGCGGGTCACCGCCTTCACCGGAGTCTCGGGGTCAGGGAAGAGCTCACTGGTGTTCAGCACGATCGCCGCGGAGTCGCAGCGGCTGATCAACGAGACCTACAGTGCCTTCCTTCAGGGCTTCATGCCGTCGTTGGCGCGGCCCGACGTCGACGTGCTCGAGGGCCTGACCACCGCGATCGTCGTCGACCAGGAGCGGCTCGGCGCGAACCCACGGTCGACGGTGGGCACGGTCACCGACGCCAACGCGATCCTGCGCGTGCTGTTCAGCCGGCTGGGCTCGCCGCAGATCGGGCCGCCGACCGCGTTCTCGTTCAACGTCCCGACCCGCAAGGCGAGCGGGGCCTTGACGGTGGAGAAGGGGGCCGGAAAGCGGATCGTCGTACGCGACGTGGTCTACCACGGCGGCATGTGCGCCCGCTGCGAGGGCCGCGGCTCCGTCTCCGACGTCGACCTCACCGAGGTCTACGACGAGTCGCTCTCGCTCAACCAGGGCGCGATCAAGGTGCCGGGGTACACCGCGGACGGCTGGCTGGTGCGCACCTTCAGCGAGTCCGGCTTCCTCGACCCGGACAAGCCGATCGCCAGGTACACCAAGAAGGAGCTGCACGACTTCCTGCACAAGGAGCCGACCAAGATCAAGGCCAAGGGCATCAACGTCACCTACGAGGGCCTGATCCCGAAGATCCGCAAGTCGATGCTCTCCAAGGACGTCGACGCGCTGCAGCCGCACATCCGGGCCTTCGTCGAGCGGGTGGCGACGTTCGGCACCTGCCCCGACTGCGACGGCACCCGGCTCAGCGACGCGGCGCGGTCCTCGCTGATCAACGGCGCCAGCATCGCGGACGTGTGCGCCATGCAGATCACCGACCTGGCGCAGTGGGTCCACGACCTCGATGAACCGTCGGTGGCGCCGCTGGTGTGCGCCCTGGGGGAGAACCTCGACTCCTTCGTCGAGCTCGGCCTCGGCTACCTCAGTCTGGACCGGCCTTCCGGCACGCTGTCGGGAGGGGAGGCTCAGCGGATCAAGATGCTGCGGCACCTCGGCTCGCCGCTGACCGACGTCACCTACGTCTTCGACGAGCCGACCGTCGGATTGCACCCGCACGACATCCAGCGGATGAACGACCTGCTCGTGCGGCTGCGCGACAAGGGCAACACCGTCCTGGTCGTGGAGCACAAGCCCGAGATGATCGCGATCGCCGACCACGTCGTCGACCTCGGCCCGGGCGCCGGTACGTCGGGCGGCACGGTCTGCTTCGAGGGCACGGTCGAGGGCCTGCGCGCCAGCGACACGGTGACCGGTCGGCACCTGGACGACCGGGCCTCCCTGAAGCCGTCGGTCCGCACGCCGACCGGTGTGCTGGAGGTGCGCGGCGCCAGTACGCACAACCTGCGGGACGTCGACGTCGACATCCCGCTCGGCGTGCTGGTCGTGGTCACCGGCGTCGCCGGCTCCGGGAAGAGCTCGCTGATCCACGGGTCGGTGTCGCCTCGTGACGGCGTGGTGGCGGTCGACCAGAGCGCGATCCGCGGGTCGCGCCGGAGCAACCCCGCGACGTACACGGGACTGCTCGAGCCGATCCGCAAGGCGTTCGCGAAGGCCAACGGCGTCAAGCCGGCGCTGTTCTCGGCGAACTCCGACGGTGCCTGCCCGACGTGCAACGGCAACGGGATGATCTACACCGAGCTCGGCTTCATGGAGACCGTGGCGACGCCGTGCGAGGACTGCGGCGGCAAGCGGTTCGAGGCCTCCGTGCTGGAGCTGCGCTTCGGCGGGCTGAACATCGCCGAGGTGCTGGCCCTCCCGGTGTCCGAGGCGCTGGCGTTCTTCTCCGAGGGGGAGGCCAGGACGCCCGCGGCGGCCGGCATCCTGGCTCGGCTCGAGGACGTGGGCCTTGGTTATGTCAACCTGGGTCAGCCGCTGACCACACTGTCGGGAGGGGAGCGGCAGCGGCTCAAGCTCGCCACCCGGATGGCCGAGCAGGGTGGCGTCTACGTCCTCGACGAACCGACCAGCGGCCTGCACCTGGCCGACGTCGAGCAGTTGCTCGGCCTGCTGGACCGGCTGGTCGACGCCGGCAAGTCGGTCATCGTGATCGAGCACCACCAGGCGGTGATGGCGCACGCCGACTGGATCATCGACCTCGGCCCGGGCGCCGGGCACGACGGCGGCCGCGTGGTCTTCGAGGGCACACCCGCCGACCTGGTCGCCGCTCGGTCCACGCTCACCGGCCAGCACCTCGCGGCGTACGTCGGCGGCTGAGCCGCCTCGTCACTGCACGACGGTGCGGTAGCCGGACGAGCACGGCTGACCCTGCGAGGCGCCGAGGCGCTCGACGTACGCGGGGGACAGCAGCTCCAGGGTGAAGACGCGTTCGCCGCGGTCCCACGCCTCGGTCGCGACGACGCTGGTGTTCGTCGTCCCGACCGGGTTCGACTCGGCCGTCCAGCCGTTGCGGCCCAGCTCGGAGGCGAACCACTGGCTCACCTGCGAGGGGCTGGCGGTCGTGCAATAGGTCGTGAACAGCATCCCACCCGAGGAGCTCACCAGGGTGTGCTCGCCCTCGCGCGCGCCGTGTCCGCCGATCGCGACGCTGCCCGGGTACGACGACGTCGCCGCGGGCACCGCCTCGAGCTCGGAGATCGTCGGGTGCTGCGTCCCGCAACCGACCAGGACGCCGATCGACGCCGCCAACAGCGCAGCCCCGGGCAGGACGCGCCGGCGCCCGGTCGCTGCACCGACTGGAGCATCCACGCTGCACGGTCCCACACCGGCGCGAGGTCGCGCCGACGGTTGCGCAAGCCGGGCCTGGTCAGCGCCAGCGGGTGCGACTGCCGGGCGCCTCGCGGCGCGGTGGTGGCCCGCCCACGGCCACCTCCGAGCCGTAGGACCACCCGTCGGTCAGCGGCAGGTAACCACCGCTCCAGAACGTGCCGGGGTCGAACCAGTGCGCCTTCCGGTCGTCCTGGACGATGCCCATCTGCTGCAGCGACGTCGCCACGGTCTCGGCGCAGAACGCGGCCTCGGGGCGTACGGCGGTGCCGCGCTTGCGTCGCGGGACGTAGGCGTCGCGGCCGGCCAGCCAGCGAGCCGCCAGGCGAGCGGTCCGGGGGAACGGCACTCCGTCGAGGCGGGCGATCGTGCGGAGCAGCGCGTCCTCCTCCCGGCGGCCGACCTCCGGCTGGAGCTGTCGCACCCATGCCGCCTGTCCGTAGTCGTCTCGCCAGCGTCGTACCGCATCGCCGAGATCGTGGAGCTGTACGCCGCGGTGGTGGGTGCCGCTCCAGATGTCCACGAGCGACTTGCCCAGCTCGGCGTGCCAGAGCAGGGGCGGCAAGTCGTCGAGGACCACGGCGAGCGCGACATGGTTGACCGGTGCGTTGGTCAGCGTCCGGATCGCCCGGTCGGCGACGGTCTGGCCTCGGAAGAGCCACAGGTCACCGGTGCGGGTGAGCTCGGCGGCCTCCTCGAGGTCCAGCGGCGGCACGGTCGCGGCAGGCATGCGGCCCAGTGTGCACCGGTAGGGTCCGCGGCATGGCGTCGTGGTGGAAGTGGCTCGGGCTCGCCGGCATCGCGGGGGTGGCCGCGACCGGCGTCATCGTGGCGCGCCAGGAACGACAGCGCCGCGCCTACACGCCCGACGAGGTGCGCGAGCGGCTGCACCGCCGGCTCGAGGAGGCCGAGCGGCGCAGCTGACTCTGCAGCCGGTGGTCGCTACGGCAGCGGCTGCGACACCGGCTCGGGCCCGAGCGGCTCTCCGCCGTACACGACCTGACCGGTGGCGTCCTGGTAGGTCTGCCAGGGGACCGTCGGCTGCTGACCGACGCCCGACTGGCTGAAGTCGCACACGCCGCTGGGGAAGACCTGCTGGAGCTGGCCGAACTCGGCGTCGGTCATCAGGAGGGGGTAGTCCGATCGGACGAGCGGCCGCAACCGGCACTTGTTGGTGTCGGTGGTGATCGCGTCGCCGGCGACCATGCGCGGCGTCCCGTAGACGGGGACCACGGCCTGGCCGCACAACGACCCGGTCAGCTGCTGGCCGGAGCCGTCGTAGCAGCGGTCGGTGAGGTCGGCCGGCTTGTCCTGGGCGACCTTGTCGGCCAGCGACACGTCTCGTCCGTCCCGGTCGATCGCGGCGAGCCAGCGGTCCATCGCGGCGAAGCTCTGGTTCTCGCAGTCGGCGTCGCCGACGATCGGGGCGGGACCCTCCCAGATCAGCTGGTTGGCGTGGCCGCCGTGGGCTCGGTCGAGCCGCGCGCGCAGGGCGAAGGCCCGGTAGGCGTCGTGGAAGGCGCCCGGGTCGGGGCCGCGGCAGTCGATGATCGCCGTCTGGTCGAGGTGGGTCGCCTCATTGACCATGCCGCTTCGGTAGGCGTTGGCCAGGGAGGGCGCGAAGCCGGTGTCCAGGCGCGCGGGAGTGGGGTTGGTGTCGATGTCGACACCGCCGATCTTGCGGTTGAGGTCCACGAACTGGGCCGGCGTGATCAGGCCCTGCTCCAGGGCCGACAGGCCGTACTGGACGCCGACGTTGTCCATCGGTGGGACCGCGAAGCCGTGCCCCGCGGCCTGCTCCTGCGGCGACCAGTGTCCGGCCGGGTCGGGCCCGAAGACGTTGATCGCGGCGTCGGTGATCGTGCACCGCACTCCGGACGGGTTGGCCTGCGGGTCGTAGCGGGTGGCGTCCGTCGTACCGGAGCAGGGGTCGGTGGGTACGGCGACGTGCCACTGCGCGTTCTCGCTCACCTCGGCGTTCACCGGGGTGACGTGACCCTCGACGGCGGCGATCTGCGGTTCGGTCCAGGCCACACCGGTGCCCCAGCGGGTCGGGTCGTTGAAGTAGGCGAGCAGCAGGTGGTAGTCGAGGAACTGTGTCGCGGTGCTCCAGGCGTCGGGGAAGGAGCAGGTCGGCAGGATGCCCTGGTAGACGCCGGGGTAGGCGTTGGCGATCCACTGCTCGGCCAGGGAGCCACCGGAGCAGCCGGTGCCGATCGTGTACTGCAGGGTGCCGTAGTGCTCGATCACGTGCTCCTTGGCCATCACCAGCGATTCGGCCTGGAGCGGCAGGTTGCAGTTGTGACCACTGTTGTCCAGTGCGGTGGACATGGTCACGAACCCTCGACCCAGGGCCGTCGTGCCGACGCTCCCGGTCGGGCTCGAGCTGCCCGTGACGTCCGGGGCGCTGCCCGTGGCGTAGTCGACCCCGCAGCTGGCGCCGTGAAGGATCACCATCTTGTGGTTGAACTGCGGCTGCGGGTCGAACGCGGTCCACGGCTTGCCGGGTTGCCAGAGGGCTGCGACCCGGTACTGGTCGCGGTCGAGGTAGCCGGTCTCGATGCGGACGACGAAGGGCAGCGTCTGACCGGTGTCGGTCGTCGTCTGCGCGACGTCGGACGGCGGGTTCGCCGGGTCGTAGGGCTGGAACGACGTCTTGGTGGGGTCGGTGGACCGGTAGACGTAGCGATAGGACGCGGGCTGGTTGCACTGGTCGTCGACCGCACCGGCCTGGCAGGTCCACGGGTGCAGCTGCGGGCCGGAGAACACCGGACCGCCCTTCGGGTGGTTGGTCAGCGTGATCCGGGCGCCACCGCCGGGCGTCCGGGCGGTCAGCACGTTGTCGCCGAGGGAGAGACCGCTGACCAGGCCCAGCACCCGGCCGTCGGGCCGGACCGCGAACGCGTCGCTCACGTCGCGTCCGTCGACGTCCACCCGCAACCGGGCCGGGTCGGCGCCGGTGGGCAGGACGACCTGTACGAGCGCGTCGCCGCCGCTGACCAGGTCGGCCCGCCCCGAGAGCACCGCGATCTGCACCTCGGTGGAGCTGGCCGACGATGCCGTGCTCGCGTGCGCGGTGCTGACGAGACCCACCGGCGCGGCGGTCAGCAGCGCGGCGGCGATCCAGGTGGCGAGCACAGGCTTCACGGCGTACTCCTCGTGTCGTGGTTGCCTGCGACAACGACACGGGCCGCAACGGGTTACCGGGCCGACAGGCGGGCTCGCGGTTAGGGTGGCCGACATGGCACTCTCGGTGGCTGCCGACGTGGCCGGCGTTGCCTGCACGCAGTCGATCGACTCGTTCCTGGCTGCGGTCGACACCTTCAGCGAGCACGACCTGCTCGGGTCGTCTCGCTGTCACGGCTGGACCCGCCTGGACGTCGTGGTCCATGTCCTCGCGGGCTGGCAGGAGATGCTCGGCGGCCTGGTCTCGCCGGTCGACACGCCGCCGACGGTGGACGCCGCGTCGTACTGGCCGGCCTTCCGCGAGCAGTACGCGGACGACGACCCGCTGCTCGCGCTGATGACGCAACGGCGCCGAACCGCCACCTACGCGCGGCCCGCCGCGGCGACGGCGCAGCTGCACGACGTCGGCGAATCGCTCCGTCGCGGCGTCGAGTCGTTCGCCCACCCACGGTGCCTGTGGGACGGGCACGTCTTCACCGCCGGCGACTATCTCGCCGTCTGGGCGGTCGAGAACGTCGTCCACCAGCTCGACCTGATCTCCAACGCGCCGGCGTCGGCCAGCGGGCTGTCCCTGTCCCGGCGCACGATCGAGGCCCTGGTCGGGCAGCCGTTGCCCGACTCCTGGAGCGACGAGACGGCGACGCTGATCGGCACCGGACGGCAACCGGCACCCGACGGGCTGGGCGCCTGGTCGTCGCTGCTTCCCGCGCTGGGCTGAGCGTGTCGAGCCGGCCGGCGGGGGATCAGGCGGGCGCGGCCGTTGAGCTCTGCTCGGAGGCGACGGTCTTGGCCCAGGCGTAGTCGGCCTTGCCAGCCGGGCTGCGGCGTACCTCGGGAACGTGGAGGACCACGCGAGGCACCTTGTAGCCGGCCAGCGCGGTGCGGCAGTGGCTCTGGATCTCCTCCAGCGACGGCCCCTGCTCCCCGTCGCGGACGGCGATCACCGCGGCGACCTTCTGGCCCAGGCGGGGGTCGGGGACTCCGACGACGAGCACATCGGCGACCGCGGGGTGGCCGTGCAGCACGCTCTCCACCTCCTCGACGTAGACCTTCTCGCCACCGGTGTTGATGCACTGCGAGCCGCGGCCGAGGAACACGATGGAGCCGTCGTGGTCCCGGTAGCCCATGTCACCGAGCACCGAGCACCGGCGCCCGTCGGGCAGGATGCGGAACGTGCGCGCCGACTTCTCCTCGTCCTTGTAGTAGCCGAGGGGCACCGGCCCCAGCCGGGTCACGAATCCGACGTGCTCGGGACCGCGGGGGAGTTCGCGGAGATCCTGGTCGACCACGAGCATCGCGTCGGTCGGCGGGACCCTGAGGTTGCCGTCGTCGTCGAGGAGGATCTCGCCGTCGTTCCCGGACTCCGAGGCGCCGAAGTTGTCGCGCAACATGGCGTCCGGCATCAGCGCACGGAACCGGTCGCGGCAGGCCTGGGACCAGATCGCGCCACCCGAGCTGACCATGAACACAGCCGAGTAGTCGACGTCGTCCTTGCGCCGCTCCATCTCCTCGACCAGCGGCATGCCCATGCCGTCACCGACGATCAGCAGGCTGTTGAGTCCTTCGTGTGCGATGCCGTCGACGATCCGCACCGGGTCGAAGTCGCGCAGCATCACCAGCCGGCCGCCGAAGATGAAGTAGAAGAACATCGCGTACGACGCAGCGCCGTGCATCAACGGTGCGGCGATGAGGAAGGAGACCGGCGGCATCGCGACCGCCGCCTTCGCCAGTGACTCCAGGTCGGGGTGGGCCTCGCCGTACGGGTTGCCGCCCGACAGCGGCTTGTGGAACAGGTCGTCATGGGTCCACACCACGCCCTTGGGGTAGCCGGTGGTGCCGCCCGTGTAGAGGACGTAGTGCTCCTCGCCGGTGCGTGGATCGAAGTCACGCTCCGCGTGCTGGTGGCGCCACTGTGCGAAGTTAGCGACCGCGACTCCGCGGGCGGTCGCGGCCTCGCGCAGCTCCGCATCGAGCGTCCCGACCACGAAGACGGTGCGGATCAAGGGAAGCTGCTCGAGCACCCGTGCCAGCGCCTGCTGGTGGCGTTGCTCCTCGACGACCACGGCCACGCTGTCCGAGTTCTCGAAGAGGTAGACCAGCTCGGCATCGGTGTAGCGGTAGTTGACGTTGATCGGCACCGCGCGGATCTTCAGCAGACCGACCATGCCCGTGACGTGCTCGATGCAGTTCTTCAGGTAGAGCGCCACGTGCTCACCTGCGCCGATGCCCTGGTCCTGGAGCAGGTGGGCGACCTGGGTGGCCTCCTGGTCGAATTCGGCGTAGCTCAGGTGTCGACCTTCGTAAGTCAGGGCGATCCGCTCGGGCACCGTGTCCGCCACGGTCTCGAAGATGTCAGCCAGGTTGAACTTCACCGCGCGCTCCTCGTCGTCGTCGCCAAGGAGAGGATGCCACCTTCGAAGACAAAACGAGAACACGTTCTCGTCTAGGGCCGCGTCGCGGACTCGCGGCGCATGACCGACGAACACCGACGAACACCGACTGGTCTACCTGGTCGACGAGGACGACCTCGTCGTCCTGCAGGCGCGATTCCACTACAAGTGACCGGCTCAGGGCCCGAGAGCACCTCATGCCTTGGTCGATCCGCGTACTCCCGTTCCGCCGATAACGTGCATTATGTCAATATTCGTGGATCTCGTTCCCCGCAGCACCCTCGTCGTCCGACCGGTGCCCCTCTTCCGTCTGAGTCGACTGCACGGATCGTCACCGAGTCTGTAGGCTGCCGCCATGGTCACCCGGGATTAAGGACGTGGCGGCCGACGACTCTCAGTCGTCGACCCATGCGGCGTCCGATCAGCGCGCGGCCCTTCGGCCGCCCGTCCCGAAAGCGAACCATGTCCGGCACTGCAGCTGCCGGGAGCTACGTCCACCTGCTCCGACGGCCCGCCGTTGCGCGCACCTTCGTGCCCGCTCTGGTTGGTCGGCTTGCGTACGGCGTGCTCCCGCTCTCTCTCCTCTTCACCGTCCAGCACGCCACCGGCTCGTTCTCCACCGCAGCGACGGCCATGGCTCTCAACGGCCTCGCCGCGCTTTCGATGCCGATGAAGTCGCGCGCCATCGACCGCTACGGGCAGCGGCTCGTCATCCCGCTGATCACGTCGATCATCGTGGTCGTGCTCCTGGTCGCGACGGCCATGGCGCATGCTCACGTCACCAGCGCGCTCGCGTGGCTGGCCTCAGGCCTGGCTGTCGGCGTCAGCAGTCCTCCTCTCGGCCCGAGCATGCGGGCACAGTGGCGGGCGCTCGTCCCGCAGGACCTGATCGCTGGCGCGTACTCCCTCGACGCCGTGGCCGAGGAGACGCTCTACGTGCTCGGCCCGATGATCGCCTCGGGGACCCTGGCCTTCGCACCGGCGTACACAGGGCTGGTCGCGTGCACGGTGCTGCTCGGCGTGGGCGCCGCAGGTCTGGCCTCATCCCCTGCCGCGGGCGCGACTCCGAATCTGAGGCAACAAGGGAGAGCGGGCGGCCCGCTCCGACACGTCCGGTTCCTGAGACTGCTCCTGGCGATGGGTGCCGTCGGCGCCGTCACCGCCACCATCTACACCGTGACGGCGGCCCGTGCCCTCGCCACGGGTCACCCGTCCCTGGCCGGACTCGCGGATGCCGGTGTCGCCGTGGGCTCTGTCGTCGGGGGTCTTCTCTGGGGCCGCGTCCAGCCGGCCTGGGCGTCGGGACAGAGCCTCTCCCGGCTGCTGGCGCTCATCGGCGCAGCCGCCCTGATCGCAAGTGCGGCGAACCCGTACTGGCTGTTCGCCGCCGCACTCGCCGTCGGTGGACTCGCGATCTCGCCCATCTTCGTCGTGGCGTACCAGACGACCGACCGACTCGTCGCCCCAGCCGAGATCACCGAGGCGTCCACCTGGGTCAACACCGTCACCAACCTCGGAATCTCGTCGGGTGGAGCGGCCTCAGGTTTCCTGGTCAGCCACGTCGGGGCCCGCGCACCGGGATGGGCAGGAGCCATCCTCGCCCTCGCGCTCGCGTCCGCGATCGCTGGGGCGAACCCACGACCGCCGCGGCGCCCTCGCGAGATCACCCACGCGCCGCTGCGAGCGTCTGCGCGAGCAGCACGGCGATGGTCATGGGGCCGACGCCGCCGGGAACCGGAGTGATCAGGCTGGCTCGCCGAGCGGCAGCGGCGTACTCGACGTCGCCGACGTTGCCCGGGTTGTAGCCGGCGTCGACGACGACCGCGCCATCCTTGATCCACTCCCCTCGGATCAGCTCGGGCCTCCCCACGGCCGCGACGACGACGTCCGCGCTGCGCACGTGAGCCGCCAGAGCACGGGTCCGCGAATGGCAGTAGGTGACGGTCGCGTCCCGGTTGAGCAGGAGCGCTCCGACGGGCTTGCCCAGGATCGGGCTGCGGCCGACCACGACAGCGTGCTTCCCGGAGAGCTCGACGTCGTAGGCGTCGAGCAGCCGGAGGATGCCTCCAGGGGTGCACGAGTGGAACCCCGGTTCGCCGAAGGCCATCGCCGCGAAGCTGTGCCTGGTGACGCCGTCGACATCCTTGCTCGGGGCGATCGCCTCGAACGCTGCGCGTTCGTCGATGTGGGCGGGCACCGGGTGCTGCAGCAGGATGCCGTCGACCGACGCGTCCGCGGACAAAGTTTCGATCTCGCGGATCAGCTGGGCGGTCGTGGTGGCCGCCGTGAGCTCGACGTACCGCGACTCCATGCCGACCTGGGCTGATCGGTTCCGTTTCATGCGGACGTACGTGTGCGACGCCGGGTCGTCGCCGACCAGAACCGTGGCCAGGCACGGCCGGCGCCGGTGCTGCGCCACGAAGTCGGTTGTGTCGCCAGCGACCTGCTCCAACAACCGGGCGGCAACCGCGGTGCCGTCGATGATCTGTGCGCTCACAAGGCTCCCTCGAACGAGTCGAGAGACACCCAGGCGGTCGATGTCCGCTCTTCCTGCGCTCCCCGGTGGTGGTCCACCTTCGCCAGTCGCGCGCGCCGAGCGTATCCCGCGGACCGGGCAGGTGAGCGTCCTGACGACGCCGCACCGCCCGATCCGCTCACCGCCTCAGTCCGGCCACGCGATGTGCAGGTCGCGGGGCGCCGGCGAACCCTGTCCGGTCTCGACGAGCTGCTTGAGGCTGACCAGGTACGTCGCCCACTTGGTGCTGCAGTGGTGCATGAACTCGACCGGCTCGCGCCAGCCGCGGTGACCGAACAGCACGATCGTCCCGTCACCGTCCTGGCGCAGGTCCCAGTCGACGGTCGTCCCGACCCACTCCTCGGGTCCCTCCACGACCTTCCAGGACACGCGCTTCTCCGGCACCTGCTCGACGACCTCCATGTCGAAACCGCCGGGCGGGAACCGGAACGCGAGCACGCCGCCGAGGGACGGGTCCCCCGTCGTGTCATCGGTCCACCAGCCGGCCAGGCCCTCGAGGGTCGTCAGCGCGTCGTAGACCTTCTCCGGGGTCGCGTCCTCCACGCCGACCCGGTGCAGGATGTCCACCATCTCGTCTCCTCCTCACCGGAGCGCCCCGTCTGCGGGCGCGCTCCATCACCGCCGCGACCGGTCGGCCGCGGCGTACGTCGAGTGCAGTCAGTCCTGCTGACTGCGATGGACCGCCTCGGCGATCCGCTTGATCCGCTGGAGCCGGGCGTCCCACGTCGAGCCGACGGACTCCAGCTGGGCCGCGGCGCGGGCGAGCTGCGCCTCGTCGACCCGGTAGCGCTTCTCCCGCCCGGAGGTCGACGCGCTCACCAGGCCGACGCGGTCCAGCACGGCGAGGTGCTTGGCGACAGCCTGCCGCGTCACCGGGAGCTGCTCCCCCAGTGACGTGGCCGTGCCGTCGCCCTCCGCCAGCAGCAGGTCGAGCATCCGGCGGCGGGTCGGGTCCCCGATCGCCGACCAGAGCGCGTCGTCGACCGCCTGCGGGGTCAACGCCGGGCCTCCAGCCTGGCGACGTACGGCGCGATCCGCGGCAGGTAGAAGTCCCACCCGGTGACGTGCTCGCGGTACTGCTGCTCGAGGACGGCGGTCTCCCAGCCCATCTCCCGGAAGCCGCTCTCGGTCATCCGCAGCAACGTCCCACGTCCCGTGGGCGTGAGCTCGAAGGTGACCAGCAGCGAGTTCCCCGCGGCGGCCGGCCCACCGGACGGCTGGGTCCAGCGGAACGTGAACGTCCGCGGCGGCTGCACCTCCAGGACGGTGAACGCCACCGCCATGCCTCCGGCGTTCGGGTCGCCGAACACGATCTCCCCCGCCGAGCCCTCCTGAAGCTGGTAGCGCGCGTCGTCGGGCCACCACTCCTTGAGGTGCTCGGGCCGGCTGACCACGTCGAACACGACGTCGGGCGGTGCATCGATCTGGATCTCGCGCTGGATCGAGCCGAATTCCATGTCTCACCTCTCGCAACCTTTGGTTGCGAAGAACGCTAGCGCAGACTTCGCGAATGCGCAACCCATGGTTGCGTATTGGTGTGGTGTTCGCCGCTCTCCGGGTGTGGCCGTTGTGCCTCCTCCGAAGGGGCGTTCTCGATAGGGTCCGGCCCATGGAGATCCCGGTCTACGACCTCAACGACGGCACCGAGCTGCCGGTGATCGGCTTCGGCACGGTGGGACTGCACGGCACGGACGGCCTCGAGGCGATCCTGAGCGCGGTCGGCGCCGGCTACCGCCTGCTCGACACCGCGGTGAACTACGGCAACGAGATGACCGTCGGCGAGGCCGTGCGGCGCTCCGGCGTACCGCGGCAGGAGTTCCGGGTGACCAGCAAGCTCCCCGGCCGCCACCATGCGTACGACGACGCGATCGCCTCCACGCACGAGTCCCTCGGCCGACTCGGGATCGACCACATCGACCTGCACCTGATCCACTGGCCGAACCCCCAGCGCGACCAGTACGCCGACGCCTGGCGAGCCCTGGTCGACCTGCAGCGGGACGGCCGCGTGGTCAGCATCGGCGTTTCCAACTTCACCGCCGAGCACCTCGACCGGATCATGGACACCAGCGGCGTGATGCCGGCGGTCAACCAGATCGAGATGCACCCGTACTTCCCCCAGGAGGACCTGCGCGCGGTCCACGACTCGCTCGGGATCCGAACCGTCGCGTGGAGCCCGCTGGCCAAGGCCAAGGCGCTCTTCGAGGAGGAGCCGGTGCGCAACGCGTCCGAGCAGCACGGCGTCTCCCCCGCCCAGGTCGTGCTGCGCTGGCACTTCCAGCTCGGGTCGGTCCCGATCCCGAAGTCCACCGTTCCCGAGCACCAACAGCTCAACGCGAACATCTTCGACTTCGAGCTCAGCGACGACGAGATGGACGCGATCACCGGACTGGGTCGCCCCGACGGCCGGCTCTTCGACGGCGACCCGAACGTCCACTACGAGATGTGAGGACGGCTCCCCGGCCACGGCCACCCAGGCTGCGTCGTTAGCATTCGGGCCGTGATCCGCGCCCGACCTGCCGTCCTGCTGGCCCTGGCCCTGCCGCTCCTGCTGGCCGGCTGCGGCGGCACGGCGAAGCCGGAGTCGGCGTCGTCGAACGCCCCGTGCCACTACACCGCGGACGGCTCGACCGCCGCGCGCAAGGTCAGCAAGCCACCCTCGACGCCACCGGCCGACCTCCCGAAGACGCTGACCGTCACGACCAACGTCGGCGCGGTCTCCGTACGCCTGGACACCACCCAGGCGCCCTGCGCGGTGAACTCGCTGGTGTCCCTGGCCAGGCAGGGGTTCTTCGACCGTACGCCGTGCCACCGGCTCTCCACCCAGGGCTACTTCGTGCTCCAGTGCGGTGACCCGACCGGCACCGGCCGGGGTGGACCCGGATACTCCTTCGCCGACGAGCTGGTCGACAACGATCCGCGGCTGCAGCCGTGCGGGGTCGAGGCCGGCCAGGACTACTGCACCTACAACGCCGGCACGGTCGCGATGGCCAACGCCGGACCGAACACGAACGGCTCGCAGTTCTTCCTCGTCTACGGCAACTCGAAGTTCCCGCCCGACTACACAGTGCTGGGCAACATGGACGCCGCCGGACTCAAGGTGCTCAAGGAGATCGCCGCTCGTGGCATCGCCCCGGGCAGCGACACGCCTCAGCGGCCCGGCGACGGCGCGCCCAAGGACCCGGTGATCATCGCCAGCGTCAGCGTCAGCTGACCGGCTCCGACGCGGCCCGCTCCATCTCGACCGGCGTGGCCAGCGCGACCGTGCGGCTCACGGTGCACAGCCGGTCACGGGACCGCTCGATCGCGCTCTGCAGCACCTCGCGCGCCGCGTCCCCGGCCTCGCCCTCGGGGAAGGTCACGTCGAAGACGACCCGCAGGTCGGACAGGTGGTTGCCCTGCTCGTCGCGGACCTTCTCCCCCTCGACGTGCACGTCGAACGACGCCGGCGCGGATCGCTTGCCGGTGATGTAGTCCACGTCGATGGCCGAGCAGCCGGCGATCGCCGCCAGCAACAGCTCCACCGGGGTGAAGTCGGGGTCCTCGCCCTCGCCGATGGGCAGCACTCCCCCGCGCACGTTCGTGGCCTTGTAGCGGTGGGTGCCGATGCGGGTGAGCTCGACGGCACGGTGGGTCTCGCGCCCCTGCTCCGGTGGTACGACGGTCATGGGCTCAGCCTGCCACGAGGCAATCCTTGAACAGCGAGTAGTGCACCAGGTCGGCATAGGTCGTCGCGAAGTCCTTCTCCAGCACGTTGTCGGCGACCTTCGTGGTCGGGCCCGGCCTGACGACGTTCCCGTCCACCTCGTACGTCGTCCGGAACACGTCCCAGGCCGGCACGATGCCGATCGGCTGGTGACGGCGGGCCTGGGTCACGATGAACCCGTCGTTGGTGCAGGTGGCCGCGGTGGGCGTGGTCAGCACGTCGGTCGCGATGAAGTCGAAGATCGGCTTGCCCTCGGCAGTCAGCTCCTCGAGCGTGCCGTCGGCGTACCCGTACAACCGTGCCTGGAAGCCGCCTCGGGGGTGCTCCTGCCTGGCCAGAACCAGCTGCCCCGTGCGTCCGGGGATCTGCACGGCGGCGAGCTCACCCTGGCGCAGCGCCATGTCGCCTGCGACCGGGGCGGTCACCGACTTCCCCCCGACCTCCGCGCGCAGCGCCTGGCAGCCCGGGGTGTCGACGTAGTCGACGGTCTCGGGCCTCCCGTCGCCGTCGAGGTCGGCCTGGACCGTGACGTGGATGGCGCTGCCGGTCGACCCCGTGCACGACGGGGGCGCAGACGACGTCGTCTGTCCGCCGTGGTCCGCGACCGGCGCCTCGTTGCCGCAGCCGGCGAGCAGCAGGGGCACGCAGAGCATCATGGCGACCACCGCAGTCCTCATGCCGGTGGGACGCAGCCGGGGCCCGAGAGGTTCCTGCATGTGCCCAACGTATCGACCAGCGACGTAGCGTGTCCTCCGTGCCCAGCCTCCTCGGAACCGAAGCCCGCGACCGTCACGACCTGCTCACCGTCACGGCGTACGACGTCACACTCGACCTGCGCGAGGAGGAGGAGTTCTCCAGTCGCACCCTGATCGACGTGGTCTCCCGAGGCGGTGACACGTTCCTCGACCTGAAGGCGAGGACCCTGCACGCGATCCGGCTCGACGACCAGGAGCTGCCCACGGACGCGTGGGCCGACGGCCGCTACCCACTCGCCCTTACCGCCGGCGAGCACCGCATCGAGGTCGACGCCACGATGGGCTTCCGCCAGGACGGCGAGGGCCTGCACCGGGCGGTCGACCCGGCGGACGGGCGCGCCTACGTCTACCAGATGACCTTCATGAGCGCGGCCCCGTCGGTCTTCGCGTGCTTCGACCAGCCCGACCTCAAGGCGCCGTACACGCTGCACGTGGCCGCACCGACGGACTGGCTGGTGACCGCGAACGCGGCCGGCACCGAGGTCGAGCCCGGCCGGTGGGAGTTCGAGCCGACGCAGCCGCTGGCGACGTACTTCGTCACGCTCGTCGCCGGCCCGTACCGCCAGCTGGCCGGCGAGCACGACGGCATCCCGCTGCGGTTCCTGTGCCGGGACTCGATGGCGGCGGCCCTCGACGCCGACGCCGCCGAGCTGTTCACGATCACCGGGCAGTGCTTCGACCGGTTCCACGAGCTGTTCGGGATCCGCTACCCGTTCGGCAAGTACGACCAGGCCTTCGTCCCGGACTTCAACGCCCTGGCGATGGAGAACCCGGGCTGCGTGACGTTCCGCGAAGGCCTGCTGTTCACCACGAAGGTCCCGCGGGCGCAGCGGGTGCAGCGGGCCACGACGATCGCCCACGAGATGGCCCACCAGTGGTTCGGCAACCTGGTCAGCCCGAAGTGGTGGGACGACCTCTGGCTCAACGAGGCCTTCGCCGAGTACATGGGCAACCGCGTGGCCGCCGAGGCGACCGACTTCGACGAGGCGCTCGTGTGGGCGATCAGCACCCGGAAGAACTGGGGGCTGACCGCCGACGCGAAGCCCTCGACGCACCCGGTGGCGGGCACCGGCGCTGTCGACGCGGACGCCGCGCTGCAGGACTTCGACGGCATCTCCTACACCAAGGGACACGCCGTGCTCACCCAGCTGGCGAACCGCATCGGCGACGACATGTTCTTCGCCGGAGTACGAGACCACTTCGAGCGGCACCGATTCGGCAACGCGACGATGCACGACCTCTTCGAGGCATGGGAGCGTGCCGGAGCCGGTGACCTGGACAGCTGGACCACCTCGTGGTTGCGCACGGCCGGCATCGACCGGTTCGACCTGGAGCGCCCCGCCGGGTCGGGCCCGGGCGTGCTGGTGCGTACGCCGGCGCACGGCACCTGCGGACGTGCCCAGGCCTTCGGCCTCGCCCGCTGGGACGGCCGGGGCTGGCAGGTGCGCGAGGTGAGCGTCGAGCACGACCGCACCGAGGTCGACGTCGATGCCACCTCGCCGGTCGTGCTCGACGCGGACGCGACCGCGTGGGCCGACCTGACCCTGGACCCCGTCACCGCCGAAGCACTGCCGGCGGTGCTGCCGGAGACCCACGACCCGTTGCTGCGGGTGTCGATCTGGACCACGGTGCGCAACGGAGTCCAGCACGCCCGGCTCGACCCGGCCCGCGCGGTCGACATCATCGCTGCCGGCGTACCGCACGAGCCCCATGACTTCGTGCTGTCCTCCCTCGGGGTGTGGACCGGCGACGACGGCGAGGGCAGCCACAGCACCGTGCACCAGAAGCTGCTCCCGGTCGTGGCCG
The DNA here is from genome assembly GCA_036261595.1 of Marmoricola sp. Classification (GTDB taxonomy): domain Bacteria; phylum Actinomycetota; class Actinomycetes; order Propionibacteriales; family Nocardioidaceae; genus Marmoricola. Next base: position 26,737 of record DATAKN010000220.1, read on the forward strand.
ATCCCGCGCGAGACCGGGCCCGGCTCTTCGCGGCGTACCGCGAGCGGGCGGAGTCGGCGCCACCCGGGTCCGGACTGCAGCTCGCGGCCGCGCAGGCCGCGATCCTGTGTGCACCCGAACCCGCACCGTTGCGTGCCCTGCTCGCAGGGGAGTGGCTCCCCGCGCTCGAGCGGGACTCCGGCCTGCGCTGGCGGGTCTTCAAGCGGCTCACGTCGCTCGGGGACACCGACCTCGACGAGCTCGACAAGGTGCTGGCCGAGGAGACCGATGCCAAGACCCAGCTGGCCCACGCGTGGTGCCGCGCACGGCTGCCCGAGCCGGAGCACAAGGCTTGGGCGTGGCAGCGGTTCACCGGCGAGGTGCCGGCCAGCAACTACGAGATCGAGGCGATCGGCAGCGGCATGTGGCAGAGCGGCCAGGACGGCCTGCTCGCGCCGTACGCCGACCGCTACTTCGCCGAGGTGGCCGGCACCACCGCCGTACGCGAGGGGTGGGTGCTCGCCGACGCCGCGGTGTTCTTCTACCCGATCACGATCACCACGGAGGAGACGTTGCGACGCACGGAGGCGCTGGTCGAGGACCCGGCGCTGAACCCCACGCTGCGCCGCAAGCTGATCGACGCCGGCGACGAGGTCCGCTGCCGGCTGGAGACCCTGCGCAGGTACTCGCGGTGAGGCAGTGACCATGGTCGGCAAGGGCCGCCGGCCCGGACCGTCGGTGCGCACTCGCGTCGTCGAGTACGTCGACCACACACGCCGTCAGCACGAGGACCGCCTCGCCACCGAGGAGCCGCTCGAGATCCGCCTGGCGTGGCCGGGCGCCGCCGCCCGCCGGCTGACCGTCACGATGCGCACACCGGGCCACGACTTCGAGCTCGCCGTCGGCTGGCTGGTGCACGAGGGGGTGCTGGCGCCCGAGCAGGTCGCGAGCGTGCGGTACTGCACCGACGCCGACCTGGACCCGCTGGAGGAGTTCAACGTCGTCACGGTCGAGGCCTCCGCTCCCCCGCTGCGGCTGCCCGAGGCGCGAGCGATCAGCTCCGCGTGCGGGGTGTGCGGCTCGGAGTCGATCGCGGACGTCCTCGCCCGGGTGCCGTCGTCGCGGGCAGGATCCGCGGACCTGCGGGTCCCGCTCGAGGTCGTCTGCCAGCTGCCGGGCCGGCTGCGCGAGGAACAGCCCGGCTTCGACCGGACCGGCGGCCTGCACGCGGCCGGCTTGTTCACACGCGACGGCCTGCGGCTCGTCGTACGCGAGGACGTGGGGCGGCACAACGCGGTCGACAAGGTGTTCGGGTCCCATTTGCTCTCCTCCGCCGCGATCGGGCGGCGTACGCCGGAGGTGCTCGTGCTCAGCGGACGGGTCGGTTTCGAGCTGGTGCAGAAGGCGGCGGTCACCGGCGTGGGACTGGTCGTGGCCGTCGGGGCGCCGTCCTCGCTGGCGGTCCAGCTCGCCGAGGACGCCGGCATCGGGCTGGTCGGGTTCACGCGCCCGGACCGGTGCGTGGTGTACGCCGGGGACCAGTGCCTCGGCGTGTGAGCCCGTCGTTGTCGGCGGGCTCTCCTAGCGTGGACGCGTGCGCATCCTCCACACCTCCGACTGGCACCTCGGCCGCCATTTCCACGGTCAGGGGATGCTCGCGCACCAGGCGGCGTACGCCGACCACCTGATCGACACCGTCGAGTCCGAGCAGGTCGACCTGGTCGTGGTCTCGGGCGACGTCTACGACCGAGCCCTCCCGCCGGTCGACGCCGTCGAGCTCGCCGACGACACGTTCGCCCGGCTCGCCGCGTCCCGGGCCCGCGTCGTGATGACCAGCGGCAACCACGACTCGGCCCGCCGGTTGGGGTTCAACGCGCGACTGGTCGATGCGGCCGGCTTCCACCTGCGCACCGTGGCCGACGCCGTCGACACGCCGGTCGTGGTCGAGGACGCTCACGGTCCTGTCGCCGTCTACGGCATCCCCTACCTCGAGCCCGACCTGCTGCGCTCCGCCTGGGCCCTGCCGGCGCGCTCCCACCAGGCCGCGATGTCGGAGGCCGCCCGTCGCATCCGGGCCGACCTCGACGGCCGGGCTCCGGGCACCCGGTCGGTCGTGCTCGCCCACGCCTTCGTCACCGGCGGCCAGGCCTGTGACAGCGAGCGCGACATCTCGGTCGGTGGCGTCTCGATGGTGACCGCCTCCGTCTTCGAGGGCTTCGACTACGTCGCTCTGGGCCACCTCCACGGTCGGCAGACGATCACCGAGTCGGTCCGCTACTCCGGCTCGCCGCTCGCCTACTCGTTCTCCGAGTCCGACCACCTCAAGGGCAGCTGGCTGGTCGACCTCGACCGGCGCGGGGAGGTTCGGGCAGAGTTCATCGAGGCACCGGTGCCCCGGCGCCTCGCTCGCCTCACCGGCACGCTGGAGACGCTCCTGAACGACCGGCGCCATGCCGAGGCCGAGGACGCTTGGGTCCAGGCCACCATCACCGACGCCCTGCGGCCCACCCAGGCCATGGCCCGCCTGCAGGAGCGGTTCCCACACGCCGTCGCGCTCGTCTTCGCCCCGGAGGGCGGTTCCCCGGAGCGTCCACCGGTCACGCTCGAGGGGCGCAGCGATCAGGCGATCGTGACGGACTTCGTCGCGGCGGTGCGGGGCACTCCCGCGACAGCCGCGGAGGCCGCCCTGCTGCAGGACGCCTGCGATGCCTGTGCCAAGGACGCCGAGGCCGACACGATCGTGGTGGCCGGATGAGGCTCCACCACCTCGAGGTCACTGCGTTCGGGCCGTTCGCCGACACGGCCGGCGTCGACTTCGATGAGCTGTCCTCGGGCGGCGTGTTCCTGCTGACGGGGGCGACCGGAGCGGGCAAGACCAGCGTGCTGGACGCGGTCTGCTTCGCCCTGTACGGCCAGGTGCCCGGCGACCGGGCCGGGGCTCGTCATCTGCGCAGCGACCACGCGGGCCCGGGCGTGGCGCCGCGCGTGGTCCTGCGCCTGAGCATCGGTGAGCGCACCTTCCGGTTCACCCGGTCGCCGGCCTGGACCCGCGCCAAGCAACGCGGCTCCGGTGAGACGAGGGTCCCGGCCCACGTGCTGGTCGAGGAGCTCCGGCACGGCGACTGGGTCGGGCTGACCAACCGGCTCGACGATGCGGGCCTGCTCGTCGGCGACCTGCTCGGGATGACGGCCACCCAGTTCACGCAGGTCGCGATGCTGCCGCAGGGCCGGTTCCAGGCGTTCCTCCGGGCGAGCTCGGGCGAGCGACATGCCGTCCTGCAGAAGCTGTTCCGCACCGACCGGTTCGAGCAGGTGGAGCGGTGGCTGGTCGACCGGCGTACGACGACCCGGCGCGCCAGCGAGGAGGCCGGTCAGCGGGTGGCCGCCGTCCTCACCCGGATCCAGGAAGCCGCCGCCGGCGAGCTGCCCGAGACGTGGGAGGACCTCACCGCCGCGGCCGATCGTGGCGAGATCGCTCCGTGGGCGCACGCGATCCGTGCCGAAGCGGACGCGGCTGCAGCGACGGCGGAGGCGCGCCGTACCGAGGCAGACCAGGAGCTGGCGCGCACCGAGGACGTCGTCGTGGAGGCTCGCCGCCTCCGCGACCTGCAGGCCCGCGCGGACGCCGCGGCAGGCGAGCTCGTCGCCCTCTCTGCCCGCGGTGACGAGCTTGAGCGTCAGCGCGAGCAACTGGACCGACACCGGCGGGCCGCACCCCTGGCCGGTCTGATCGCCCAGGCCGAGCGGTCACGTCGCACCACGGCCGGAGCCGCGCACCGGTGGCAGGCCTGCCGGACGGCGATGCCCGACCTGCACGACCTACCCGAGCCGTCCGCCGCGCAGATCGGCGCACTCCTGCAGGACGCTGTCGCCGCGCGCACGACCGCGGAGGGCTTCCGTCGCCGCGAGCGGGAGCTGCTCGAAGCCCGCGCTCGCCAGGCCGACCAGGCCACGCGAGCCGACACCCTGGTCACGACTCTCCGCAGCCTGGACGAGGCGATCGCGCTGCACCCCGAGGAGATCGTCGTCGCGCGCGCCGACCTCGATGAGGCCAGGGCCGCTGCCGCCGAGGTGCCCGGGCTCGAGCACCGGGCGACGGCGCTCGACGAGCTCCTCCAGGCCGCCCGACGGCATGAGGTGCTCGTCGAGGAGCTGACGGCGGCTCGGTCCGAGCTCGCCTCGGCGACGGCGGCGGCGCTCGCGGCGAAGGAGGCCTACCTCGACGTGCGCGAGGCGCGGATCAACGGCATGGCCGCCGAGCTGGCGGGCTCGCTCGTGGTCGGCTGCGCGTGTCCGGTGTGCGGCAGCGCCAGCCACCCGGCGCCCGCTGGAGGCAGCGCGAGCGTCGTTGTCCGGGAGCACGAGGACGCCGCCCGCCGAACCCACGAGGATGCCGCCTTCGTGCAGCAGAGCCACGAGGTCCGCGTCGCCACGCTGACGACCGAGGTCGACGCGCTGGCCGACCGCCTGACCGGAGCCGACCGCTCGGGCCTCCCGGACGCCCTCGCCGACGTGCGCACGAGCCTGCGTGCCGCCCGGGCACTCGCGGCCCAGACGGAGCAACGGGTCGGACGACTTCGCGACCTGGAGGCACGTGCAGAGACCACCCGCGCGGCACGCGACCGTGCCGCCGTCGAGCTCGCCGGAGTCCGGCGCGAGCTGGAGACCCTGGCCTCGGTGATCGAGGCGCTGTCCGCGGAGCTCGCCGACCTGCTCGGTGACACAGCACCAGACCTGGACACGCTGATCGCCATCCATGCCACGCGGTGCGATCGGCTCGACGCCGCGCTGCAGGCGTTCACCGCGTACGACGAAGCGGTCCGGGCGACCGCAGCTGCCGAGCAGGCGATCCGGACCGAGGCGCGCGCAGCTGGGTTCGACGATCCGGAGGCAGCGGCCAGCGCGCTGCTCGCGTCCGCACAGGCCGAGGCCCTCGAAGCAGCCCTCGCGGCCGCCGAGGCGACCCGACTGGCGGCCGAGCAGGTGCTCGCCGACCCCGACACCCGTGCAGCGGTGTCCCAGCCGGCGCCCGACGTCGACGTCGCCGTGGTCGAGCAGCGTCTCGCCTCCGACGCTGCCCGCGCGGCCGCGTCGGCTCACGACGCAGCGACCACGCGGGCCCGACGGTTGCGTTCACTCGACCGCCAGCTCGGCGAGTGCCTCGCGGCATGGACGCCGCTGCGCGAGCAGCATGCGTTGGCTGCCCGGCTCTCCCAGCTCGTCGAGGGCAAGGGTCCCGACAACCCGCTGCGGATCCGCCTGGCGGCGTACGTCCTCTCCGAACGGCTGCGACAGGTGGTCGCGGCGGCGAACGAGCGGCTCTCCCGCATGACCGGCCACCGGTACTCCCTCGAGCACACCGACGACCGCGGTGCCGGTGAGCAGCGAGGTGGCCTGAGTCTGCGGGTGCGCGACGACTGGAACGGCATCCCGCGCGACCCGGCGACGCTGTCGGGAGGCGAGACGTTCGTGGTGTCGCTGGCGCTCGCGCTGGGCCTGGCCGACACCGTCGCCCATGAGGCGGGCGGCACCGACATCGACACGCTGTTCATCGACGAGGGTTTCGGCTCGCTGGACTCCGAGACTCTCGAGGACGTCATGGACACCCTCGACACGTTGCGCGACGGCGGCCGCGTGGTCGGGCTGGTCAGCCACGTGCCCGAGCTGCGCAGTCGGATCACCACCCAGCTCGAGGTGGTCAAGGGCCGCACGGGGTCCACCCTGCGCCCGGTGCTCGCCGGCGCCTGACGGTGTCCTCGCGCCGAGGCGGAAATCGTTCGACTCGCCTCGATAGGGTCGCCACGTGACTGCACCCCACGACCGGATCGACCCGTCGTTCTCCGCGCTCCCCCACCGACGCCTGGCGGCAGCCGCCCTCTCCCGGGCCAGGGACTTCGGCGTGAGCCACGCCGACTTCCGGTTCGAGCGGGTCCGTTACCAGCACCTCTCCGTCCGTGACGGCCGCCTCCAGGGGGCCGAGGACAGCGAGGACCTCGGCTTCGCCGTCCGGGTCGTGCACCAGGGCGCTTGGGGCTTCGCATCCGGCGTCGCGCTCACCACCGACGAGGCGATCAAGGTCGCCGAGCAGGCGGTCAACGTCGCCCTGGTCGCTGCGGAGATGACGCGCGTGCCGGTCGAGCTCGCGCCCGAGCCGGTCTACGACGACGTCGCCTGGTGCTCGGCGTACGAGGTGAACCCGTTCGACGTCCCGCTCGCCGACAAGGTGGCCCTGCTCGAGGACTGGACCCGGCGGATGGTCGACGCCCGGGCCGTCGAGCACGCCAGCGCGTCGCTCCAGCAGGTGCAGGAGAACAAGTTCTACGCCGACCTCGCCGGCACCACCACGACGCAGCAACGCGTGCGGTTGCAGCCCTTCGTGGAGGCCTACGGCTCGCGAGGCGACCGGTTCGACTCGATGGCCACGATCGCTCCGCCGGTCGGTCGCGGATGGGAGTTCATCACCGGTGGTGACCCGGCGACGAGCTGGGACTTCGACCGCGAGCTCGCCGAGATCCCCGATCTGCTCGCCGAGAAGCTCGCCGCACCCAGCGTCGAGGCGGGTCGCTACGACCTCGTGATCGATCCCTCCAACCTGTGGCTCACCATCCACGAGTCGATCGGTCACGCCACCGAGCTCGACCGGGCCCTCGGCTACGAGGCCAACTACGCCGGTACGTCGTTCGCCACGCCCGACCTGCTCGGCACCCTGCAGTACGGCTCCGGCCTCATGCACGTCACCGGCGACCGAACCACGCCGCACGGACTCGCGACGATCGGCTATGACGACGAGGGCGTGGAGACCCAGTCCTGGGACATCGTCCGCGACGGCGTCCTCGTGGGCTACCAGCTCGACCGCTCGATGGCGCACACGTACGGCGCCGCTCTCAACGACGGGCGGTCCAACGGCTGCGCGTACGCCGACTCCCCCGGCCACATCCCGATCCAGCGGATGGCCAACGTCTCCCTCCAGCCGGATCCGAACGGTCCCGACACGGCGGGATTGATCTCGCAGGTGGAGCGGGGCCTGTACATCGTCGGCGACAAGTCCTGGTCGATCGACATGCAGCGGTTCAACTTCCAGTTCACCGGGCAGCGGTTCTACGCCATCGAGAACGGCGAGCTCAAGGGGCAGGTGCGAGACGTCGCCTACCAGGCGACGACCACGGACTTCTGGCGGTCGATGAGCGCCGTCGGCGGACCCCAGACCTACGTGCTGGGCGGCGCCTTCAACTGCGGCAAGGCCCAACCCGGTCAGGTGGCCGCGGTCAGCCACGGGTGCCCGAGCGCCCTGTTCCGCGACGTCCGCGTGCTCAACGTGGCCGAGGAGGCCACCGCCGACCAGACCGCGACCACCAACGTGCACGAGGAGTCCTGATGACCCTGACCCCCCAGTCGTTGGTCGAGCACGCGCTCACCACGTCGAGGTCCGAGCAGTGCGTCGTGATCGTGCAGGCCTCGACGAGCGCGAACCTGCGCTGGGCCAACAACACGCTCACCACCAACGGCGTGATGCGCGGCATGGACGTCACCGTGATCGCCTTCCAAGGTGCGGGGAACGCGTCGGTCAGTGGCACCGCTGCGTCGCCGGACCAGGTGACCGCGCTGGTCGAGCAGGCAGACGCCGGGGCACGCCTCGCGCAGCCGGCCGAGGACCGGGCCACCCTGGTCAGCGGCGCCGCCTCCTCCGACTGGACCGACGCACCTGCCGAGACCTCGGTGGAGGTGTACCGCGATTTCGCTCGAGCGCTCGGAGCAGCATTCGGACGAGCCGAGGCGGAGAGCCGCATCCTCTACGGCTTCGTCAACCACGAGGTCACCACCACCTACCTCGGTTCGACCACCGGGCTGCGGTTGCGACACACCCAGCCGACCGGTCACTACGGATGCACCGGCAAGACCGCCGACCTGTCCAGCAGCGCGTGGGTGGGTGGTGCGACCCGCGACTTCAGCGACGTCTCCGCCGAGCGGATCGCTGCCGACGTGGCGACCCGCCTGTCCTGGGGGTCGCGCCGTGTCGAGCTGCCCGCTGGACGCTACGACACGGTGCTGCCACCCTCTGCCGTTGCCGACCTCATGATCGACGCCTACTGGAGCGCCGGGGCGCGGGTCGCGCACGAGGGACAGTCGGTGTACTCCCGTCCCGGCGGGGGCACCCGTATCGGCGAGGCGCTGGTGGCGCCGTCGGTCACGATGTACTCCGACCCGGCGTACCCGGGCCTGGAGTGTGCGCCGTTCGTGGTCGCCAGCGGCTCGTCGAACGAGACGAGTGTCTACGACAACGGCCTCTCGCTGGGGCGTACGCCGTGGATCGGCAACGGCGCGCTCGCGTCGCTGATCCAGACCCGGCACACCGCGAAGCTCACCGGACAGCCGACCACCCCGGCCATCGACAACCTCGTCCTCGAGGTCGATGGTGGCGCCGGCAGCGACCCCGACCTGGTCGCCGGCGTCGACGACGGCCTGTTGCTCACCTGTCTGTGGTACATCCGCGAGGTCGACCCGCAGACCCTCCTGCTGACCGGGCTCACCCGCGACGGCGTGTACCGCGTCGAGGGCGGGGAGATCACCGGGGTCGTCAACAACTTCCGGTTCAACGAGAGCCCGGTCGACCTGCTCCGCCGGTTCACGGCCGCCGGCACCACCGTGCCGAGCTTCTCCCGCGAGTGGGGCGACGACTACTTCTCCCGGACGGCAACCCCTGCCCTCCGCGTCCCCGACTTCAACATGAGCTCGGTCTCCCAGGCTCTGTGAGTGCGGCCCTTCCCAAGGTGTGATCTGCACCACTAGGTTTCCACTGGCGCTCCGTCGGGGCGTGGCGAGGGAGATCCACACCATCTCGGAGGAGCCTTGTGAAGGCGCACCTGTCCCCACGCCCCCTGCTGGGCGCTGTCTGCTCGTTCCTGCTCGTCATGGCCGGCCTGGTGGCGGCCGCACCGGCCGCCACGGCCGACGGACCCGGTGTCGGCACCCCGTGGGCCGTCGCGGTCGGCGACTCCTACATCTCCGGTGAGGCCGGACGCTGGGCCGGCAACACCAACAACGGCGAGTCCATCCACGACGCCGGCGGCCCCACGACGTACTACGACAACGCGACCAACACCGCGGAGCAGATCTACCGGTGTCACCGCAGCAAGTCGGCAGACATCTACTTCGGCAGCGGGACGAACGGGCTGGATCTGGCGTGCTCGGGCGCCAAGACCGGCACCTTCACCGACAGCAACGGCTACTTCAAGCCCGGTATCGACTTCTACGACGACGGATCTGGCCACCTGGGGCAGGCGAAGATGCTTCAGCAGTTCGCGGCCGGTCACAACGTGAAGATGGTCGAGATCTCCATCGGCGGGAACAACTTCAACTTTGCGGGGATCGTCACCCAGTGCGTCGCGGACTTCCTGGGCTCGCCGTCGTGGTACCCGGACTACTGCAAGGACGACAGCGTGGTCACGAGCCAGCTGACGAACTCGTCGATCGACACCCACCGCACCGAGATCGCCACCGCGCTGCAGAACGTCCGGCAGGCGATGCGCAACGCCGGGTACGCCGACAACGCCTGGACGCTGCTCGTGGCCAACTACATGTCACCCATCCCCAACGGCACCGGCTTCCGATACTCCCAGTCCGGCTACACCCGGCAGAACACCGGCGGCTGCGGCTTCTGGAACGCCGACGCGGACTTCGCCAACGGGACTCTCCTGCCGACGATCAACCAGACCGTCTCCGAGGCGATCACCCAGTCGGGCCTCACGAACGTCAAGACGCTGAACCTCGCGACCGCCTTCAACGGCCGGAGGCTGTGCGAGAACACCGTCGGCCTCTACGAGGAGGTGGGTCTGTCCAGCTGGACGCAGGCGGGCGCCGTCGACAAGACCGAGTGGATCAACACGATCCGGACGGCCACGGCCACTGGCGACTACTACATCCAGGAGTCCCTGCACCCGAACTACTGGGGCCAGCTCGCCCTGCGCAACTGCGTTCGCCAGGCCTGGAATTCCGGCACTCCCCGCAGCGGCACCTGCACCCGAGGCGCCAACGGCTTCAACGCCTCCGGCGAACCGAACATGTCGCTCCAGTGACCCGTTGAGTAGCCAGTTCGTGATCGTTGAGTAGCCAGTTCGTCGCCGTCGAGTGGTCGGTTCGTCGTACGCCGGGTACGACGAACCGACCACTCGCATGTTGCGAACTGGCTACTCAACGAACCGGGCGGCGGGTGTAGACGAAGGTCGTGCAC
>DATAKN010000222.1:0-15799 GCA_036261595.1 Marmoricola sp.
GGCGATCTTCGTGTCCAGCGTCTGCGCGGCGATGATCCGCCACGCGGTGACCGGCATGTCCTGCCCGATCCGGTGGACGCGGTCGATCGCCTGGGTCTGCTCGGCGTCGGTCCAGGACAGCTCCGAGAGCACCACGTTGGAGGCCGCCTGCAGGTTGACCCCCACGCCCGCGGCGGTCAGCGAGCACACCGCCACCGCAACGTCCGGGTCGTTGGTGAAGGCGTCGATCGCCTGCTGTCGCGCGGTCCTGGTCTGGTCGCCACGGATCGAGACGTAGCCCAGGCCCCGCTTCTCGAAGATCTCCTCCGCGGCGTCCATGACGTCGATGTGCTTGGCGAAGAAGACGACCTTGCCCACGCTGCGAGCCAGCTGGGCGGAGTAGTCGGCCGCCGGGGCCGCCTTCGCCTGACCGATGCGGCGCATCATCGAGAACACGTTGTCGCCCGACTTCGACTCGCTGGTCGCCTTGCGCTCGGCCGAGGCAATCCGGTGCACCAGCTCCCGATCGATGCCGGTGACGTCCTCACCGGTTTCGCTCGTCCGCTTGGCCACGGCGCGGTCGTAGCGGGAGACGAGGCGGCGTACGAGCTCCCGCTCGGCATCGCGGATCGACTGGCCGGCCTCGCCGTCGAGCTCGACCGGGATGTCAGCGATCCGGCGAGCCGGGATGTCCTTGGCGACGTCGACCTTGCGACGACGGACGATGCCCATGTCGATCACGCACGTGCGCGCCACCGGGTAGAAGCCGGGGTCGAGCGGGGTCAGCCCGGCCTCGTCGAGCCGCTCCATCAGCTCACCCTGCGGGGCCTTGTCGTCGATCCAGCCGAGGAACTGCCAGATCGCGCGGAAGTCCTCGATGTCGTTGATCAGGGGTGTGCCGGTCAGGGCGACCAGCAGAGGGTTCGGCGTACGGCGGCGGATCCGCTCGGAGAGCTGCAGCACGTGCTGGGACCGCTGCGAAGACTTGTTCTTGATGAAGTGCGCCTCGTCCACGACCATGCCGCGGAAGCCGAAGTCGCCGAACCAGCCGATGTGCCGGTCGAGCACCTCGTAGTTCACGATCACGATGTCGGCGAAGGCGTCGACGTTCTCACCGTCACCGTGCACCACGGTCGCGCGTCGCTTGGGCGTCCACAGGCCCACCTCGCGTGCCCAGTTGGTCTTCACCACGCTCGGGACGACGCACAGCAAGGGGTAGGCGTCGGCCGCCTGCGCCGCGAGCAGCGCCTCCGCGGTCTTGCCCAGGCCGGGCTCGTCGGCGAGAAGGAACGTGCGGTGCCCCTTCTGCGCCGCCGCGACCACCTGGGCCTGGTGCGGCATCAGGTCACGGCCACTGGCGGTGTGCATGACGGTCGGGTCGGGAAGCGCCATCGACGAGCGCTGGCCGGGGTGCTCGAAGGACTTGAACAGCGGGCCGAGCAGCTCCCAGCCGGCCAGCACCCGAGGCGTGACCTTCTTCGGCCGGTCGCTGAACTGCGGCGTCAGGAACGGGTTGGCCAGCTGACGCGAGATCACCGACTGCGGGACCACCCGGCGCTCGGGCACGGTCGCGGCCGGCGCCTCGACCACCGGCTCGGGCTCCTCCACCGGCTCGGACTCCACGCCGGCGGCGCGCAGCATGTCGTGCTTGAGGTCGCGCACCGCGTCCGTGACGCTGGCGTCCTCGGCCAGCAGCGAGAGCAACGAGGTGTCCCGCGCGGCGGTCTTCGCCAGGATCGTGCCGATGCCGTCGAGGCGCTTGAGCTCACTGGCACGACGAGCTTCGGTGGTCGAGGTGTCCGACTTCACGGCCGCACGGGCCTCGCGCGCGAGCAGCGCGACCGCCTGGAACTTCACCCGGGCAGCCGGCTTCAGCCGACCGCGCTCGGCAGCACCTTCGACCTCGCGGACCGCACGGGCCAGGATCGGGATGATGCCCTCGTTGTCGCGGTTGCGCGCCCGGGCGGGCGTGCGGGTGGCGGTGCCACTCGCGGTGCGCGTGCCAGCGGTACGGCGACGGACACGTCTGGCCAAGAACTCCTCCTCCGGCCGGCTGCGGCGGACAACCGGCGAAATGCCCCCAGGACGCGCGATCGAGAGAACGCGCAACGCCGAGTCCTGACGGACCCGCCGGCCTGCGGGACCGGCGACCCTCCGAGCGGGTCACCGGACGAACGGGAGCGAACCCTCACCGCAGAGGCGCGGCAACGACAGGGTCGCTGCACCCATAGTACCCGTCGCGACGACCGTCCGCCTCCACGCCCGGCCAGGCCGTCGTACCGGCTGCGAGAGTGCTACTCGACGGGGACGATCCGCTCGAACTCGACCATCTCGGGGCGGCTCCCGACGAAGGTCTCCTTGAGCAGGGAGAGCTCGACCGGCCACTCCTCCCCCCGGAACGCGTCGAGAGCGTCGACGACCTCCTGCAGGAACGGACCGGTGGTGGCCGTGGTGACCGTGGCCACCGACAACATGGGGCGGAACTTCCGCCGGTCCACGAAGAAGCCGAGTCGCTCCACGGCCTGCGGCACGCTGCGCGCCATCGCGGACAGGGCGTCGAGGTCGCCCTCGACCTTCGCCCACACCGACCAGTCCCCGGGGAAGTCCAGGGCGGTGCCGCCGGCGAAGCACACGCTCTGCTGCCGCCACGAGCCCGCGGCGAGCCTGAGCTCCTCGGTGAGCCGGTGCACGTCGTGGGTGGTGAGGTTGCCGAACGCGGTGATCGGCAACCTCATCTCCGTGAGCGGGACGTGCTCGAGCATCGCGGGCGGCGGCTCCGCGTCGGGTTCGACGTCGGCCCGGTGGCGGCCGAAGCGGGCACGGATGCCCCTCGGAGCCGCCGGCTCCGGCGCACGCTCGACCGGCACGCGGATCGACCGGACGACCGCGTCGACGGCCTCGAGAGCGGCGCGCGGCGGGACGATCGCGCCGTGGACGAGCATGCCGGCATTATCCAGCGTCCGGCGCCCGCGCCGGTGAGGCTGGCCGGAGACCCGAGCACAAAGTCGGCGTACTCGGGCTGTCGGCGACGTCTCAGCGGCGCGGGACCTTGGCCTCTGGGACGGCGGTGCCCGCTGACTAGCGTGAAGAGAGACCCCATTCGTCCCCAGGAGGACACCGTGTCCGAAACCCTCGCTCCCGAGATCACTGCCTACGCGATGCCGCGCATCGGCGACCCGGCACCCGAGTTCACCGCCAGCACCACCCAGGGAGAGATCTCCTTCCCCGCCGACTTCGCCGGCAGCTGGGTGATCTTCTTCAGCCACCCTGCCGACTTCACGCCGGTGTGCACCACCGAGTTCATGACGTTCGCCTCCATGCAGCACGAGTTCGCCGAGCTGAACACGCGGCTCGTCGGGCTCTCCGTGGACGGGTTGTACAGCCACATCGCGTGGTTGCGCACGATCAAGGACCGCATCGAGTTCCGCGGGATGAAGGGTGTCGAGGTGACGTTCCCGCTGATCGACGACATCGGCATGGACGTCGCACGCCGCTACGGGATGATCATGCCCGGCGAGGACTCCACGAAGGCCGTGCGTGCGGTCTTCCTGATCGACCCGACGGGCACGATCCGAGCGATCATCTACTACCCGCTCAGCACCGGCCGGAACTTCGACGAGCTGAAGCGGCTCGTGATCGCCCTGCAGACGGCCGATGCCCTCGGGGTCGCGACGCCGGCCGACTGGCGCCCCGGCGAGCCCGTCATCGTCCCGCCTCCGGGATCGTGCGGCACCGCGAAGGACCGGGTCGAGACACCGGACGAGGACGTCACCGTCGTCGACTGGTTCTTCAGCACCAAGGCCGTGTCCGAGGAGCAGGTCGAGAGGGCGATCCACGCCCGCCGTTCCTGATCTCCGGATCCGGTCCTCGGGCGCTGCCCGGTGTGCCGGAGAGACCTCCTCGGGTCGGCCGTTAGGCTCGACGTCCACCGAGGAGGGACATGGATCGACCCACCACGCAGGCGGCCCCGCTCGACACTCGCAGGGCGGGCGTGCTGCTGCACGTGACCTCGCTTCCCCCCTCGGCGGGGACGAGCGGGCCGGCCTCCGGCGACCTCGGCGAGGAGGCGTACCGCTTCGTCGACTTCCTCGCCGAGGCCGGCTGCTCGGTCTGGCAGGTGCTGCCGCTGGTCCCGCCGCATGACGATGACGGCTCGCCGTACAACGCTCGTTCGTCGATGGCCGGTAGCCCCGGTCTGATCAGCCGTCGGCGCCAGGAGGAGCAGGGGCTGACCGATCCGGAGGCGCTCGACCCCGAGCAGCGGGCGGCGTACGAGGCGTGGTGCGAGGACCACACCGAGTGGCTGCAGCCGTACGTCGAGTTCACCGCACTCGGCGAGCTCGTCGGCCAGGCACCCTGGCCCGCTTGGGAACCGGGCCTGCGCGACCGCGACCCACAGCGGGTGGCCGAGGCGCTCGAGCCGCTCGCCGACCGCCTCGAGGCGCTGCGCTTCGAGCAGTGGGTGTTCGCCGTGCAGTGGGACGCCCTGCGCTCGTACGCCGCGGCCCGGGGTGTGCTCCTCTTCGGCGACCTGCCGATCTTCGTGTCGCTCGACAGCGCCGACGTGTGGGCCTCGCGCGACCTCTTCCAGCTCGACGAGAACGGCCAGCCGATCACGGTGACCGGGTGCCCGCCCGACTACTTCGCGGCCGACGGCCAGCGCTGGAACAACCCGCACTACGACTGGGATGCGATGGCCGCCGACGGGTTCGGCTGGTGGCGCCGGCGGATCGCCCGGCAGCGCGAGCTGTTCGACCTCGTCCGCATCGACCACTTCCGCGGGTTCGAGGCCGCCTGGCACGTCCCGGTGGCGGCCCCGACGGCCCGTGACGGCTGGTGGGTGGCGGGCCCGGGTGATGCCGTGCTGGGGGCGCTGGTCGACACCGCCGGGCCCGGCACGCTGGTCGCCGAGGACCTCGGCCAGATCACCCCGGAGGTCGAGCAGCTCCGGCTCCGGTTCGGCCTGCCCGGCATGAAGATCCTGCAGTTCGCCTTCGACGGCAGCCCGGACAACCCGTACCTGCCCGGTCACCACGGCGAGCAGAGCGTCGTCTACACCGGCACCCACGACAACGACACCACCGTGGGCTGGTGGGAACAGCTCGACGACCGGACGCGCGACTACGTCAGGTCCGTGCTGATCGACCCCGAGGAGCCGATGCCCTGGGCGCTGATCCGGCTCGCCCTGGCCTCGACGGCCCGGCTGGCCGTCGTACCGGCCCAGGACCTGCTGGGGCTGGGCAGCGAGAGCCGGATGAACGTCCCGGGCACCGACGAGGGCAACTGGAGCTGGCAGGCGACCCCGGGCGTGTTCGACGCCGGGCTCGCTGCCCGGGTGCAGGCGCTGGTCGCGGCAGCCGACCGGCAGCCCTGAGCTCGCCGACGCGTCCGCGCAGACCGTTGCCGGTGTCGCTGGCCTTCGGCGGCGTTCTACGCCGGCTCTCTCGCGGTGCTCATGATCGAGCAGCCGGTCCGCTGAGCGTCGGCTGCGCTCGGTCGGACGAGCCGGGCGACGCCGTACGATCACGGTGGGCGCGCCGGTCCACCATGGCGCGCCCGAGCACGACGGAGACCACGGCGATGACGATCCCCGCGAGGTCGTCGATGGCGTAGTGCCAGCCGAGGTAGACGGTTGCGACCATCGTGATCCCCACCCACGCGACCATCGCCCGGGTGGCGCGCTTGAGTCCGTAGTGGTGCGCCATCAGCAGGACCAGCGTGGTCAGCGCGACGTGGAGGCTGGCGAACGCGCCGAGCTGGGCGAACGCGTCGTGGGCCTGCGGATCGGCCAGGAGGTGTGTGCGCTGGGCGACGTACTCGGCCTGGGTGCGCTGGATCATCGTGTGCGGGAGCCCCGCGAAGTCGGCCGGCGCCTGGTGGAACGGGCCGATCGTGGGCAGCAGGTAGTAGGAGCCCACGCCGAAGATCCAGGTCCACATCCCCGACGCGAGGAACACGTAGCCGCGCTCGACCCGATCGACGAAGACCACGGCGGCGACGACGCTCACCGAG
This sequence comes from Marmoricola sp., assembly GCA_036261595.1. Taxonomy (GTDB): domain Bacteria; phylum Actinomycetota; class Actinomycetes; order Propionibacteriales; family Nocardioidaceae; genus Marmoricola. The sequence continues at coordinate 5,992 of DATAKN010000222.1, forward strand.
ACCAGCGTGGTGAACGACTCGTAGAACACCATGAGGACGTACGCCGCCACGTGCTGGCCGAGCAGGTCGTGGAGCAGCACGGCCGGCGCGTGACCCAGGAACAGCCAGTGGTCCCAGCGCTCGAGCACCGAGTCCCGGAGCGGCCGGAAGGCGACCCAGCTCTTCAGGTTGTGGTAGCAGAAGTAGACAAGGTGGTAGGCGAGAAGACCCGAGGACGCGAGCACCAGCCGGCGCCTGGTCCAGCGGTGGCGCAGGACCTTGCCGACCTCGGCCGGCCGGCGGCGCAGTCCGCGGGGAGTCCGCCGGATCGCGTCGATGACGGCGAGCACGACGAAGATGCCTGCGCTGATCAGCAGGCGGTTGCGCAGGATCTCGCCGTGAGGGTCACGCAGCGGGATGCCGACCTGGGCGGACCGCACCAGCGTGATCACGGCGAACACGGCGACCAGGGTCCACACCCCGACGAGCCATCGGGGGTACGACGCTTCGGACGCGGGCTCGAGCGGCTCGGTGATCGGTCTTCTCCGTCCTGGTCTGCTCCCGCCCCGGCCGGTGCGATAGCCGGGGCGGAAGCCGCGCCATCATGGCCGACCGAACCTGACTGCCACCTGAGCGCCTCCGGATCGCGCACGTCCGGCGGGGTAAGCAGACCCCATGGCCGAGCTGCTCACCGTGGGTCACGGCACCGCGACCCGTCAGGGGCTGACCAGCCTGCTGCGCGGCGCCGAGGTTGGTGCGGTGGTCGACATCCGGCGTTTCCCGGGCAGCCGGCGCGATCCGGACCTGGCCTCGGAGGAGCTGGCCCGCTGGTTGCCGGAGGGTGGGATCGGCTACCGGTGGGAGCCGCGACTCGGTGGCCGTCGTCGGCTTGCCGCAGGCACGTCGAGCCCGGACACGTGGTGGCGGGTCGAGGCGTTTCGGGCCTACGCGGCGTACATGCGCAGCGAGGAGTTCGGCGAGGCGATGGCCGACCTGCTCGTCGGGCTGGCGGGCACCCGCACGGCCGTGATGTGCAGCGAGACGCTGTGGTGGCGCTGCCACCGGAGGCTGGTCAGCGACGCGGCCGAGCTGCTGCACGGCGTACCGGTGAAGCACCTGATGCACGACGGCGCCCTGGCCCCGCACCGCCCTTCCGAGGGGGCCCGCGTCACGGCGGAGGGCCTGGTCTACGACGGTCGTGGGACGCGTTGAGGAGCCACTGTTGACCGCGAATGTCGCGCATCGCGACACTGGTCGCGGCGGGCACAAGGCGTCGGCGGCCCTCGTCAGGAGCCCCTTGCCGCCAATACGGGGGTGAGGCGATGCTGCGGTTGGCCTGGCGCCAGATCCGGCACCGCGTCGGCCGGAGCCTGGCCCTGGGGTTGGCGATCGTCGTCGCGGGGACCGGGTTCACCGTGCTCACGGCCTCCTCGAGCGCGTCTCGCCTGGAGACCACCGGGACCGTTCAGGCACATTCCCGGACCCTCTACGACGTCCTGGTCCGGCCGCCCGGCTCCCGCTCCGAGCTCGAGCGGCGACAGTCGCTGGTGCAGCCGGGCTTCCTCACCGGTGTCTACGGCGGCATCACCATGCAGCAGTGGAAGCAGATCCAGCACCTGTCGGGCGTCCAGGTCGCCGCACCCGTCGCGGTGCTCGGCTACGTCTTCCCGGCCCTGAAGATTCCCGTGGACACCAGCCATGCCTGGGCCCGTCGCGGGGACTCGGTGGCGCGAGTGGACGTGGAGTGGTCCTGGGACAACGGGCTGACGACGGTCCGACAGGTTCCCGACTTCTCGTTCGTCACCTCCAGGCGACTGCGGTTCAACCAGGACAGCGCGGTCTCCTCCGGCAACGCGGCGGAGGCAGGCGAGTGGGTGATCGCCGGCACGAAGCGGGACATCTGCCGCGCGCCGATTCCCGAGGACTGGCGACCGGAGAGTCGGCCCTCGCAGATCGAGTGCTTCTCGCGCACGAGCGGTGGGGCCGCCACGCTCTGGGACTACCGGATCCGCGAATTCACCGGGTACCTCCTGCCGTTCGCCTTGCCGTACGTCGTGGCCGCGGTGGATCCCGCCAGCGAGGACGCACTGGTCGGGCTCGACGCCGCGACCACGTCCGGCCCGGGACTGGTTGGCGCGACCACGCGGTACCGGCCGTCCATCACCGGAAGGGGCGTCCCGGTGGTTGTCGCCGACCGGGTGACGACCGGTGAGACCGCGACGGTCAGCGTCTCCCGCCTACCTCGCGTGGCGGCCACCGCGGTGACGGACGGTCGGCCCGCCGCTGCCTTGGCGCGATTCAGCGGCACGAGGCGTAGCCGCTACGTGATCACCGCTCAGGACGCGCACGAGGTGCTGTTGAGACAGCTCCGAACAGCGAGGCCGGCCACCTACATGCGGGAGACCCGGCTCCTGCCCGGGGAGGTGCGCACGCTGGGACAGGTGTCCTTGCCGCAGGTACACCTCGACGCCGCTTCTGCGGCCGTGGAGGTCACACCACCGTCGACACCGACGTCGTCGGAACTGTTCGCCGACGTCCAGTACCACGTCCCCGGCAGCGGAGAACCGGCAGCTCGGCGGATCGTGACGTCCGAGCAGGAGCGGAACGACAGGTTCGGCGGCAACCCGCTCCCCCAGACCCTGTTCCTTCGCGGCACGTTCGATGCGGCGAAGCTGCGCGGCCTCGGTGACGTGACGGCGCAGGTCCTCGGTGGGTACGACGCAGCCCCCACCGAAGGCGCCGACGCACGGTCGAGGCGTCTGCTGGGCGGCAAGCCGCTCGGTCCGTCGGGACACCTGGGCGGGTTCGTCCAGCCCCCGCCGATGATGCTCACCACCCTCGACGCCGCGCCGCTGTTGACTGCCGGATGGACGAAGGGTGACTACCGCGCACCGATCTCGGCGATCCGTGTCCGTGTTGCCGGTGTCACTGGGGTGGACAAGACCTCCCGCGAGCGCGTGCGGCTGGTGGCGCAACGCATCCGGAACCAGACCGGCCTCGAGGTCGACATCACCACCGGTTCTTCCGCGACCCGGGAAACGCTCACGCTCCCCGCCGGCGACCACGGCCGACCACCGCTGAGCCTGACGCAGTGGTGGGTCAAGAAGGGCGTGGCCCAGGCGATCCTGAAGGCCCTCGACAAGAAGTCACTCGCCCTGTTCGTGCTGATCCTGCTGATCAGTGCCCTCTCCGTGGCGAACGCCGCCATCTCGACAGTGCGCTCACGGCGTACCGAGCTCGGAGTGCTGGCCTGCCTGGGCTGGCAGCGCAGCCACCTGTTCCGCAGCGTCCTGGCTGAGATCACCATCATCGCCACCGTGGCCGGCGTCGTGTCGGCAGCCCTCTCACTGGGCCTCGGCCGGCTGGTGGGAACGCCGATCTCGCTGCAACGCGCCATCGTGGCCATGCCCGCCGCGCTCACGGTCGCAGTGCTCGCCGGACTTGTCCCTGCGTGGCTGGCCGCCCGCTCGCAGCCGATGGACGCCGTGCGTCCCCCGGTCGATGCCCCGGCGAAGGCTCGACACCCGCGCAGCGTGCGCGGACTGGCGCTCGTCCGCGTCGGACGAGTCAAGGCGCGCTCCGCGCTCGCCGCGCTCGGGCTCGCTGTCGCCGTCCTCGTGTTCACGGTGCTGCTGGCGATCACGCTCGCGTTCCAGGGCGCCGTCGTCGGCACGATCCTCGGCGACGCCGTTGCGATCCAGGCACGGGCGGCCGACTACGCGGCCACCGGCGCCTCGCTCGGCCTGGCGTTCCTCGGCGTCGCGAACGTCCTCTACCTCAACATCCGCGACCGCGGTGCCGAGCTGGCGACCTTGCGCGCCGTCGGGTGGACCGACCGACACCTCGACCGACTGGTGATCACCGAAGGCGTCGTGATCGGCGCGCTCGGAGCCACGCCCGGTGCGATCGCCGGGGTCCTGATCGCGACTGCGGTGACCGGCACGACGTCCGCCGGGTTCGTCGAGGGCGCGCTGATCGCCTGGGCCGCCGCGATGGCCCTCGCTGCGGCAGCGGCGGCGCTCGCCACCCGACTGGTCCGCCGCCTGTCGACCACCCTTCTGCTCACGGAGTGACCATGCATCGCCACAGCACCACCTCCCCCACGACCGATTTGCTCATCGAGGTCCGCGGCCTCGGCAAGACCTTCCGCACCCTGGACGCCGACGTGACGGCGGCCGACGGCATCGACCTCGACATCGCCACGGGCACCATCACCGCACTGGTCGGACCGTCCGGCTCGGGGAAGTCCACGCTCCTGCACCTGATCGGCGCACTCGACTCCCCCGATGTCGGGGACATCACGGTCGCCGGGGAACGAATCACCGAGATGGCGGGCCGGCACCTTGCGGAGTACCGCCGCACCGTCGGATTCGTCTTCCAGCAGTTCAACCTTCTGCCCACGCTGACCGTGCTGGACAACGTCGTCGTACCCCTGCTGCCGTATCGGACACCCTTCGACCCCTACGCGCGAGGCCGCGACCTGCTGGCCACCGTCGGACTCAGCGGACGAGAGAACACCCTGGCCACGCGCCTCTCCGGAGGACAGCAGCAGCGCGTCGCGATCGCACGAGCGCTCATCAACCAGCCACGACTCGTCCTCGCCGACGAACCGACCGGCAATCTCGACACCAGCACTGGTGAGGAGATCATCCGACTCCTGTTCGACCTGCGCGACAGCCACGGCGCCACGCTGGTCATCGCCACCCACGACCCGGACCTGGCGAAACGCTGCGACCAGGTCGTCAGCATCCGCGACGGTCGGATCCTCCCATCGGCGACGTGACTCCGTGCCGGGTGGTGGACAGGCACGTCAGATCGGCCGAGCCCCACCACAACGCAGAACGGCGGCCCCAGGGGCCGCCGTACTCGGTGGAGCTGAGGGGATTCGAACCCCTGACCTTCTCATTGCGAAGGCATCCGGCGTCTGTACGGCGGCGACCGCCCGGCGGGAATCCATTGCATCGGTACCGGATGCCAAATGCCCGGGGGTGCGTCCGGGGTGCGCAGTTCCCGACCACCAACCGCCGACGATCCGATAACCAGCCGGACCTGTTCGTCGGTGGTCTGGGTCAAGGGTGGCCGCAGGCCATCGCGCAGCGACGCATCGCGCCCTTGACGCTGACCACCGGCGGACGGATCCTCGGGATCGGGCCGTCGTCGTTCACTCCTGCCCCGAGGACGCGCGAGGACGGCGCGCCAGCGCCGCCCGCAGCGCGGCTCCGCCGGCGGAGCCGGCGGCTTGACGAAGGAAAGAGATTCATCACGAGCGCAGTCTCGATGGTCCTGTCCTCCCCCGGGTGATGTGCGACAGGGATCCGACAGTTGATGTGCGACAACGTTCGTAATCGGCACCCTGTGCCATAGGTGTTCGGACTTTCGAGTGTGCGGCGCGACCAGGGACCTCGCTCGTGTGCGCTGAACGCTGCTATGGCTAGTCCTAGCAGGCGAGGGCGGCCGCCGCCGTCGGTCCGACGCGTGCCATCGAGCTTTGGTCGGGGCCGCCCTTCTTGGTCGTCTTGTTCACCAACAGGGCAGAGCTGAGGTTCGTGGCCCAACTGGCGCGAGGGTTGTAGGTCCAGCCACCGGTGCCCACATTGGCGAGCAGCAGGCCACCCGCTGAAACCGGCACCGATGCGATGCCGGCAGCGACGGCGACTGGCGGGCTTCCGCCGCCTTGAGGGACAGCCGCGATAGCTCGCGGAGCACCGCCGACCCGTCCTCCATAGAGCGTTGCGGGATCACCGGCCACCCAAGACCAGTAGTTGCCGTCAGTGACGAAGCCCCACGCCCCTCGAACGCCTGTGAGAGGCTCAGGCACAGTCGCGGCCGCACCCGTGACGACGTCGGCAGCCATCATGGAGGTGTCTGCACCCGGTCGACTCGACTCGGCCCAGATGACCAGGCTTGGCGTGAGTGCGAGCCAGCCGGGGTGCCCATGGTGGAACATGCGTCGCTTACCGTTCACGAGGTCGAGCAACACGAGGTCTCCGGCGCCGCTGGCGTCGGTTCCCTCGATCCAGGCTGCGCGCCCGGCGGCGATGACCGGGTCTTCCCACGTGCTCGGCGCCGCGGTGCCGTCTGGGAGCTTGTGACTACCTCCGACCACGGCAACTCGGTCGGTCACGGAGTTCCATACCTTGATCGTGAAGGTGTCGGTGTCGCCTGGTGAGTCGATCTCCTTCCAGACGGCGTAGTGCCCGTCAAACGAGCCGGTCGCCTGGGCTCCCGACGACGGCAGTGTCGCGATCGTCCGCACGACTCGGTGCGCCTTCAGGTCCAACAGCTCGATCGATGCAACTGTTCGATCGCGGGACGCTGCGACGATCTGGTCGCCGCTGGCGTCGGAGCCGGCAAACGGCACCAGCGTGCTTTGCCATGGACGGTTCCAGCCTGATGCAAGGGCATCCGACAACGCCGTGGGGGATCGGACCTCGCAGCCACCCAGTAGAGGGGCGGAGGAATTCGAGGGTGCCGTTGTAGGTGTCGTCACCGTCCGCGTTGCTGACACTGACGTATGGGGGGTCGTGCGCGCTTCGGTCGCTGACGGAGCACCGCAGCTACAAAGGATCAACAGAATCGAGCCGATGTAGCTTGCGGCGCCCAGCCAGCGACTACCAGACGTAACCGCGACCACCCACGATGGTCGTGATCTTCGAGGAGTCCATGGTCGAATACGCCGGCACCGATGCGTACCACGAGATGCTCGTCGCTCCGTGGACTGAGTCTTCGTACATGGTTGATGCTCCCGAGTTCGAGAAACCCCGGATCTCAAAGTAGTGGTAGATCGTCTCGTTGGTGGGGTGTCCGACGAGGTGGGGCCCTCCGGCTACCTCGTACGCGTTGCCGACAACGGCGTAGCCACTGTTGATATCGGATACAACTCTGCTCTGGAAGTTGCCTTCCTCGGTGCTGGTCGGTGAGTAGCTCACGTTGACTGGAACGTAGAAGCTGCGTCCGAGCTTATTGTTGAGCGTGGTGGGAACTGGATACGACGATCCGGTGTACCACGCGGTTCCATTCGTCGTCGTCCCCATGGCGCTCGCGAGATTGGACTGTGTAGCGCCGATGCCCTGGACGTTGAGTGCCTCGTGGACGGCAGCCGGCCCACAGTAGTAGCTGGTCTTTTGCGAGACCTGGTTGGTGGCGATCGAGTTGCTCGTCGAAACGCCGTAGGGCGCGACAGAGCCCGAAGTCCCCGACGGGACGGCCTTTGTCGGCGCCGGCGCGGTCGCGGGATTCCAGTTCGCGGGCACGCCCGCTTTACCCGAGGCGTCAGCCTTCTGCTTGGCGTGCGCCCAACCTCCACCCGAAGTAGCATGCGCCGGACCGGCATAACCGCACGTCAGCGCAGTGATTGCCGCCGCCGACAATAGAACTGATCGGACCTTCATTCGGAAAACCCTTCTTTCGATGTTGGACTGTTTGGTACCGCGTGACGACTCGAGTCCGGGATGAGTGCCCCATCCGCAGGGCTGCTCGCAGAGGGCTTCCATGGCTCAGGTGGGAACCATCAGTCTGACCGGCACGAGTCCGCGGGCATGGACTAAGCCGGCTCGGCAAGAAGCCGCTAGTGGCCCGGCGCCTGTCTGGCTCGAATCACTCGCACTTGAACCACCGGGACCGTAAGCCCCAGGAATCGGCGCCAGCAGCGCCAAAATCACAACCAGCCCGAGAACTGGCACGGTTCCTCCATCCGCGGTCGTCAGGTCCCCCTCATTGATCCTCCGCTGAGCGCGACCCACAGATGAGCTTGGGACCTATGGCGACCGCTGTCAAGACCGACTTGTCTAAACGTGTCTGCAACAACAAGCACAAGTGAGTCGGCTGGTTCCCGGCATATGCCAGTGCGTTTGTCAGGCCGGCCAGAACATCCGGGCTTCGTGGGCGGCGCCGTAGTGTCGGCGGAGCTCGAAAACTGAACAGTTTCGGCGGGTGGAAAGTGAGCACTCAACTCACGCTGATGAGCGCGCTCTTCGCCTGGGCGGTTCGGGAGCGACTGATCCTGAGCAACCCGGTGACCTCCACCCGCGTGCCCAAGGGACGCGGCATCCGCACCGAGATCCGCCCGTTCGCCGAGGAAGAGCTTGAGGCGTTCTACGCGACCGCGAGCGTCCGGGACCAGCGACTGGCCGACATCCTGCTCGTCGCCGGCTGGACCGGCCTGCGATGGTCCGAGCTGCGCGAAGCCCGCGTTCGCGACTTCGTCCACGTGCCGATGCCGGTCCTGCTGGTGAGTCGGGCAGCGCCGGAGGGCGTCGACGCGAAGGTCACCGAGTCGGGCAAGACTCGCCGCGTTCCGGTCGCCAATCGGGTCCTCCCGCTCGTGCTGGACTGCGCCGACGGCAAGGGACCCGAGGACCTGCTGTTCACCACCAGGCCGGGACACCAGCTGCATGTAACGGCGGTCAAGCGATCGGTCGCCTGGTCGCAGTCCGCGCCGGGCCGACGGATCCACGACCTCCGGCACACTGCAGCCTGTCTGTGGCTCTCCAAGGGTGTCGATCCGGTCACCGTCCAGGCCTGGCTCGGGCACGCCTCGATCGCCACCACGAACATCTACCTGCACCACCTCGGCAGTTCCGCGGACCGGACCGGTTTGGACCGTCTGAACGCCACGGGGGGCGCAGGGGGTGCGCAGGACCGAACGAATGCCGAATGACAAAGCAAGAACCCCGCCTCGGTCGCGGTGAAACCGCTGGTGAGACGGGGTTTGCGTTTGGTGGAGCTGAGGGGATTCGAACCCCTGACCTTCTCATTGCGAACGAGACGCGCTACCAACTGCGCCACAGCCCCAAGTGCGAGGGAAAAGTTACCACCCTGCCCGACGTACTCCGAATCGAGCCAGTTGTAACGCGGTGTTCTGGTCGCTGAGTGACCCGAAGGCCACGTGTTCACCGACCACAACCCCGCGTTACAGCGCGGCGGTCAGCCTCGAAGGCCCGCGGCTCAGGCGCCGGCGGCCTTGCGCTCCTCGACCTCCGCGTCGGTGGTGGACTCCGGCTCGGCCTTCGCGGCCTCCTCGGCGGTGCGGGCCAGCTCGGAGTCGGCCGGGTCGTGACCCGACGACGTCATGCCGGTGATCTCGATCGTCCGGACGGTACGCCGGGCGCGCGCCTTGGTCACGTAGGTCGGGAGGGTGATCGGCAGCGGGTCCCAGAGGCCGCCCTCGTCGAGCACGGGAACGGCGACCGCCTCGACGAGTTCCTCGCGGGACAGGCCCTGCGTGTCCTCGGGGCCGAGGTCGGGCTCGACGGCGTGCGGGGTCGCGACCACGGGCTCGACCGGCTCCGCGGCCGGGTCGGCCGTGGGGGCGACGGGCTGGTCGGGCGCAGCGCGGCGTACCTGCTGCGCCCGGACTGTGAGGCGGGCGACCACGAGGAAGGCCACCACCAGGGCGGCCGGGACGAAGGTCGACCACCAGGGGGTGACGGCCAGGTAGCTGCTCACACCGTCGGCCACGAAGGCGAGCAGCAGGACGACGAGCACGCGACGGCGCCGACGGGCGGCGCGCCGGGCCGACTCACGGGTGACCCGGTGTTGCCGCGGCGACGCGGGCACGGGGACGGGGACGGGAACGACCTCGGAGGCGGGAGCCGGCGTGGCGGCAGGCTGCGTGGCGGCGGCCGGTGCGGTGACGGGCGCGACCTCGGGGGCCGGCCGCTTCGCCGTGGACGCGCCCACCACCCGAACCGAGTCGGAGAAGGTGTCGACGGGCCGACTCATCGCCTCGTCGTCGTGACGCTTCAGCGCCATGGGGATGAGGATCACGGCCCACCCGACGGCGAGCGCCACGAAGATGATTCCTGACAAGTCCACGCATTGAGGGTAG
>DATAKN010000225.1:0-3977 GCA_036261595.1 Marmoricola sp.
GGGGATGCGCAAGATCTTCGGGGCGGTTCTGCTCGTGCTCGCGACGACGATGACCGGGGTCGTCGGTGTACCGGGGACCGCGGCGCACGCGGACAACACGGGCGTGCTGCGGATCATGCTCGCGGGTGATTCGATCACCCAGGGCTTCGACGGCGACTACACGTGGCGCTACCGGCTCTACGAGGCGCTCACCCAGATGCACGTGTCCTTCGACTTCGTCGGCCCGCGCACCGAGCCGTACGGCGGCCGCGACGTCTACCTGGCCACCGGGTGGGACACCGACCACGACGCCAAGGGCGGCACCACGCTGAACGCGCAGCTGGAGAACATCACCGCCGACATGACGGCCTACCAGCCGGACGTTCTGGTCGCCCTGTACGGGACGAACGACCTGCACAACGGCGCCACACCGGACCAGCTGATGGACCGCTGGCGCAACTACATCGCGCAGGCCCGGGCCGTGCGCCCGGACGTCAAGCTGATCCTGGGCGAGACCTACGCCCAGATCGCCTATGGCCACGCCGAGGCCAACGACAAGCTCCACGAGCTGGCGTCCGAGCTCAGCACTCCGGAGTCGCCCATCCTTGTCGCCGATCTGGACAACCCCGACTTCGTGCTCAGCAGGGACACGTACGACCACACCCATCCGACGCCGACGGGCGAGACGCTGATCGCACAGAAGGTCCTGGACCAGCTCCAGGTCCAGGGTGTCGTCCCCGAGGCCCCGCAGATCGCCTCGCCGTACGTGCCGTGGGCTCCGCCGGTCAAGCCGGTCGTGCACCGCGTGGGCCAGCGCCTGGTCCTGGACTGGCTCGGCAGCAAGCACCGGTACCGGGCACGGGAGATGCGGGTGAGGTGGACCAACCTGCGCACCGGCCGCACCAGCACCACGCGCTGGGCCCGGTGGCCGAACCACAAGCGGACCGGCGTGCTGGCACCGGGCCGCTACCGCGTCCAGGCGCAGGCCAGCCGTCGGAGCATGGTGTCCCTGTGGGGGCCGGCGGTGATCCGCCGAGTCCCGCGGCACTGAGGCGATCCCACGAGAATCCGGCGCGCGGCTTCGGCCGACCTGTCGATCGGCGCCCCGCTGGTTCGTTCCTTGGGGGTCAGGGCGGATCGCTCCTGACACACTTCGACCGAGGAGGAACCATGCGCTACACCCTGCTGCTGCACTACCCCGAGATGACGCCCGAGGAGCTCGGCGACGGCTGGGAGGCGGGCCAGGAGGCGTTCCGTGCGTACGCCGCCGCCCTGCACGACGCCGGAGTCCTGATCGCCGGCGAGGTCCTGCAGCCGTCGTCGGCGACCACGACGGTGACCGCTGCCAACGGCACGCTGCAGGTCCAGGACGGCCCGTTCGCGAGCACCAAGGAGCAGCTCGGCGGGACGTTCGTCATCGACGTGCCCGACCTGGACGCGGCCCTTGCCTGGGCCGAGAAGGCACCGTCGGTGCAGTGGGGCTCGGTCGAGGTGCGCCCGAGCGCCACGCACGTCGTCGACGGGCACTGGGTCCAGGGCTGACCGCCCGTGGACGCAGCCACCCCGGTCGAGGAGGCGCGGGCCGCCGCTGAGCGAGCGGCCCGCGGCTCCTACGGCCGGCTGGTCGCGATGCTGGCTGCGACCACGCGGGACATCGCTCTCGCCGAGGACGCGCTCGCCGACGCCTTCGAGCGGGCGCTCCGCACGTGGCCGGAGTCCGGTGTCCCCGACAGCCCGGAGGGTTGGCTGCTCACCGTCGCGCGACACCGGCAGAGCGACGTCCTCGGGTCGGCGGCACGGCGTACGTCGGACCCGCTGCCGGAGAGCGACGTGAGCGCGGCCCGGCTCGTGGCGGTGGTCGATGAGGTGGAGCCCGACCGGATCCCGGACAAGCGCCTCGAGCTGCTGTTCGCGTGCGCCCATCCCGCCGTCGACCCGGCGGTCCGCACGCCGTTGATGCTCCAGGCGGTCCTGGGTTTCGACGCACGACAGATCGGCGCGGCATTCGTGCTGCCGCCGGCCACGATGGCGCAGCGGCTGGTGCGGGCCAAGCGCCGGATCCGCGATGTCGGTATCCCGTTCGCGGTTCCGGGCCGGGCGCAGCTGCCGATGCGGCTCGAGCCGGTGCTCGAAGCGGTCTACGGCTGCTTCGCGATCGACTGGCAGGGCTCCTCTGCAGCGACGGTGCGCGAGTCGATGGCGGGAGAGGCCCAGTACCTCGCCGTCACGCTCGCGGAGCTGCTCGGCGACGAGCCCGAGGCCTGGGGGTTGGCGGCCCTGATCACCCTCTCGCTCGCTCGCACGCCGACGCGGTCAGCGGCGTCGTTCGTGCCGCTCGACCAGCAGGACCCGGGTCGCTGGAGCCTCCCGCTGATCGCGGAGGGCGAGGCGCACCTGCGCCGGGCCAGGGCTGCCCGCGCTGGTGCCCGGGGGATCGGCCGGTTCGAGCTGGAGGCGGCGATCCAGTCCGTGCACTGCCGGCCAGCGGTGGGCCAACCGGTCGACTGGCGGGCCCTGCGCACGCTGCACGCCGCTCTCGTGGTCGTGGCACCGACGCTCGGTGCGCGGGTCGCCCTGGCCGCGGCCACGGCGCGGGCCGACGGGCCGCGGGCCGGGCTGGCCGAGCTAGCAGCGATCCCGGAACCGGCGCTGGACAGGTTCCAGCCTGCCTGGGCGACTCGGGCAGCGCTGCTCGCCGAGGCGGGCGACGCGGCGGCGGCGCGGGCGGCGTACGAGAAGGCGGTCTCGCTGACCACCGACCCCGCGACGCGGCACTGGCTCGAGGGACAGGCCACCCGGCTCGGCTGATCAGGCGGCGAGCAGTCGGCGTACGGCGCGCTCGAGGGCCGCCTGCCGCTTGTCCGGGTCCTTCGGAGCTCGTCGTACGGCGGTCGCGATCGTCACCCCGTCCTCGTAGAGGTCGATCACTCGCGGGTCGACGTACGACGTCCGCGCGATCGTCGGCGTGTTCCCGAGAAAGTCGGCGACCTCCTCCATCGCCGCTCTGATCGCCCGTTTCCGCGATGCCTTGGTGGCACCCGGTTCGTGGGACTCGGCCAGCGCCGCCGCGGCCAGGACCGTGGCGTGCCAGGTGCGGAAGTCCTTCGCCGTGAGGTCCTCACCGGTGCGTTCGCGCAGGTACTCGTTGACCGACGCCGCGTCCAGGTCGACCCACCGGCCGTGCTCGCGGTAGGCCAGCAGCCGGTCGGAGCCGCCGCGGCGCCGGCGCATGGTCTCGATGGCCTGACGGCTGGGCTCGTCGTCGATCTCGACGTGGTGCTCGATCCCCGACTTGCCGGTGAAGTCGAACACCAGGGTGGTGCCCTCACGGTGGACGTGCCGGCGCTCCAGGGTGGTGAGCCCGAAGGACTCGCCGTTGGCGTAGGCGTCGCTGCCGATCCGGAAGGCACCCTGGTCGATGAGGCGCACCGCGACGGCGCAGGCCTTGTCGCGGGTCATCGTTTCGTCGCAGAGGTCCTCGAGCACCGCCGCCCGCATCGCGGGAAGCCTTCGTGCCGCGCGGGTGACGCGGGCGAACTTCAGCTCGTCCTGCCGCGCCCGCCAGTCGGGGTGGTAGAGGTACTGCCGCCGGCCGGCGGCGTCGACGCCGAGGGCCTGGAGGTGGCCGTTGGGTCGGGTGCAGATCCACACGTCGGTCCAGGCCGGTGGGATCGCGAGCGCCTTGATCCGCGCGACGTCCTCCTCCGGCAGCCGGTTGCCGTTCTCGTCGAGGTAGACGAAGCCGCGACCCGCACGCCGGCGGGTCCACCCTGGTTCGCGGGGTGACACCCGCCGTAGTCGTGGCACGGAACGCCATTACCCCAAAAGGTGAGCGACCGTTCACCGCAGCGAATCGACGCTTTGCCGACGAGGCGCTCGTCGGCGGTCGGGCGCGTGACTAGATTGACCCCACCGAGCCCTTGTGACGGAGGACACCACCGTGATCGTTCCCTTCAGCGCCACCGACTTCCTGGACCGTGCCCTCGCGGTCTACCGAG
>DATAKN010000287.1:0-6201 GCA_036261595.1 Marmoricola sp.
GGGACGGTGTAGCTGCTCATCGCCGTGCCCCCAGTCCCACGCGCTGCGGGCGGGTCGGGCTGACGTCGTCCATCGACTCGATCACCCGGTCCACGAAGCCGTAGTCCCGCGCCTGCTCGGCGGTGAACCACCGGTCCCGCCGGGAGTCGCGCTCGATCGTCGCGACGTCCTGGCCGGTGTGTGCGGCGATGAGCGCGAGCACGGTGTCGCGGGTGTGGCGCAGGTCCTCGGCCTGGATCTCGATGTCCATGGCGGTCCCGCCGATGCCCGCGGACCCCTGGTGCAGGAGGATCCGGGCGTGGGGGAGGGCGAACCGCTTGCCCGGCGTACCGGCCGAGAGCAGGAACTGCCCGGCGCTCGCCGCCATGCCCATCGCCAGCGTGCTCACGTCGTTCGGGATCAGCCGCATCACGTCGTGGATGGCCAGCATCGCCGGCACGGAGCCGCCCGGCGAGTTGATCCAGAGACTGATGTCGCTGCGCGGGTCCTCCGCCGAGAGCAGCAGCAGCTGGGCGCACAGCCGGTTGCCGTCGGCCTCGTCGAGGGCCGAGCCCAGGACGATGATCCGCTGGGCCATCAGCCGGTGGGTCATCTCGTCGTCGATCGTTCCGCGCAGGGGAGTGGCCGCCTGCATGAGTGCTCGTGTCATGCCACCGAGCCTGGAGCGCCGGCGACCCGCCGCCAAGGGCTCGCTGCCGTGAGCGGATCTGCGCTCCGCGGCGCGACCTAGCATCGGGTCGCATGGGACGTCTCGACGAGCTCGACCTCACCCGCCGGCTGACCAAGCGCCAGGAGACCGAGCGGCTCTCCGCGGCTTCCAACCGGCTGGCGCAGATCCGCCTCGCGATCGGCGGCAAGTTCCCCGGGCACCCGGACATCGGACCGGGGATGCTCGTGCTCTTCGAGGGCTGGGACGCCTCCGGGAAGGGTGGCGCGATCAAGCGGCTGGTCGCTCCGATGGACCCGCGGCACGTGCGCGTCAAGGGGTACGCCGCCCCGACGGCTGACGAGAAGCGGCACCACTTCCTGCACCGGTTCGCGCCCGGCGTTCCCGGTCTGGGCGGGTTCGCGGTGCTCGACCGCACCTGGTACGGGCGGGTGCTGGTCGAGCGGGTCGAGGGGTTCGCCAGCGAGGCACAGTGGCGCCGTGCATACGGTGAGATCCGGGCCTACGAGAGCATGCTGCGGGGCGAGGGTGTGCTGGTGCTGAAGTTCTGGATGCACGTCTCCGACGAGGAGCAGGAGCGCCGCTTCCGCAGTCGCGCCGCCGACCCGTTGAAGGCCTGGAAGCTCACCGACGAGGACTGGCGCAACCGGGCGCGCCGTGCCGACTACCTGGCTGCCGTCGAGGACATGCTCACGGAGACCGACACGGCCGAGGCGCCCTGGGCGCTGGTCGAGGGCGACGACAAGAGGTACGCCCGCGTCAAGGTCCTCGAGTCGGTGATCGCCCACCTCGAGTCCGGCTGTGCCGAACTCGGGTTCGCCCTCCCCGATCCGCTGTAGCGCGTGACCCGTGCCGCGAGGCGCGGCTACGCGTCCTGCGGCGCGCGCGGAGTGGGCACTGACGTCTGTCCCCCGCGCGTCGTGGCCTGTGCCTCCATCACGCAGCGCAGCAGCTTCTCCAGGCCCGGCGTCGCGACGTCGTTCTCCGGGTCGGGCGGTTCGAGGCGACGTACTGTCGCGGTTGCGATCGGGCCGGCCTGGCCGTCGACGTCACGCACGTCGACCTTCACCCGCACCCCGAGCAGCCGTCCTGCCTGGAGCGCGGCCCAGCGCAGGTCGACGAGTGACTGTGCGTCGCGGGTGTCGACCTCGGTCGAGTAGCTGCCGCTGGAGTCGAGGGCTCCCCGGATCAGGAGAGCGAAGTCCCATTGCGGGTCCGGTGTGCGCTCCGCCGTACGCATGTCGCCTCTCCAATCGCACGGAAACTGTCGTCGTCGATGCCTCGCAACCGCCGTCGCGAGTCCTCACCACGAACGACGCTACGCCAAATTGCCGCCAACGGGACAAAAACGGTCAAACACGTCAGAAATCGTGATCTTCGACCCTCGTCGCCGTCCGGAAGCAGGTCGCGGGCGGAGGTGCGGCGCAGCCGGTCGAGGTGCTGGCCACCCTCCTGGGCGGCTGCTAACGTCCCACGAGTTCGTTTCCTTCTCACCTTCTACTGCCACGTCTCGGGGGCACGTATGAGTCTGATGAAGCACGCCACCAGTCCACTCCAGCCCGGCGAACGCCGGCCGATGATCGCCGGCAAGGGGTGGTTCCAGGGCGTGGCCCTGGTGCTCCTGTTCGGCTTCTTCGTGATGGGCATCCTCGCCTACCGGACCTACACCGCCTCGATGCCGCTACCCGACCGGGTGACGACGGAGTCCGGGCAGGTGCTCTTCACCGGCAAGGACATCACCGAGGGGCAGAAGCTCTTCCTCAACCGAGGGCTCATGGAGTACGGCTCGATCCTCGGCCACGGCGCCTACCTCGGGCCGGACTACACCGCCGACTACCTGCGTCGCGCGACCGACAACGTCGAGCAGCAGTACGCCGCCAAGGGCACGACCGACCCGCACGCCGCTGTGGTCAAGGAGTTCCGCACCAACCGCTACAACGCCGACACCCACGACCTCGTCTACACCGACGCCCAGGTGGCGGCCTTCAACGCCAACGTCCAGCACTACGCCACGTTCTTCGGCGACAAGGCCACCGACCACGGCTTGCGGCCCAAGGTCCTGACCGATCCGCAGAAGGTGCGGCAGCTGACTGCGTTCTTCTCGTGGACCGCGTGGGCGGCTGCCGCGGAGCGTCCCGGCCACGACTACAGCTATACCAACAACTGGCCCTCGGAACCGCGGGTCGACAACGGGCCCACCGCCGACCTGGTGGTGTGGAGCGTGCTCTCGCTGGTCGTCCTGCTCGGCGGCACGGGCATCCTGTTCGCGGTCTACGGTCGGTGGAGCCAGCGGATCGGATGGCACTCCAGCGAGGCGCCGGCGATCGCCTTCCGCCAACCGGGCGAGGTCGCGCTCACGCCGGCCCAGCGCTCGACCGCGTGGTTCTTCTTCGTCATCGCCGCACTGTTCATCGTCCAGACGCTCGTCGGTGCCGCCGCCGAGCACTATCGGGCCGACCTGGCGAGCTTCTTCGGCTTCGACCTGGCCAAGGTCCTGCCGTTCAACCTGGTCCGTACGTGGCACCTCCAGCTCTCTCTGTTCTGGACCGCTGCGGCGTTCCTGGCCGCCGGGATCTTCCTCGCGCCGTTCATCGCCGGTCGTGAACCTCGTCGGCAGCACTGGCTGTCCTACGCGCTCCTGGGCGCACTGGTCGTCGTGGTGGTTGGCAGCCTGCTCAGCGAGGCGGCGTCGATCTACGGCGCGTCGTGGGCGAAGGGCCCGATCTTCGGCCAGCAGTGGGAGTACCTCGACCTGCCCCGGCTGTGGCAGATCCTGCTCACCATCGGGATGATCTTCTGGATCGTGATCATCTACCGGGGCATCCGCGCCCGGCTGCGCACGGAGTCGCGCGGCAACATGCCGTGGCTGTTCTTCTACTCCGCGCTGGCGATCCCGGCGTTCTACGCCGTCGGCCTGCTCGCCGGCACCGAGACGAAGTTCACCGTCGCCGACTTCTGGCGGTTCTGGGTGGTGCACCTGTGGGTGGAGGACTTCCTGGAGCTGTTCACCACGGTGATGGTCGCCTACATCTTCGTGATGCTCGGTGTCGTCCGCGAGCGGATCGCGCTCGGCATCATCCTGCTCGACGTGATCCTGTACTCGGCCGGCGGCGTGATCGGCACCATGCACCACCTGTACTTCTCCGGTACGCCGGTCGAGCACATGGCCCTGGGTGCGTTCTTCTCCGCCGCCGAGGTCATCCCCCTGACGTTCCTCACCGTCGAGGCCTGGACCTTCCTCCAGCTCGGCGCACGGCAGGAGCGCAAGTCCACCGCACCGTTCCCGCACCGGTGGGCCGTGATGTTCCTGGTGGCGGTCGGCTTCTGGAACTTCCTCGGCGCCGGCATCTTCGGCTTCCTGATCAACCTGCCGATCGTGTCCTACTACCAGATCGGCACGGCCCTGACCGCGAACCACGGCCACGCCGCGATGATGGGCGTCTACGGGATGTTGGCGGTCGGCCTGAGCATGTTCGCGCTGCGCTACCTGATCCCCGCGGAGAAGTGGCCGGACCGGCTGGCCAAGATCTCGTTCTGGTCGCTCAACATCGGGCTGGCCTGGATGGTGTTCGCCACCCTCCTCCCGCTCGGCGTGCTCCAGCTCTACAAGTCCGTCGACAAGGGGTATTTCGAGGCTCGGTCGCTCGGCTACATCACCACGCCGGGGAACGCTCTGCTCGAATGGATGCGCCTGCCTGGCGACGTGCTGTTCATCGTGGGTGGCACGCTGCCGTTCTTCTACATCGCCTGGCTCGGCATCCGGCACCTGAAGTCCGGTCAGATCACCGACGAGATGCCCGAGGACGTGCTCTTCACCGAGCTGGAGCCGGTTGCCGTCGGAGCGGGCGACGACCGGTGAGCACACGGTGAACTCTCCCTCCGCCTCCGTCGACATGGTCGCCGGGTACAGCGCATTCCTGGTGCTCGCGGCCTACGCCTTCGACAGGCTGGCGCGTCGGGTCGCGAAGCGCTCGGCGACCTGGCGCACGGGAGCGTTCACCTACCAGCCCGACCACGATGCGTGGGTGTGTCCGGAGAACCAGTGGTTGTGGCCGACGACGTTCGACCCGGAGCAGCGCACCATGCGCTACCGGGCCAAGCCGTCGGTGTGCAACAGCTGTCCGGCGAAGAAGGACTGCACGACCTCGTCGCACGGGCGCGAGGTGGTCCGCGAGATCGATCCGTGGCCATACTCCGAGGCCGGACGGTTCCACCGCGGCATCGCCTGTGCCATCGCGCTGATCGCGCTGCTGCTGCCGCTCGGCATGCTGATCGGGGCGCACACCGCTCCCGACGTCCTGCTCCTCGGTGTCACCGCACTGGTCGTGACCGGGTGCGGCGTACCGCTTGCCAGGCACCTGTGGGCCGCGCCGAGCGGCTTCCCGGAGCACGTGCCCCACGAGGTGGGCGTGACCGAGCGCGTCGAGGCGTCGATCGACCGGTACGCCACGAGCTGGGGCTTCCCCGAACGCCATAGAGGAGAGCAGCCATGATCTGGGTCGTCGTCGTCCTCGCTGTCGTCGTCGTGGTGGCGCTGCTGGTCAGCTCCACGCGGGTGCTCCGTGAGTACGAGCGTGGCGTCGTCTTCCGCCTCGGCCGGCTGAGACCGCTCTACGAGCCGGGTCCTCGGCTGCTGCTGGCGTTCGTCGACCGGTTGATCCGCGTCGACCTGCGGGTCGTCACGCTGACCATCCCGCCGCAGGAAGTCATCACCCGCGACAACGTGCCGGCCCGGGTGAACGCCGTGGTGCTCTTCCAGGTGGTCGATCCGGTGAAGTCGGTCATGGCCGTGGAGAACTACGCGGTGGCCACGTCCCAGATCGCGCAGACCACCCTGCGCTCCCTCCTGGGGCGATCCGACCTGGACACGCTGCTGGCGCACCGGGAGGATCTCAACGCCTCGCTGCGGGAGGTCATCGACACCCAGACCGAGCCGTGGGGCGTGAAGGTCCAGGTCGTGGAGATCAAGGACGTGGAGATCCCCGAGGTCATGCAGCGGGCGATGGCGCGCGAGGCCGAGGCCGAGCGCGAGCGACGGGCCAAGGTGATCAACGCCCGCGGTGAGCTGGAGGCCTCCGAGGAACTGCGGCAGGCCGCCGACACGCTCAGCCGCTCCCCGGCCTCGCTCCAGCTGCGCTACCTGCAGACCCTGCTCGAGCTCGGTGCCGACCAGAACTCCACGGTGGTCTTCCCGCTGCCGGTCGACATCATCGGCCCGTTCCTGGACAAGCTCGTGACCGCGCCCGGTGGGTCGGCGACGGCTGCCGGCAACGGGGCATCGGCCCGTCACGGCCGGCCCGTGGGCCGGCCCGCCGACTCGTAGCGGCCACCGGACCGAGGGCCGGTCGACCGCCGGGGAGCATCCCTGGGGCGGGATCGCCCATGCCCGGAGGCGGCTTGATTGCGGCTAGGTAGAACGTGTTCTAGTATTCCAGGGAGGCATCCGAACACCGAGGAGAATCCATGAGTCAGGCAGTTCTCGACGGCATCCGCGACCTGCTGCCCACGCTCCGCGAGCGCGCGGACGAGACGGA
>DATAKN010000229.1:0-6931 GCA_036261595.1 Marmoricola sp.
GAGTAGTACCAGGTGTTCAACGTGTCGTACGTCGCCAGCGCCGGCCTCACGGTCGGCTCCGGTGCCGCGCCGGAGAGCCAGGCATCGATGCTGCGCGCGGCCTTCTTGCCGTGCCCGATCGCCACGGTCACCGAGCGCTCGAACGGCACCATGTCGCCGCCGGCGAAGATGCCCGGGTGGCCGGTCATCAGGTCCGGACCGACCTGGACGACGCCGTCCTCGACGACCAGACCCTCGACGCCGTCGAGCAGCGACAGGTCGGTGTCCTGCCCGAGCGCGAGCACGAGCGAGTCGGCGTCCAGCTCCTCGACCTCACCGGTCGGCTGGGGGAAGCCGGTCTCGTCCAGCTCCATCCTCTCCACCACCAGCTTGCCCTCGTCGACCTGCTTGATCGTGGTCAGCCACTTGAACAGGACGCCCTCGTCCTCGGCCTCCATGAACTCCGACTCGTGGGCGGGCATCCGGTCCTGGTTGCGCCGGTAGACCACGATCGCCTCGGAGGCGCCGAGCCGCTTCGCCGTCCGCGCGGCGTCCATCGCGGTGTTCCCGCCGCCGTACACCGCCACGCGCCGGCCGAGGAGCGGCTGCTCGCCCTCCTCCAGACCCCGCAGCATCGAGACCGCGTCGAGCACGTGGGCAGCGGAACCTGCCGGGATGTAGGCCCGCTTGCCGATCTGCGCGCCCACGGCGAGGAACACAGCGTCGTACTGCTCGGCCAGGGCAGCCAGGTCGGTCACCTTGCTGTCCAGCTCGAGGGTCACACCGAGGTCGAGGATCCGCTGGATCTCCGCGTCGAGCACCTCGCGGGAGAGCCGGTAGCGCGGGATGCCGAAGCGCATCATGCCGCCGGCCATCGGACCGGCCTCCTTGATCGCCACCGCGTGGCCGCGCAGCGCCAGGTGGTACGCCGCCGCCAACCCCGACGGCCCGGCGCCGACGACCAGCACGTGCCTGCCGGTGGCCGGGGCCTGGACGGAGACCTTCCAGCCCTGGCGTAGCGCCTCGTCACCCAGGAACCGCTCGACCGAGTTGATGCCCACGGCGTCGTCGAGCTGGCCACGGTTGCACGCGGTCTCGCACGGGTGGTAGCAGACCCGCCCCATCACCGCGGGGAACGGGTTGTCCACCATGATCTGCCGCCAGGCGCGCTCGTAGCCGGCGCCCCCCTCCTCGCCCTCGTAGAGCCACGCCTGCACGTTCTCCCCGGCCGGGCAGCCGTCGTTGCACGGTGGCATCCGGTTGACGTAGACGGCCCGCTCGGTGCGCCACGAGCCGGTCTTGTTGGCCTTGCTCGACCCGACGTCCAGCGTGATGGCGAACGGCTTGTCCATCACTCCCCCTTGGTCTCGACGGGCTCGACCACCGATTCATCCGAGAGCAGCCCGTATCTGGCGATGTTGCGGTCCGCCTCCTCCTGCAGCCGGGCGACGATGTCGGGCCGGCCGTCGTGGGTGGCGTTGGCGAACAGGTGTGCGTAGCGCTTCTGTATGCGCAGGTAGTCCTCGACCGGCACCTGGTGCCGGATCCGCGACACCGCGGTGACCTCGCCACGCTCGGCCTCGAAGACCGGGAACAGCCCGCTCTCCTTGGCCAGCCGGGCCACCCGGATCGTGTCCGACGAGGCGGCACCCCAGCCCAGCGGGCAGGGCACGAGCACGTGGAGGTAGCGGGCGCCGCGGAAGCCCATCGCCTTCTCGACCTTCGACTCCAGGTCGTGCAGGTCCGCGACGGTCGCCGTGGCGACGTACGGGATCTCGTGCGCCATCGCGATCCGGGGCACGTTCTTGCCCTGCCCGAAGACGTTGCCGGGCTCGGCGCCGAGGGCCTTAGTGTTGGCGGTGCGCGCTGCCGGCGGGGTCGCACTGGAGCGCTGCACGCCGGTGTTCATGTAGCCCTGGTTGTCGTAGCAGACGAACAGAACGTCGTCGTTGCGCTCGAACATGCCCGACAAGGTGCCGAAGCCGATGTCGACGGTGCCGCCGTCGCCGGCCTGCCCCACCACGCGGATGTCCTCGCGACCCTTGGCCTTGAGCGCTGCCGCGACCCCGGCGGCGACGGCGGGACCGTTGCCGAACAGGGAGTGCAGCCAGGGCAGCTGCCACGACGACTCGGGGTACGGCGTGGAGAACACCTCCAGGCAGCCGGTGGAGTTCACCGCCACCATGTTCCCGTTCGTCGCCCGCATGGCAGCGTCGAGCACGTAGCGCGCACCCAGCGCCTCGCCGCAACCCTGACAGGCGCGGTGGCCGGAGGTGAGGGTGTTCGAACGCCCCATCCGCGCCTGCACGGTGCGCTGCTCGGGGTCGAGCAGCCGGTTGCCCACGACCGAGGTGCCGACCTGGTAGAGCTTGATCTCCTGGAATGCCACGGTTCGCTGCCTCTCAGATCGATCCGGAGGCGACCGCACCGAGGTCGCGCAACATGTTCTCCGCGTGTGGGCCGGTGCGGATCCCCTGGCGCGCCCGTGCCAGCTCGCGCTCGACCAGTGCGGTGTCGAGGTCGAGGAAGTGCAACGGACGCGACTCGATTCGCTCGGCGACCACGTCGTCGAACAGCCGCCGGAGCGAGGCCTGGGTGATCGGCCGTCCGCCCAGCCCGGCCACCACGTCGTACACCTCGGTGGCGAGGCCGGAGAGGGCGAGCCGGACGTTCAGCCCGACGATGCCGCCCGCTCCGACGGCGAAGGCCTTCTCGACCACCACCACGCGCTTGGCGCCACCGAGTGCGGCCCGCACCTCCTCGATCGGCCACGGGCGGAAGCAGGAGACGGCCAGCGCGCCGATCCGTACGCCGTCGTTGCGCATGCTGTCGACGACCTCCTCGATCGTGCCGAGCACCGATCCGAGCGCCACCACGATGGTCTCGGCATCCTCGATCCGGTAGGGCTGCACGAGCCCGCCCGAGCTCCGGCCGAAGGCCTCGGCGAACTCTGCGGAGATCCGTGGCACCTCGTCGAGTGCGGCCACCTGCTTCGCGTGCATCAGGTACTTCACCTCGGCGAACGCCTCGGGTCCGACCATCGCGCCCATGGTGACCGGGTCCGTCGGGTCCAGCGACTGACGAGGTGTGAACGGCGGCAGGAAGGCGTCGACCGCCTCCTGGTCGGGCAGGTCGACCTGCTCGAAGGCGTGCGTGAGGATGAAGCCGTCCATGCAGACCATCACCGGCACCGACAGCGTCTCGGCCAGCCGGAAGGCCTGGATGTGCAGGTCGACCGCCTCCTGGTTGGAGCGGGCGAACAGCTGGATCCAGCCCGAGTCGCGCATCGACATCGAGTCGGAGTGGTCGTTCCAGATGTTGATCGGGGCGCCCAGCGCCCGGTTCGCCACGGTCATCACGATCGGCAGCCCCATGCCGGAGGCGTTGAAGAGCGCTTCCGCCATGAACAGCAGACCCTGCGAGGAGGTCGCGGTGTAGCTGCGCGCGCCTGCCCCCGAGGCGCCGATGCAGGCCGAGAGCGCCCCGAACTCAGACTCGACCATGAGGTACTCACAACCGGTCAGCTCACCGGTGCGCACGCGGTCGGAGAGCGCCTCGACGATGTGCGTCTGCGGCGAGATCGGGTACGCCGAGATCACCTCCGGCCGACACAGCTGTACGGCGGTCGCGACCGCCTGCGAGCCCTCGATCTGCCTGAGCATCAGTGCACCTCCGCCGAGTCGTGCGAGCCGGCCGACGCCAGCACGTGGTCGAACGCCGCCTCCGCAGCCTTCGCGTTGCCCTCGCCGACCGCGCCGGCGAACCGCTCCCGGATCGCCGCCGTGACCGCGTCGAGCCCCACCTGGCCGGTCAGTGCCGCGAACCCGCCGAGGAGTGCCGCGTTCGGCAACGGTCGGCCGAGCAGCTCGCGGGCCAGCTCCGTGGCGGGCACGGTCGCGACCCGGCGTACGTCGAGGGTCTGGGCGAGCTCTGCGAGGCCGAGCTGCTCGAGCGTCTTCGACGTGTTGACCAGCAGGTAGCCGTCCGGTCCCAGACCGGCGAACAGGTCGACCTGGTGCAGCAGCGTCGGGTCCTGCACCACGACCGCGTCGGGTTCGCTGATCGGTTCCCGCACCCGGATCGGCCGGTCGTCGATCCGGCAGAACGACACCACCGGTGCCCCGGTCCGTTCCGAGCCGAAGGTCGGGAACGCCTGGGCATGACGGCCCTCACCGAACGCCGCCACCGAGAGCATCTCGGCGGCGGTCACGGCCCCTTGGCCGCCTCTTCCGTGGATCCGCACAGCGAAC
This sequence comes from Marmoricola sp., assembly GCA_036261595.1. GTDB lineage: Bacteria > Actinomycetota > Actinomycetes > Propionibacteriales > Nocardioidaceae > Marmoricola. Next base: position 4,230 of record DATAKN010000229.1, read on the forward strand.
ATGGACCCCTCCTCACTGCGCCTTCCCTTGGAGGCTAGGTGGGGCAGCGCCGAGGAATAAGGGCCCTAGGACCCCCGGGCCGGGGCCGAAAGATGGCCGCTGCTCACTCGGTCGTGATCGCGTGCAGGACGTCGACCCGGCTGGCCCGACGCGCCGGTCCGATCGCCGCCAGCACTCCGACGACCGCAGCGATCACCAGGTAGACCACGAGGGTCGTGGCGGGCACCGTGACCGTGGAGATGCCCTGGTCGGCCAGGGCCCGGCTCAGCGCGATTCCCGCACCGGTGCCCAGGGCGACCCCGCTGATCGCACCGAGCAGCGACATCAGCACGGACTCCCGCCGTACGACGGTCCGCACCTGCCGCCGCGTCGCGCCGACGGCGCGCAGCAGACCCAGCTCGCGGGTGCGCTCGACCACCGAGAGCACGAGGGTGTTGACGATGCCGAGGATCGCCACGATCACGGCGAGCAGCAGCAGCGCCGTGACGAGGCCGAGCATCTGGTTGACCGAGGCTCGCGCGTCCTCGGTCAGCTCCTGCGGGTCGCTGACGGTGACGCTCGGGTACTCCGCGAGCGCCTTCTTCACCGCCGCCTTGGTCTGCGCCGGGTTCGCCCCGGGGGCGTTCTTCATCATGATCGCGGCGTCCAGCTTCGACGTCACGTTGGCGGCGTAGTCGGCCATGCCCATGACGTAGGTGGCGTTGATCAGGAAGCCCTTGCTGAACGTGCCGGCGACCCTCATCCGGACCGATCCTGTCTCCGGGTAGCTGACCGTGAGCGTGTCGCCGACTCCCACCCCGAGCTCCTCGGCCTTCTTGTCGCTGACCAGCACCCCACCCTGGCCAAGACCGTCGAGGCCGCCGGTCTCGATGCCGAGGTCGATCACCTTCGACAGTCCCGCGGTGTCGATGCCCGTGACCCACGCACTGTGGCCGTCGACCCGCGCGCTGGACTCCCGCAGGGCGACCACGTCGGTGACGTCGTCACGCTGCCGCATCAGAGCAGCCACGGACTCGGGCATGCCGCTGCCGATGCCGGCAGGCTGCAGGATCAGGTCGGAACGGTTGCCGTCGTTGACCGCCTCGGAGATCGAGTCGCGCATCGAGGCCGCCGTCACGGCGACCGCGACCACGACGGTGAGCCCGATCGTCAACGCCAGCGCCGTCGCTGCCGAGCGCCGGGCGTTGCGGGCGATGTTGCGAGCCGCCATCCGCCAGCCACCGCCGCGGCGACCGCGGTCGGCCAGTCGCGCGGTTCCCTGCGCGAGCACGGGACCGGCGGTGACCAGCCCGGCGAACGCGGCCAGCGTGGCGAAGGTCGTCCACCACGGGACGTTGCCGACGTACGCACACGCCCCGAGCCCGAACGCACCGATCCCGATCAGTGCCCAGCCGGCCCAGAGCCGCAGCCGGCCGATGGACGTGCCGGTCGGCACCACGTCGCGCAGAGCCTCCATCGGCGACACCCGGGTCGCCGACCACGCCGGTGCGATCGCGGCGATCGTCGTCACGACCAGCCCCACGCCCAGGGCGACCAGGATCGTGCGCATCTCCATGGCGGTCGACGTGGTCGGGATCTCCGTGCCGACCACCTTCAGCAGCGACCGGATGCCGACGGCGAGCCCGACCCCGGCAAACAGTCCGATCACCCCGGAGACCAGGCCGATCAACGCCGCCTCGGCGAGCACTCCCCCGAGCACCTGACGCCCGGAGGCACCGACCGCGCGCAGCAGGGCCACCTCACGCCGTCGCTGGGCCACGAGCACGTTGAAGGTGTTCCAGATGACGAACGACCCGACCAGCAACGAGATGCCCGCGAAGACGAGCAGCACCTTGGTGAAGATCCCCAGGGCGTCGCGGACGGAGGCCGAGCCCTCGGCCGCCACCTGGTCGGCGGTCAGCACCTCGACGTCCGCCGGCAGCGCAGCCGCGATCCGAGCGCGCAGCTCGCCGGGGCTGACGCCGTCCACCGCCTTCACCGCGACGTCGTCGACCTTGCCCTCCTTGCCCGCGATCACCTGCGACGTGGGCAGGTCGAACCCGGCGAAGGTGGCGCCGAGGATGCTGTCGGTCTTGCCGAAGCCGATGGTGCCGACCAGCGTGAAGGTCCGCCGACCGCCCTGGAACAGCACGTCCACGCGGTCACCCACCCGGAAGCCCGCCTTCCTCGCGGTCGCGGCGTCGAGGGCCATCTCGTTCGGCCCGGACGGCTTTCGGCCGGTGCGGTAGCTGAAGTCGCCGGCGAGCCGGTCGTCGCCCGAGGCGGTGCCCCCGAACGTCGGAGCACCGCCCGGCTGGATCGGATCGCCGTGCTTGTCGAGCACCAGGGCGTAACCGGAGACCTCGCCCTGGGCGACCTCGACGCCGGGGACGGCCGCGACCTTCGCGACCACGCTCTCGTCGAGCGGTCGCGGAGCCTCGCCCATGGTCACGTCGAGGTCGTAGGGCGCCTTGGCCCGTACGACGACGTCCTGGCCGGAGGTGAGGCCGGCGTACAGCTCGTCGAACGCCTTGTTCATCGTGTCGGAGAGCACGAACGTGCCCGACACGAAGGAGACACCCACGGTCACGGCCGCGACGGTGAGGAACAGCCGCAGCTTGTTCACGAACAGGTTGCGCAGGGAGACCTTGAGCATGGCGGCCTACTCGCCCAGTCGGCCCATGACGTCCAGGATGTGCTCGCGGGTCGGGTCGGCCAGCTCC
>DATAKN010000243.1:0-6161 GCA_036261595.1 Marmoricola sp.
CGCCGAGACGCCCTCGCCGTAGAACTCCACGAACTTCCCGACGACGCCGTGCTTGCGCAGCATCTCGGTGATGGTGAGGACGAGGTCGGTCGCGGTCGAGCCCTCGGGCAGCGAGCCGGAGAGCTTGAAGCCGACGACCCGCGGGATCAGCATCGACACCGGCTGGCCGAGCATCGCGGCCTCCGCCTCGATGCCGCCGACGCCCCAGCCGACCACGCCGATGCCGTTGACCATCGTGGTGTGCGAGTCGGTGCCGACACAGGTGTCCGGGTACGCACTCTGCACACCATCCCCGGCGTCGCGCACCATCACCACGCGGGCGAGGTGCTCGATGTTGACCTGGTGCACGATGCCGGTGCCCGGGGGCACGACCTTGAAGTCGTCGAAGGCGCCCTGGCCCCAGCGCAGGAACTGGTAGCGCTCGCGGTTGCGCTGGTACTCGATCTCGACGTTGCGCTCGAACGCCTCGGGGGTGCCGAACACGTCGGCGATCACGGAGTGGTCGATCACCATCTCGGCCGGCGCGAGCGGGTTGATCTTCGCGGGGTCGCCGCCGAGCTCCTCCATCGCCTCACGCATCGTGGCCAGGTCGACCACGCACGGGACGCCGGTGAAGTCCTGCATGATCACCCGGGCCGGAGTGAACTGGATCTCCTTGTCGGGCTGGGCGTTCTCGTCCCAGCCGGCCAGCGCCCGGATGTCGTCGGCGGTGATGTCGGCGCCGTCCTCGGTGCGCAGCAGGTTCTCCAGCAGCACCTTCAGGGAGTACGGCAACGACTCGACGTCGAGCCCGTCGCCCTTGACCGCGTCGAGCCGGTAGATCTCGTACGACGTACCGCCCACCTCCAGGGCGCTCTTCGCCCCGAAGCTGTCCTTGCTCGTTCCCGCGCTCGCCATCGAGTCTCTCCTCAAGTCCTGGGTGCGTTCGGCTTCCATCTTGCCCACCGCGTCCGAACCGGCGGAAGGCGGTCTCACCGAAACGATTTATCTTGATATCAAGATACACGATATCAAAGGGCTCGCGGCCCCGGCGTCAGCGGTGGAGCCTGGCCACTGCCTCAGCGTGGACGTCGGGGTCCGAGGTGAACCGCTCCCCCGGGCCGCTCGGACCGTAGACGACGAGCTCGTCGAATCCGTGAGCCGCGGCGCGCTCCGCTACCTCCAGGTACGTCGACACGCTCGCCGCCGGCCGCACCGCGCCGTACCCGACCAGCAGCGAGCGCCGCAGCCCAGCCGGGTCGCGGCCGGCGCGCTCGCACGCCGCGGTCACCCGTTCGGCCTGCGTCGCGACGTGGCTCCAGTAGGTGTCGGCGTCGACCAACGAGGCGCCGGGACCGCCGTAGGTGTTCCAGGCGTCGGCGTGCCGGACCATCAGCTCGATTGCCCGCGGACCGTGGGCGGCGAGCATCAGGTAGGGACGCGTGCCGCCCTCGGGGACCGGCGTGGTCTCGAGCCCCCGGAACGCGCGCGTCACGCCCTGCCACTCGGTCGCGCCGTCGAAGACGGCGACCAGCCCTTCGACGACGTCGACGAGCCGGCGGTGCATCTGCCCGGGTGTGGGCGTCTCGTCGCGGTCGGCTTCCGCGCACCGCGGCGAACCGGCTCCCAGGCCGAGCACGAGCCGGCTGCCGGAGATGTCGTCGAGCGTCGCCGCGAGCCGCGCCAGCGCGACCGGCGAGTGCAGGGTCGCCGAGGCGACCAACGTGCCGAGCTCGATCCGCGTGGTCGTCACCGCCGCGGCGGCCAGGACGGCGTACCCGTCGGCGAGCCAACCGCCGGCCGCGGTCGGGTGGGTCAGGTGGTCGTAGACGTAGGCGACGTCGTACCCGATGTCCTCGGCCCAGGCGAAGTCACGGGCCTGGTCGCGCCACGGCCGTGTCTGCGGCATCACCACACCGAGCCTCATCGGTCTGCTCCTGCGGTCGGAACGAGCAGGGCGACGCATTCCACGTGGTGGGTCATCGGGAACAGGTCGAACGCGCGCAGTCCCGCCAGCCGGTAGCCGGCCTCGGCGAAGTAGGCGACGTCCCGAGCCAGCGCGGCGGGGTCGCACGCGACGTAGGCGACCGCCCGCGGGCCGAGGCCGGCGATCGCCTCGACGACCTTCCGCTTCGCGCCCTCGCGGGGCGGGTCCAGCACGACCAGGTCGACGCCGCCGCCGGAGAGGGAGCGCCGCGAGCCGAAGCCCTGCTCCAGCACCCGGTCGACGCGTCCGGAGCGGATCGCCGCCTGCGGGAACGCCGCCAGGTTCTCCCCCGCCAGCTCGCTCGCCCGCCGGTCGGACTCGACGCTGACCACGCCGCCGGCGCGGCCGACGGCCTCGGCGAGGAAGGCGGAGAACAGCCCCACACCGGCGTACAGGTCCAGCGCGCGCTCGCCCGGCCGTGGGGCCAGCGCCTCCAGGACGGCCTCGACGAGCACCCGGGGCGCCTGGGGGTGCACCTGCCAGAAGCCGTCGGCGGCGACCGTGAAGTCGCGGCCGAGGACGTGCTCGACGACGGTGGTGGTCGCGGTCGGCGCGGGGCGACCGCCTCCCGACGCGCTCACGGTCGTGGTGCGCGCGTCCGGTGCGGCGATCAGGCAGCGGTCGACCTCGATCACGTCGTGGGACCGGTGCTTGCGCAGCCCGCGGCCGCCGCCCGGGAGGGTGACGTACTGCATCCGGGTGCGCCACCCGAGGCCGTCGTCCGGTGCGCCCTCGGCCACGGGCACCGGCTCGACGACGACGTCCCACTCGAGGCCGGCGAGGCGTTGCAGCTGCTCGGCCACGACCTGGGCCTTGAGACCGCGCTGCGCGGGCAGGGCCACGTGCTGGAAGTCGCAGCCTCCGCACCCGCCGGGATGCGCCAGCGGACAGGGCGCGCTCACCCGGTCGGGCGAGGCCTCGAGGACCTCGACAGCGTCGCCGCGCAGGAACGTCCGGCCGGTCTCGGTGATCTCGACGACCACGCGCTCGTCGGGCAGGGCGTGACGCACGAACACGACGACGTCGCGCTCCTCCGGGTCTGCGCCGGGTGGGCGCACGCGCGCCACCACGTGACCGCCGTGCGCGATCGGCCCGGTGCGCGCCTCGACCCGGTCACCGACGGCATACGGCGGGGCACTGGTGGGTGCGGTCACCGGCTGATGCGTCCGCGACGGACGTCACCGGCGCGCAACCGGGTGAGCTCCCAGTCCTCGCGCTCCTTGGCGATCTCCGAGCCGCGGAGCTGGTAGGGCACCGAGATCACCATGACGCCGGGAGTGAACAGCAGGCGCCCCTTGAGACGCAGGGCCATCTGGTTGTGCAGCAGCTGCTCCCACCACCGGCCCACGACGTACTCCGGGATGTAGACCGCGACCACGCCGCGAGGGTTGTGCTGACGGATCTCGACGGCGTACTGGACCACCGGCCGGATGATCTCCCGGTACGGCGAGTAGAGCACCTTCAGCGGGACGTCGATGTGCCGCTGGTCCCACTCCCCCATGAGCCGGTCGGACTCGTCCTGCTCGGAGGCGACGAACACGGCCTCGAGGACGTTCGGCCGGCTCGCCTTGGCGAACGCCAGCGCCCGCATCGTCGGCTTGTGCAGCTTGGAGACGAGCACGATCGCGTGCACCCGGGTCGGCAGCACCGGGTCCTCGTCACCGACGACCAGCTCCTCGGCGACGCGGTCGTAGTGGCGCCGGATGCTCTTCATGATCGCGAAGAAGACGACCATGGCGAGGATCGCGATCCAGGCCCCGGCGAGGAACTTGGTGATCAGCACGATCACGAACACCACGGCGGTCATCGCGAGACCGAAGGTGTTGATCGCCCGGGAGCGGAACATCTGCAGCCGGCGGCCGGGGTCGGTCTCGTCCTTGAGGTGGCGCGTCCAGTGCCGGATCATCCCCAGCTGGCTGAGGTTGAACGACACGAACACGCCGACGATGTAGAGCTGGATCAGCCGGGTCGGCTCGGCACGGAAGGCGATGATCAGGATCACCGCGAGCCCAGCCAGGAACAGGATGCCGTTGCTGTAGGCGAGCCGGTCGCCGCGGGAGCCGAGCTGGCGGGGGGCGAAGCCATCCCTGGCCAGGATCGAGCCGAGCACCGGGAAGCCGTTGAACGCGGTGTTCGCGGCCAGGACCAGGATGATCCCGGTGGTCGCCACCAGGAAGTAGAAGCCCGGCGGGAAGTCGCTGAACACCGCCTTGCCGATCTGGGCGATCACGGTGTGCTGGTCGTAGCCCTTGGGCAGCGGGCTGCCGTCTGGTTCCCGCAGCCGCTCGAGGTCGTTCGGGTCGACGTACTTCAGGCCCAGCTGGCGCGCCAGCACGATGATGCTCAGCAGCATCGTGATGGCGATCGCGCCGAGCAGCAGCAGGGTGGTGGCCGCGTTGCGGCTCTTCGGCTTGCGGAACGCCGGGACGCCGTTCGAGATCGCCTCCACCCCGGTCAGGGCGGCACACCCCGAGGAGAAGGCACGCGCGAGCAGGAAGATCATCGCCGCCGTGCCGATGCTGCCGCCGTACCCCGGCGCGGGGTCCAGGTGCAGCTTGGCGCTCTCCACCTGAGGCAGGCCGCCGGTGACCGCCCGGAAGGCGGCGTACACCGCCATCCCGATCACCGCGATCATGAACCCGTACGTCGGCACCGCGAACCACGCACCGGACTCGCGCACGCCACGCAGGTTCATCGCGGCGAGCACGATCACGATGATGCAGGCCCACTCCGTCTCGTGCCCCTGGATGAAGGGCACGGCCGACGCGGCGTTCTGGATGCCCGAGGACACCGACACCGCCACCGTCAGCACGTAGTCCACCAGCAGCGCACTGGCCACGGTGACACCGGCCGTCTGGCCCAGGTTGACCGTGGCCACCTCGTAGTCACCACCGCCACTGGGATAGGCGTGCACGTTCTGGCGGTACGACGCGACGACGGTGAGCATCACCAGCGCGACCGCGATCCCGATCTTCCAGGACCAGACGTACGTCGACGCGCCCGCGACGGAGAGCATGATGAAGACCTCGTCGGGGGCGTAGGCCACCGACGACAGGGCGTCGCTCGCGAAGACCGGCAGCGCAATCCGCTTGGGCAGCAGGGTCTCCCCCAGCTGCGAGCTGCGGAGCTTGCGGCCCAGGAAGATCCGCTTGAAGACGTTGCCGGCACCCACGAGCGTCAAGGCTAGGCCATCCCGGGCGATTCACCTCGCGGCCGGTCCCCTCGCGGGTCCGCAACGTCCGGCATCGCCGTGCCGGGTGGCGCGGGAACGTGCAGTAGCGTTCCCCACGTGCACGTCTTGATCATGGGCTGTGGCCGCGTCGGTTCGACCCTGGCGCGGTCCTTGGAGGACCGCAACCACACCGTCAGCGTCATCGACAGCAACCCGGACGCGTTCCGTCGGCTCGGCCCCTCGTTCAACGGGCTCAAGGTCACCGGCTACGGCTTCGACCAGAAGGTGCTCGCCGATGCCGGCATCGGGCGCGCCGACGCGTTCGCGGCCGTCAGCAGCGGTGACAACTCCAACATCATCGCTGCGCGGGTGGCCCGCGAGACGTTCGGCATCCAGCAGGTCGTGGCCCGGATCTACGACCCGGGACGCGCGGAGGCCAACCAGCGGCTCGGCATCACCACCGTCGCCACGGTGAAGTGGACCGCCGACCAGGAGCTGCGCCGGCTGCTGCCGGCCGGTGCGGAACCCGACTTCCGCGACCCGTCCGGGACGATCCGGCTCGATCAGGTGCCGGCGACCGAGGCGTGGATCGGGCACCGGACGGTGCAGTTCCAGGAGCAGTCCCGGTGCCGGATCGCCTGGATCGACCGGCTCGGCGAGGGCATGCTCCCCCAGCGCGACTCGGTGATCCAGGAGGGCGACGTGCTCCACGTGGTGATGCGCGAGGAGAACGCCACCCACGCCTACCACGTCATCGACCGCGGGCCCGAGGAGGACTGAGCCGCCATGCGCGTAGCCATCGCCGGAGCCGGCGCCGTGGGCCGGTCCATCGCCCGCGAGCTGATCACCAACGGTCACCAGGTGCTGCTCATCGACAAGGCCCCGGAGTCGATCAAGCCCGAGCGGGTGCCCGACGCCGAGTGGCTGCTGGCCGACTCGTGCGAGCTGTCCTCGCTGGAGGAGGCCCGCCTGGAGCACTGCGACGTGGTGATCGCCGCGACCGGTGACGACAAGGCCAACCTC
>DATAKN010000245.1:0-2259 GCA_036261595.1 Marmoricola sp.
GGGGAGCTCCAGCGTCACCGGGCCGTCGGACTCGAACGTGCGCAGCGGCGCGAGGCCGCCGTTCAGCAGCAGCTCGAGGTCGTCCAGCTCGCGCGGCGTCGGGCAGTACTGGGGCGCGGGCACCGGGACATCGTGCCAGAGCGGCCGGGACGTCGAGTCGATCCCTGAGACGGGTCCGTTGGGATCAGGGTCGGGACAGGGGCCAGTCCCGATGTGCGGAGCGCGGGGGAGGAGCACAGTGGAGATGTCGGGGAGAGGCCCCGGCAGCAGCCAGAGGAAGTGCGAGCACCATGAACGACATCCACCAGAGCTTCGCCCGGAACGGCCTGGTCCGGCCCCAGCAGGGGCGGATCCTGGGTGGCGTGTGCGCGGGTCTCGGCCGGCGGTTCGGCCTGACGCCGTGGATGGCGCGGATCCTGTTCGTGCTCGTGCTGATGATCATCCCCGGGAGCCAGATCCTGATCTACCCCGTGCTGTGGATCCTGATGCCGGCCGAGGAGACGCTGACCTACCCGCCGGCGTACCCGCCGCGGGCGTAGCGCTCGGCGTCAGAGCACGGCGCGGATCTCGCCGACGACCGCGCCGCCGCCGGTGAGCGGCGCCGCGCCCGTACGCCGGACCGCCTCGGTGTCCACGCCGGGCTCGGTGTCGACACCGAGGTGGCGCAACAGCGCCGCCATCACCACCGGCCGGGCGCGGGCTGCGCCGTCGTCGGTCTTGAGCGCGAACGCCCGGCCGTCCTCGAGCGCGACCACGTAGCAGGACTCCGCTCCTGCCTTCGCGATCGCGCCGGGGATGGCGCCCAGCAGCGCCCGCTCGTCGCGGTGCGTGCCCGACACCCACTCCGGATGCCGCCGGATCGCCGTGGCGACGCGGCTCTCCTCGGTCCGGTCGCTGGTCGCCAGCACGGAGAACGCACGCGCCAGGCCGGTCAGCGACGTGCCGAGCAGCGGTGCTCCGCAGCCGTCGACCGCGACGTGACCGACGGGCTCGCCGGTCAGGTCGGCGAACGCTGCGGCGATCGTGCGCTGCAGCGGGTGCTCGGGGTCCAGGTAGGTGCCGGTCGGCCAGCCGTTGACCACGCAGGTCAGCAGCATCGCGGCGTGCTTGCCCGAGCAGTTCATGTGCACGCGATCGGCCGAGCCGCCGCGGCGTACGAGCTCGTCGCGCACCGCGTCCTGGAGCGGCCAGTCCGGCGGGTTCTGGAGCGCCGATTCGTCCAGGCCGGCACGGGCGAGGATGCGGCGTACGCCCTCGACGTGGAAGTCCTCCCCGGAGTGCGACGCGCAGGCCAGGGCGAGCAGCTCCCCGTCGAGGTCCAGACCGGCCCGGACCATGCCGAGCGCCTGCAGCGGCTTGTTGCAGGACCGCGGCAGGATCGTCGTGGCCACCTCGCCGCGTTCGTGGAGCACGGTGCCGGCCGCGTCGATCGCGACGACGGATCCGTAGTGGTGGCCCTCGACGAACCCGGAGCGGACGATCTCGGCGATGGCGGGGAGCATGGCGTCCAGCGTAGTGATGGGCGATTCGTCCGGTTGCGGCCCATCTGCTAGCAGCGGTCGGTAGTTGAAAACCGCCTTACTGCAAGGGTTTTGTGAGGGTCGTCACCGCGCCGAAACTTGCAAGTGCTAGCAAGAGTTAGCACGATGGAGTCGTGACGAAGAAGTCCAAGGTGGGCCTGACGGTCGAGTCTCTCGGGTCCTACCTGCGCGACCAGCGGGTGGCCGCCGAGCTGTCCCTGCGTCAGCTCGCGGAGCAGGCCGGCGTGTCCAACCCCTACCTGAGCCAGATCGAGCGCGGGCTGCGCCGCCCGTCCGCCGAGGTGCTGCAGGCGTTGGCCAAGGCACTCCGGATCTCCGCCGAGCAGGTCTACGTCCAGGCCGGGATCCTCAACCCCGACGACGACGAGGTGCGCTCCGTCGAGCTCGCCATCCTCGCCGACCCGGTGCTCACCGAGCGCCAGAAGCAGGCCTTGCTCGAGTCCTACAAGGCCTTCCGGGCGGTCTCGGCCCTGACCGAGCACGTCGAGCACCACCCCGCACCGGCGCCTCTCGACGACGAGACGCGCGTCGCCACAGACGTCAACGCCGGACCATCCGGCCCGACGACACCAACGATAGGAAGCTGAGATGGCCAAGACCCAGTTCAACGTCGAGCAGTTCAAGACCGAGGCGAAGAAGCCCCTCTTCGCGGTCGCCGGTGCCACCGAGCTGGCCGTCGAGCTCGCTCGCGGCTACGCCACCGAGGCGCAGAAGGCCA
>DATAKN010000262.1:0-3173 GCA_036261595.1 Marmoricola sp.
CGACAGCCGCGCACCCGGCTCGCGCAGCACCCACGTGTTGGTGCCGTCCAGGGTCATGAAGTCGGCGTTGGGCGCGAGGACGCAGCGGCCACGCTCCCCGAACGCCCCGCCGGTCCAGCTCACCGCGCCGCCAGCAGCGCGGCGTACCGCTCCGGCATCGACAGCACGAACTCGTCCTCGTCCGGCACGACCGACGGGGTGAACATCTCGACCGTCCGGCCGGCGGCCTCGGCCACGAGCGACTCCGGCGACCCGAACCCCGACACCTCGAGGCAGGTCAGGTAGGTCGGCGGCAGCATGAACATGTCCCCCGCCTCGACGGCCTCCACGGCGCCCGACGCCGGCAGCCACGTCACCGACGAGGACTCGGTCGACACGTCGCGGGTGACCTGTCCCTCGGGCAGCGCGGCGACGAAGAACCAGGTCCGGTAGCGCCTCGGCTCGAAGACCGGCGTCAACCACCCCGACCACGCCCCGAGCAGGTCGCTGCGCAGCACCAGGCCGCGGCGGTCGAGGAAGTCGGTGAACGACAGCTCGCGTCCCTCGAGCGCGACCCGGTCCGCCTCCCAGTCCGCACCGGTCGTGTCCGCGACCACCGACGACGCCGACTCCCCGGCCAGCAGCACGCCGGACTCCTCGAACGTCTCCCGCACCGCCGCGCACACCAGCGCCCGGGCCAGCGCCTCGTCCACCTCGCCACCGAGACGCTCCGCCCACTCCCCGGGCGACGGCCCGGTCCAGGCGACGCTGTGGTCGAAGTCGCGCGGGTCCACGCCTCCACCCGGGAACACGCACATGCCGGCCGCGAACTCCATCGCCACGTGCCGGCGCAGCAGGTAGACCTCGGGCCCGGCCTCCGACGGGCGGGTCAGCACGACCGTGGCCGCGTCGCGGGGCTCGACCGGCGTGCGCGACCCGTCGACGTACGCCGCGGCCTGCTCGACGAGGTGGCCAGGCAGGGTGAGTCGCTTCACCGCGGGCTCAGACCTCGACCACGATCTCGATCTCGACCGGAGCGTCCAGCGGCAGCGCCGGCACCCCGACCGCCGACCGCGCGTGCACGCCACGGTCGCCGAACACCTCGCCGAACAGGTCCGAGGCGCCGTTGGCGACCTGCGGCTGCCCGGTGAAGTCGGGCGTCGAGGCCACGAAACAGACCACCTTGACCACCCGGACGATCTGCGCGAGGTCGCCGATCTCGGCCTTGACCGCCGCGATCGCGTTCAGCGCGCACTGCTGCGCGCACTCCTTCGCCTCCTCGGGCGTCACCTCGCCGCCGACCTTGCCGGTCGCGATCAGCTCGCCGCCCCGCATCGGCAGCTGGCCGGAGGTGAAGACGTGGTTGCCGCTCCGCACCGCCGGGACGTACGACGCCACCGGCGCGGCCACCTCGGGCACGGACAGCCCGAGTCGGGCCAGGTTCTCCTCGGGGTGGGCCACGGCTCAGCCCTCCAGGGGGCGCTTGAAGTACCCCACCAGGTTCTCCGGGTTCATCCCGGGGGCGATCTGGACGAGCTCCCACCCGTCGGACCCGAAGTTGTCGAGGATCTGCTTGGCCGCGTGCGTGAGGATCGGCGCGGTGAGGTATTCCCACTTGGTCATGGGCCGCACCCTACTCGCGGGGCGATCCGGGCACTGGGTCGTCGGGCCCACGTGGGCCCAACGCCCTAGACGGTATGACGTGACCGGCTCACCGTGAGGCGGTTGCGGGCCGGGGCCTCACTCACAAGATTCGTGGGTTACCGAGCAGGGGCCGCCTGCTCGGCCTATCCGACAATTGTGGGAGGCCCCGGTGTTTACCGAGCGTACGAGTGTTGGGCTCGACGTGCACGCACGATCTGTCGCGGCTGCGGCGATCGATGGCGTCACGGGCGAGTTGTTCCAGTCCAAGTTGACCCCGTCTTATGACCACATCCGGTCGTGGCTGGTCGACCTGCCCGGCCCGGTAGCGGTGGCCTACGAGGCTGGCCCGACCGGGTTCGGGCTCTACCGGCACCTCACAGCAGCGGGAATCCGATGCGAGGTCCTCGCGCCGTCGAAGCTGCAGAAGCCGGCCGGTGACCGGGTCAAGACCGACGCCAAGGACGCGGTCCACCTGGCGCGACTGCTGCGCATCGATGAGATCACCACGGTGTCGATCCCCACCGTTGACCAGGAAGCGGCCCGCGACCTGGTGCGGGCACGCGAGGAGTGCCGCGGCGATCTGATGCGAGCCCGGCACCGGCTGTCCAAGCTGCTGCTACGCCACGGGATCGTCTACTACGACGGCAACGCATGGACCGGCAAGCACGACACCTGGCTGCGCACCGAGGCGCTCCCGCAGCTGACCACCCGCTCGACCAGGCTGGCCTTCGACTCCGACTACGAGACCGTGCTCGCCACGAAAGCCCGCCGGGACCGGCTCGACACTGCGATCGAGGAGATGGCCGCCGACAGCGAGTTCACCCCACTCGTGCGACGGTTGGGCTGCCTGCGCGGTATCGGCACCCTGACCGGGTTCGCCCTTGCGGTCGAGATCGGCGACTGGCACCGCTTCACCGGCAACACCATCGGTTCCTTCGTCGGCCTGGTGCCCTGCGAGCACTCCTCCGGCCAGTCCAGATCCCAGGGCTCGGTCACCAAGACCGGCAACGGACACGCACGGCGGCTGCTGGTCGAGGCCGCCTGGCACCACCGACCCCGCTACACCGTCGGCAAGACCATGCGCGACCGCTGGGACCTGGCCCCGGCTGCCGCCCGGATCCGCGGCGACGAGGGCAACCGTCGACTGCACCAGCGTTGGGTGAAGTTCATCGACCGCCGCAAGCGCAGCACCATCGCCGACGTCGCGATCGCCCGCGAGCTGGCCGGCTGGTGCTGGTCCCTGGCCGTGATGGAGGACTGACCCGCCCACCGAGCTGCTTCGCTGCTGACTGGCTGGTGACAGCGCGTGGAGTGACCCGCGACTGCGCTATGAGCAGCCGCCCCGGCGGCGACGCTCGTCCCTAGACAAGCGGTCCCACTCCAGCCGAACTACCGTCCTGCGGTAACCAACCCGCGCATATCAGCATGACCGCGCGTCGCCAACGACACCCTCACCAGCACTGCCAACAGCGCAGCACGAGGCGCCCGCCGAGGAGGCATCCACGACGGGCGCCTCACCCTGCCCTTGACAGCGGGTACTTACATATCAG
>DATAKN010000007.1:0-9786 GCA_036261595.1 Marmoricola sp.
CAAGAACATGTTCCTGCAGCTGCTGGTCGCCCAGATGCGCTACCAGGACCCGTCGAACCCGACCGACTCGAGCCAGTTCCTGGCGCAGTCGGCGCAGTTCACGGCCCTGGAGAAGATGCAGGACGTCGCCGACCAGACCGCAGCGCTGTTCTCGGCCCAGATGGCCTTCGGCGCCAGCGGGCTGATCGGCAAGCAGGTCACCTGGAACGACGCCAACGGCGCCACGCAGACCGGCGCCGTCAAGGGCGTGACCTTCGGGGCCCAGGGCCCCGTGCTCGACGTGAACGGCACCAGCCTGCCGATCGCCTCGGTCCTCTCGGTCACCGACGGGTCCAGCACCTCCACGAGCACGACCAGCGGCACCTCCACCACCACCCCGGCCGCCTGAGGCCACCAACGGTTAGGACACCACCATGCTTCGTTCACTCTTCGCCGGCATCAGCGGGCTCCGCGTCAACCAGACCATGCTGGACGTGACCGGCAACAACATCGCGAACGCCAACACGATCGGCTTCAAGTCCTCCTCCACGGTGTTCCAGGACACCCTCAGCCAGATGCTCACCGCTGCCTCTGCGAACAACGGCACCCGGGGCGGCACCAACCCGATGCAGGTCGGCCTGGGCGTGCAGCTGGCTGCGACCAACACCAACTTCAACCAGGGCGCTGCCGAGACCACCGGGCGGCCGACCGACCTGATGATCCAGGGCGACGGCATGTTCGTGGTGAAGAAGGGCAACGATCAGCTCTACACCCGGGCCGGCGCGTTCACGTTCGACAACACCGGCATCCTGGTGACCCCGACCGGCAACAAGGTGCAGGGCTACGCGCTGGACGCCGCGGGCAACCCGGACGTGGCGGGCGGTCTCAAGGACGTGGACCTCAACTCGACCACGACGTCTCCGCCGCTCCCGGCGCCCCCGGCGGCCCCGGCGACCCTGACGTCGTACAACATCGGCGCCGACGGCAAGCTGCGCGGCATCTACGACGACGGCGTGCAGCGCGACATCGCACAACTGGCCCTCGCCAACTTCAACAACCCGATGGGCCTGGAGAAGGTCGGCGAGACGTCGTTCCGGCAGTCGGCCAACTCGGGGAACGCTCAGATCGGCGTGGCCGGGCAGGGCCGACTGGGCACGCTCGTCGGCGGCGCACTGGAGATGTCGAACGTCGACCTCTCGGCCGAGTTCACCAACCTGATCCTCGCCCAGCGTGGCTTCCAGGCCAGCTCGCGCGTGATCACCACCTCCGACCAGGTGCTCGAGGACCTGGTCAACATCAAGCGCTGAGTTCGGCAAACCGTGGAGATGATGGCGGCTCATTGAGGACGCTCCGCGCGGCCGCCTGGGCGGCCCACACCAGCGGCTTCGCTCACCACAGCGGCAGGCGGGTCCTGGCTTCCTGAGGATCCGCCTGCCACTCGGCGTGTCGGAGCCACCTGCTGCGCAGCGGTAGTACGGCACAGTGGGTCTCGTGAACGACGACGCGGGGTCCGAGGACGGCGGGCTGGACGGCGCCGCACCGACGAACCACCGCCGATCAGGCCCGTCGGCGATCCGCAGGCCCCCGCGGGATCGGGGCCCGGTCACGTTCGGCCAGGTTCTGCGAGCGAACCCGCGCGAGGTCATGGCCCTGGTGGTGGCGGCTCTGATCGCCCTGACGTGGGGTGTTCGTACCGCCGTGGTCGGCGAGCCTGCGGGTGAACGCATTCTGGGAGCTGTCGGGGTGCTTGGCGCCTTGCTCCTGCTCGCCTCCTACGTGCTTCGGTTCTGGCGCCCAGTCCTGGACGAGGACCGCTGGTCTCGGTCACGACCACGCAGGCTTGCCAGGTTCGTACTGCTGAACGCGTGGGAGGTGTCCTTCATCGCGGCGTGCGTCGTGGTGGCCGGTGCCTTCCTTGTCGGGTGGCGACCATGACTGCCGGACCCGACGGCGCGGTGCCACGCCCCGACGGTTAGGGCCGGCGGGCCTCGGATGTGTACCGCGCCCGGATGGTCGCGGTGGACAACGGCCGGGTGTTCGCAGCGCTGGCGAACCTCATCGATCTCACCATCTCGCCCTTCTACCCCGACACTTGGACCGAGCCCCGCTTCCACGTGCTCGTGGGCCGTGAGGGCGTCGACGCGGAGGTGGGTGTCCGGACCGCCCGCACGAAGCGGCGCGCTCGGCATGCCCTCGCCGACGTCGAGCACGTCCTCGCTACCTCGACGGTGGCCGAGGCGCGCGCCGCGCTCGACCTGGACTTCTGAGGCGGGGTTGGCCGCTCTCAGTTCGGCTACGGCTTGAGCCGGTTGGGCCGGGTCCGGGCTTCGGGCCGGGACTGGCGGGGCTTGGTGAGGACGCGTTGGCGGGGTGGTTTGGTGCAAGCGAGCGCTTCGGCGTACAGTCCGGCGGCCGCCGCCGGGATGGGTCACCCCTCCGGTCCCGGGCGCATCCGCGGATCCTTCTCGAGTCCCCCAGCAGCGCCTTCCATAGAGCCAGGAGCGCGTGCCGGCGCCGGCTCAGCGTGAGACGGCGTCGAAGGTACGCGACGGCGGCCTCTCAAGCTTCGGCCTCATGGTCCCAACGGCCCCCATGATCACCACGGTTTGCCGAACTCATCAAGCGCAGATCCAGCCGGCCGAGGCGGCGGGGGGGACCTTCGTCCCGCGCCGCCTCGGCGCGTCCGGGCAGCTCAGCGCTGCTGAGCCGACCGCTTGGCGGTCACCGCCTTGAACACCTCGAACCAGGCAACCCCGACCAGACCGCCCACGACGGCGACAGCCCAGTCGGCGGGCCCGAGCTGCCCGAGGTCGAACGCGTCCCTGACCGCCGGTACGCCGAGCACGAGCACCAGCGCCGCGGCGGCGCCACCGAGCACCCACTTCAGAGTGCGGTTGCGACGCTGCCGGAACGTCTGCCACACCGACAGCCGCCACGACCGGTTGACCAGGATCAGAGCGAGGTTGCCCACGACGATCGTGGCGAACGTGACCGACCGCACCACGTCGTCGGGCCGATCGCCCAGCACACCCCACAGGTAGACGGCGAGGACGGCCGCCAGTACCGACCCGCCCTGGAGTCCGGCGATGGTCAAGGTCCTGCGCGAGAACACCGGCGCCCCCGGGGCCCGCGGCGGCTGGTCCATGATCTGCGGGTCGACCTGCTCGGCCTCGAAGACCACCGAGCACGCCGGGTCGATGATCAGCTCGAGGAACGCGATCTGGACGGGCAGCAGCACGAGCGGCCAGTCGCCGGCCAGCAACGGCACCAGCGACATCCCGACGATCGGGACGTGCACGGCGATGATGTAGGACATCGCCTTGCGGAGGTTGTCGTAGATGCCCCGGCCGCGGCGTACGCCGGCGGCGATGGAGGCGAAGTCGTCGTCGGTGATCACGAGGGCGGCCGACTCGCGGGCGACGTCGGTGCCGCGACCGCCCATGGCGATGCCGATGTCGGCGGCCCGGAGGGCAGGAGCGTCGTTGACGCCGTCCCCGGTCATCCCGACCACCTCCCCGTCGGCCTGCAACGCGCGGACCAGGCGCAGCTTCTGGTCGGGGACCATCCGCGCGAAGACGCTGGTGGTGCGCGCGCGCCGTGCGAGCTCGTCGTCGGGCATCGCTGCCAGCTCGGGCCCGGTGATGACGCCACCGCCGTGGTCGAGCCCCGCCTGGCGGGCAATCGCCAGTGCAGTGCCCGGGTAGTCGCCGGTGATCATCACCGTGCGCACGCCGGCTCGCGTGCACTCGGCGACCGCATCCGGGACACCGGGCCGCACGGGGTCCTGGAGACCGACGAGCCCGAGGAGCTCGAAGTCGTAGTCGTGCGGGTCCGGCAGCGGCGGTCCGGGACAGGTGGCCCGGGCGACGGCGAGCACCCGGAGCCCGTCGGCGGTGGCCGTCTCGACCTGCGTGGTCAGCGCAGCGCGTCCGGCGGCGTCGAGACGGCAGAGGTCCGCGACCGCTTCCGGCGCCCCCTTGGCGGCCACGGCCAGCGGGCCGTCCGGGGAGTGCCGCCACGCGAACGACCACGCCAACAGGCTCTCGGAGAGTGGGTACTCCCGTTCCAGCGCCCACCCCGGGTGCAGCCGGCCGGTCCCGCCGAGGAATCGGTCGCCGAGTGCGCGGAACGCCTGGTCCATCGGGTCGTACGGCGAGACCGGCGCGGCCAGCACGGCGGCCTCCGCGAGGTCGAGGAACTCGGCGGGAAGCACGTCACCCGCCACGGCGTACGTCGCGCCGTCGGAGACCAGTGTCGCGACGTCCATCCGGTTCATCGTCAGCGTGCCGGTCTTGTCCACGCAGAGGACCGTGGCCGACCCCAGGGTCTCGATGACCGGGGGCCGACGGGTCAGGACGTGGAACTGCGACATCCGCCAGGCACCGACGGCGAGGAACACGGTGAGCACGACGGGGAACTCCTCGGGCAGCATCGCCATCGCGGTCGCCGTACCGGCGAGGACTCCCTCGAGCCAGCCTCCCCGCGTGAGCCCGTAGGCCACCGTGACCAGGACCGCTGCGCCGAGGCCGAGGACCGCGATCACGGTGACCAGCCGGTCGATCTCGCGCTGGAGCGCGGTGCGCTCCGGCTCGATGGTGCGCAGCGCGGTGCCGATCCGGCCGAGCTCGGTCGAGCCACCGGTACGCTGGGTCCGCATCAGGCCCTGCCCCTTCACCAGCAGCGTGCCCGAGAACAGCCACGGGGTGTCGTCACCACCCGGCGCACCGACCTCGTCGCCCTCGTCCGGGGCGGTCGCCTTCCGGACCGGCACGGACTCCCCGGTCAGCGCCGACTCGTCCACCGACACGCTGGCTCCCTCGAGCAGCACGCCGTCGGCGGGGACACGGTCGCCCTCCGCGACCAGGACCAGGTCGCCGCGGACGACGTCCCGGCCGGGGATGCGGATCTCCTGGCCGTCACGCAGGACGAGTGCGCGGGGCGAGGACAGGTCCCGAAGCGCCGCCAGGGCGTTCTCCGTCTTGTGCTCCTGATAGATCGAGATCCCGATCACCACGAGCACGAAGGAGAGCAGGACCCCGCCGTCCAGCGGCTCGGCCAGCACGAAATTCACGGTGCCCGCGACGAGCAGCAGCACGAGCATCGGCTGGCGGACGACCTGCCACACCTGCTGGAGCAGGTTGCGCGGTCTGGCGGTCGGCAGCTCGTTCGGACCGTCCGCGGCCAGCCGGGACGCGGCTTCGGCGGCCGTGAGACCGCGGAACGCGGGCTTCGGGATGGTCTGCATCGGACTCCGATCACGACCCTGGTGCGGTTCCCAGACTATCGATCCGCGGGCTCGTACGAGGCCGCTGTGACCGACCAGTCACCGGTCGGAAGGTGCACGGTCCGTGGCTGAGATCGACCCCGACCCGGCCAACTGCTCAGGTCCGTCCCGGATCGGCCGATCATCGTTCCCGAAGGGCCATGGACGGCCCCGGGTGTCATGCACAGGGAAGGTGCGAACATGATCACGCTCACGCGGCTCTCGGGCTCGGTGTTCGTGCTGAACTCTGATCTGATCGAGCGCATCGACTCCACTCCTGACACCGTCATCACGCTCATCGACGGCAAGAAGTACGTCGTCTTGGAGTCCCTCGAGGACATCATCGAAGCGGTCCGCGACTACCGCAGCCAGGTCGTGGCCTTCGGTTCCCAGCTCGCGGAGGGCCCACCGGTCCGCCCGACGCCCACCCCAGCGGCCGACGGCGACCCCCCGACGCGACGGCCCAACCTCGTCCCGCTCGCCCGCCCCCTCGGAGAGTGCTGATGGACCTCGCACCCGCCATCGGCATCGGCGGTGGCTTCGCCGTCGTCATCACCGCCAACGTCATGGAGGGCGGCAACCCGGCCAGCCTGCTGCTCGGGCCGCCGCTCCTCCTCGTCTTCGGCACCACGCTGCTGGTCAGCATCGCGGGCGGGACGATGAACGACGCCAAGAACATCGTCACGTCGCTCAAGTACGCCTTCACCGGCAAGGTCGAGCCGGCCTCGGCGATGATCCCCGAGATCGTCACCCTGGCCGAGCGCGCCCGTCGGGAGGGTCTGCTGGCGCTGGAGGAGACGCTGTCGAAGATCGACGACCCCTTCCTGGTCAAGGGCGTCACGATGGCGATCGACGGAACCGACCCCGAAGAGCTCCGCGACATCCTCGAGGCCGAGGTGCACGCCAAGCGCAGCGAGGACAGGCAGGCCGCCAAGTTCTTCTCCGACGCCGGCGCCTACGCGCCGACCATCGGCATCATCGGCACGGTCATGGGCCTGGTCCACGTGCTCGAGCAGCTGTCCACCCCGGACAAGCTGGGCCCGCTCATCGCGAGCGCGTTCGTCGCCACGCTCTGGGGAGTCACGTCCGCCAACGTCCTCTGGCTGCCTCTGGGCAGCCGGCTCAAGCGGCTCGGCCAGCTCGAGTGCGACCGGATGGAGCTCGCGATCGAAGGGGTCGCGGCGATCCAGGCCGGCTCCAACCCGCGGATCATCGCCCAGAAGCTGACCTCGCTGCTGCCCGCGCGTGAACGCGCAGAGATGGAGGCAGCCTGATGAGACTGCGCCGACGCGGCGACGCGCATCCGGAGGAGCACGACAACCACGAGCGCTGGATGGTCACGTACGCCGACATGGTCACGTTGCTGATGGTGCTGTTCATCATCTTGTTCTCGATGAGCCAGGTCGACCAGAAGAAGTTCGACCAGCTCAAGGCCGGACTGGCCGTCGGATTCGGCAACTCGCCGTCCATCCAGACCGGCTCGACGTCGATCCTCCAGGAGCCGGGCCAGGCCGTCGCGGACGCGATCGCCCCCCAGGCGGTGTCCCTCGACACCAGGGCCACCAAGCCGTCCGCTGAGAAGATGCAGGCCGACGAGAAGGCCGCCAAGCTCGCGGCGGCCCAGAGCGAGGTCGACCGGCTCAAGGAGCTGCTCGCACGGTTCAACGCCGCTCTGCGTGCCCACCACCTCGAGGGCGACGTCCAGTCCTCGATCGACTCCCGCGGCCTCGTGGTCAGCCTCGTGTCGCGTCACGTGGTGTTCGAGCCCAACCTCGCCACGCTCTCGCCCCGCGGCCAGGAGGTCATCGACACCCTCGCGCCGGTGCTGCGCGACATCCCGGACCCGTTGCAGATCGACGGTCACACCAACCAGGTCAAGGTCAAGCCGAAGTTCTACCCCACGGACTGGGAGCTCTCCGCGGCCCGCGCCGTGACCGTGCTGCGCCACCTCAACGAGATCGACCACGTGCCCGCCTCGCGGATGACCGCGTCCGCGTTCGGTCACGAGAAGCCGCTCGTGGACCCGTCGAAGCCGGGCTCCCAGCGGATCAACAAGCGCGTGGACATCGTGATCCTGTCCACGCTGCCCAGTGAGACCAGAGACCTGATCACCCAGGTGATGCAGGACCACGGACTAGGAGGGACCCCATGACGGTGACCGCCATCCCGCAAGCACCCGAGAAGGAGGCGAAGGACGAGACCGGCGCTCCCGGGCGCAGCAAGAAGAAGGTGATCATGATCCTCGTCGCGATCCTCGCCATCGGTGGGGGCGGGTACTGGTTCTTCCTCAAGCCGGCGCCGTCCGGGCCGCCGCAGCCCGGCGCGGTCGTGCAGCTCGACGCGATCCAGATCAACCTGGCGGCCTCGCACTACCTGCGCGTGGCGATCGCGCTGCAGCTGGTCCAGGGCGTCAAGGAGGCCGACGGCAGCAAGGCACTGGACGCGACCATCGACGAGTTCAGCGGCCAGTCGATGACCGACGTGAACGACCCGGCCAAGCGCGCGGCGTACAAGAAGGCGCTGGAGAAGGAGCTCGACCACCGCTACGACGGAGAAGTGATGGGGGTGTACTTCACCGAATTCGTCACCCAGTAGACCCGGGCGTCGTCCCGCCGGCAGAACCCGGCGGGAACGTCCGTGGCCAGTTTCGCTCAGGTCGGCCCTGCCCGGGCCGATTCGACCCGCGTGAGTCTTCTTGGGTCCGCATCCACGCGTCGGTCCGGTTCGGCGTCCTCGCGCGCCCGCCGCCGTGCAGGCGCCGTCCAGCCGGTTGCCTACGACTTCCGGCGGCCGATCCAGCTCTCCCGTGAGCACTCCCGCATCCTGCAGCTGGGCTTCGACGGGTTCGCCCGCCAGTCCACCACGGTGTTCACCTCCTCCCTGCGCACGGTCTGCCAGGTGGCCTTGGTCTCGATCGAGCAGCGCAGCTACGCCGAGTACGTCGACTCGCTGGACGCCTCGACGTACCTCACGATGTTCTCCGCCGACCCGATGCCCGGCCTCGGCGTGCTCGAGATCCCGCTGGTCGCCACGATGGCCTGCATCGACCACATGCTCGGTGGTCCCGGCCACAGCGAGCAGCCGGAACGCCCCCTGACCGAGATCGAGAGCGGCGTCATCGGTGGCCTGATCGAGCGGCTGCTGCGCGAGATGCGCTACTCCCTCGCCGCGATCGTGCCGCTCGAGCCCGCCGTCACCGGCATCGAGTACAGCCCGCAGTTCGCCCAGGTCGCCGGTGCCGCCGACGTGATGGTGGTCTGCACCTTCGACCTGCGCATCGACGAGCGTCAGCAGCAGATGACCGTGTGCCTGCCGTTCAGCGGGCTGCTGCCGCACCTCACCGCGGCCGCTGCCCCGGCTGCCGCTTCCGAGCGTGAGCGGCTCAAGCGCGCCGAGGCCGCAGAGCTGCTCAAGAGCCAGTTCCAGGCCGTCCCGCTCGATGTGGCCGTGCGCTTCCGCACCACCCGCCTCGGCCCGGACGCACTCAGCGAGCTCCGTCCCGGCCAGGTCCTGCGCCTCAACCACCCCTCGTCCGCACCGCTCGACGTCACCGTCGACGACGTGACCTTTGCCCACGCCACCGCCGGCGCCCAGGGCCAGCGACTCGCCGCCCTCATCGTGGGCACCCGTAAGGAGAACCGATGACCACGTCCCCGCTCGCCAACCCGACCGGCGCGGATCTCGCGCTGGCCGCCGCGTCCGCCGCTGCCGCGGTGCTGCCGTCGGTCGAGCCGCTGATGGCTGCCGGCGCCCAGCCCGGCAACGAGCACGTCACGGCGGCCTTCTCCGGCGCGGCCATCGCGGAGCTGGAGGGGTCGCGGACCGGACGGATCGCGGTGCTGGTCGGCGCCGAGCTGACCGACGCGCTCGCCTCCAGCCCGCTCGAGGGCCTGGACCTCGCTGCGGCGACTCAGCCGGCCCTGGACGCCGTCGCGGCGACCCTGGGCACGTCGGCCCGCGCGGCCCAGACCGTGGCGCTCGACCTGGTGGTCTCCGACCTCGGCCCCGACTTCACCGTGGTGCCGCTGATCGGCACCGGCATCGCGGCCTCGGTCCTGATCCAGGACCACCTCCTGGACCAGCCGGTCGCCGCGCAGCCCGCTGCCGCGGAGCCGGTCGTGGCGGCCCAGCAGGTCGCCGAGGCCGTCGTCGACGGGCCTGCCACCGTTGCCGCGCCCGTGCCCGCACCGACCGCCGCATCCGTCCAGCCCGTCGGTACGCAGACCCCGGCGCCCGCGGACCGGTCGGTGACCACGCTCCAGCCCTCCCGCGGCATCGAGATGCTGCACGGCGTCGACATGGAGGTGACCGTCGAGCTGGGTCGCACCCGGATGACCGTGCGCGACCTGCTCGCACTCACCCCCGGTGCCGTGCTCGAGCTCGACCGCGCCGCAGGCAGCCCCGCCGACCTCCTGGTCAACGGCCGGCTGATCGCCCGGGGCGAGGTGGTCGTCATCGACGAGGACTTCGGCCTGCGCGTCACCGAGATCATCGACGACTCCACGGCGGTCTGATCGCCGATGCTCGAGCTCACGATCCGGCTG
>DATAKN010000283.1:0-6860 GCA_036261595.1 Marmoricola sp.
CTCGGTCACCGAGGAGGTCCAGGAGATCCCGGGCGTGGAGCACGTCGACGTGACCCTCGAAACCGGCGCTCTCACCGTCACCAGTGCCGAGCCGCTCGACGACGCCACCGTGAGGTCCGCCGTCGAGGAGGCCGGCTACCAACTGGCATGAGCGTCCTCGGCGCGGGGCCGACCCACGACGTCGAGCTCTCGATCACGGGCATGACCTGCGCGTCCTGCGCGAACCGGATCGAGCGCAAGCTCAACAAGCTCGAGGGCGTCACCGCCACGGTGAACTACGCGACGGAGAAGGCGAAGATCACCTTCCCCGACTCCTACGCGCCCGAGCAGTTCCTCGAAACCGTCGAACAGGCCGGGTACGGCGCCGCACTGCCGGCTCCGGTGCTGCCCGACGAGCCCGAGGCCCCCGAGGTCGAGGAGGACGTGAGTCGGCCCTGGCGGGACCGGCTGCTGATCTCCACCGTCCTCACCGTCCCCGTCGTCGTGCTGTCGATGGTGTCGCCCTGGCAGTTCGACAACTGGCAGTGGCTCTCGCTCACGCTGGCCGCGCCGGTGGTCGTCTGGGGCGCCTGGCCGTTCCACCGGTCGGCCTGGGTGAACGCCCGCCACGGCACGTCGACGATGGACACGCTGATCTCGATCGGCACGCTGGCCGCGTTCGGGTGGTCGATCTACGCGCTGTTCTGGGGGACCGCCGGCATGACCGGCATGAAGCACTCGTTCGACCTGACCGTCTCCCGGGGCAGTGGTGCCGACAACATCTACCTGGAAGCGGCTGCCGGGGTGACCACGTTCATCCTGGCCGGGCGTTACTTCGAGATGCGCGCCAAGCGGCGCGCCGGGGCGGCGCTGCAGGCGCTGCTGCACCTCGGCGCCAAGGACGTCGGCCTGCTCCGGGACGGCGCCGAGGTCCGGGTGCCGATCTCCCAGCTCGCCGTCGGCGACCGGTTCGTGGTCCGGCCGGGGGAGAAGGTCGCGACCGACGGTGTGGTCGAGGAGGGCTCGTCCGCGGTGGACGCCTCCATGCTCACCGGTGAGTCCGTGCCGGTCGAGGTCGGTGTCGGCGACCAGGTGGTCGGCGCGACCGTGAACGCCGGCGGTCGGCTCGTCGTACGCGCGACCCGTGTGGGTGCCGACACCCAGCTGGCCCAGATGGCTCGGCTCGTCGAGGACGCCCAGAACGGCAAGGCCCAGGTCCAGCGGCTGGCCGACCGGATCTCGGGCATCTTCGTGCCGATCGTGATCGCGCTGTCGCTGGCCACCCTGGGCTTCTGGCTCCTGGCCGGCGAGGGTGCCTCCGCCGCGTTCACGGCCGCGGTCGCCGTGCTGATCATCGCCTGCCCGTGCGCTCTCGGGCTCGCGACGCCGACCGCCCTCATGGTCGGCACTGGCCGTGGTGCGCAGCTGGGCATCCTGATCAAGGGCCCCGAGGTGCTGGAGTCGACCCGGAAGGTCGACACCATCGTGCTCGACAAGACCGGCACCGTGACGACCGGGCGGATGACGCTCGTCGACGTGGTCGCCGCCCAGGGCGAGGACACCGCGACCGTGCTGCGGCTGGCCGGTGCGCTGGAGGACGCCTCCGAGCACCCGATCGCCCGGGCGATCGCGGCCGCTGCCGCCGAGGGGACCGAGCTGCCGCCGGTCGAGGGCTTCACGAACCTGGAGGGCCTCGGCGTCCAGGGCGTGGTCGACGGTCATGCGGTGCTCGTCGGCCGCCCGCAACTGCTGGAGGAGTGGTCTCAGCACCTTCCCGATGACCTCGCGCAGGCACTCGCGGACGCACAGTCGCGAGGCGCCACGGCGGTTGCGGTCGGCTGGGACGGTGCTGCTCGCGGCATCGTCGTGGTCGCGGACGAGCCCAAGCCGACCTCCGCGAACGCGATCGCCCGACTCCGTGACCTCGGGCTGCGGCCGATCCTGCTCACGGGTGACAACGCGACGGTTGCCCGCGCCGTCGCCGAGCGCGTCGGCATCGCGCCTGACGACGTCGTGGCCGAGGTCCTGCCCGCCGACAAGGTGGACGTGGTCAAGCGGCTCCAGGCCGAGGGGCGCGTCGTGGCGATGGTCGGGGACGGCGTGAACGACGCTGCCGCCCTCGCCCAGGCCGACCTCGGACTGGCGATGGGCACCGGCACGGACGTCGCGATCGAGGCCAGCGACCTCACGCTCGTGCGTGGCGACCTGAGGGTCGCGGTCGACGCGATCCGGCTGGCCCGGCGTACCCTCGCGACGATCAAGGGGAACCTGTTCTGGGCGTTCGCCTACAACGTCGCGGCTCTGCCGCTGGCAGCGGCCGGCCTGCTCAACCCGATGATCGCGGGCGCTGCGATGGCGTTCAGCTCGGTGTTCGTGGTCAGCAACAGCCTGCGGCTACGGCGGTTCCGCGCAGCCTGACCTGCTTCTTCCGGCCAGGCGTCCGCAGGGCGCCTGGCCGGTGGGGTCTTGAGATCCGACCGCAGGCCGCCTTCACTGGGTCGTGACCGCCGACACCACGAGCCAGGAATTACGAGGGGGCCAGATGAGCGACGCAGACCGGGGCAGCGACGAGACGGAGTCCGACGGCGAGGGCGGCAGCATCCTCGACGACGGAGGGATCGACACCGACGCGCGCGCCGGTCGCAGCCTGGGCATCGATCCGCAGGCGGAGCCCGACGACCGGACCAAGCAGGAGCTGGAGGAGGAGCGCCGGCAGCGGCTCGACCCGGACAACCGTCCCGACGGTGCGGAGGTCGACAACACCGACCGCACCTTCGACACTGCGCGCGGACAGTTCACCGACGCCGAGGAGTACGACGCCAGCGAGCCGCCGCCCTTCAGCGACCCCGAGGACCCGAACAACCCCGACAACGCCGAGCCGCCGGAGTCGGACTCCTGAACCATGGACCGACGGGCCCCTGCGCCCCCACCGCACGGGCCCGCCGGTCGAGTCGTGCGCTCAGCCGTTCAGCTCAGCGCACTGGCCGACGGCCTTGCCGCCGATCGTGTTCGGTCCGTAGCCGGGAGGACCCTCCTCGACGGCGTCACCCATCTGCGGGGCCGGGCTCAAGCCGGAGCAGATGAGGTTGCGCCCGATGTGGTTCGCCACGATCTCGTTGCCGTCGGGGTCGGCGAGGGTGATGTCGGTCAGCGTGACGTTGCCCCCGACGTGCGAGCGGATCACGCCGAACCACGTGGTCTCCAGGTCGGTGACGGAGATGTTGCCGCCCACCGTGTCGTCCTTGATCGAGAACGGGATGAACTGCTCCTCAGAGAGGCCCGCTCCGCCGCCGATCGACGTGATGTTGCGGCCGATGATGACCCCGTTGATCGCGGCGTCGTACACGTGGTCGAGCGTGACGTTGCCGCCGATGACGTCTTCGCCGATGTTCCCGGGCTCGCCGTCGGTGCACGGGTGCGCGTGCGTGCAGCCCAGGGCGACGAACGACCCCGGCGCGCCGGACACGTTGCCGTGCACGGCGAGCGTCGAGTGCGTCGAGGCGTTGAAGCTGGCCCCGGCTCCGACCGAGATGCTGTGGAGCACCGTGACGTCGGCTCCGTCCGGAACGGTGCATCCTTCCGGCACCCACACGCTCCCGTACGTGCCTGTGCCCAGGTCGCCGTCACAGGTGTAGGAGCTGTTCGGCGACGCCTGTGCCGCCGGTGCCGCAGCGCTGAGACCGCCGGCCACGAGGACCGCCGTTGCCGCCATGGTGAGTCTGTGTCGTGCCTTCATGGATCAATCCCCCTGGAACATCGGTGCAAGGAGTGCCACGTGAACGCCGCGGTCACGGGTGCGTCAAGAGGTTGATCTGCGAACCACCCGAACGGGTCAGGCGGAATGTCGTGCAATGCCGGAACTGACGGCATTTCGGGTCGGCCGCGATGAACGGACAAGACGACGGCGAGCTCTGCCGACCGGATGGAGGCGCACCACCAGGTCGAGGCCTACCTCGGCCGGGCTCGGTCCACGGCGGTGCGCGAGGCGATCAGGCTGGTATGGGAGATGCAGCAGCGCTGACCGGCAGCGCGGCCCGTGCTTCCCGAGCCGGCGCCGGGCTGCGGTCGTCGCCGCCGCTCGCAGCCACCAGGAGTCCCCGGTGCGCGCCCGCACGCAGGGCCGCACTGAGCCGGATCCGGCCGGCGGCGTCGGCAGACATCACGGTGGCGAAGAAGGTCAGTGGGTCAGCGCTGGCGAAGAAGGCCAGCTCGTCGAACTCGCCGGGCAGCTGTTGACGCAGCAGCTCGAGGAGCTCGGGGCACAGTGCTGTCGACAAGGGGGCTCCTGGCTGCGCGGGGATGGCAAGAGCGGAACCACTCGAAGAAGGTCTGACCCACGAGTGTGTCCCGCGCAGTCCCGGCGCAACTGGGATTCCCAGACCAACGAGGCAGGAACGAAAGGACTCTGCGTGCTCTCGCCACCGTAGCGCTGCACGGCTGGCACTCACAGAGGCACGAGCGCCAGACCGACGGTCCGTGCACAACGGTCCCTTTGCTCGCGTTCCGTTCCCCGACTGTTCGCCTCGGCGACCGTTGCAGGCCGGGTGGCGTCCCTAGCCTCATCGCGCGGTCCTGGCGGAAGGAACACACATGCAGCGGACCCCGGCGGCTCGGGCGCGTGGGATCAAGAAGTACTACGGCGACGTCGTCGCCCTCGACGGTGTGGATCTCGACATCGCGCACGGGCAGGTCCACGGGCTGGTGGGACCCAACGGGGCCGGCAAGACGACGCTCCTCGGACTGCTGCTCGGCGTCGCGACGGCGGATGCCGGCACGCTCGAGATCCTCGGGCGCCCAGCGGGACGGGCGCTCGCCGTGAGCCCCGGCGTCGCCGGCTTCGTCGACGGTCCCGGCCTCTACCCCTCGCTGACCGCCCGGCAGAACCTCACCGCTCTCGCCATGCTCCGCGGTGCCGGGCGGGGTCGTCGCGGCGACGTACGCGACGCCCTCGAGCAGGCCGGCCTGGCCGAGGTGGCCGACGTCCGCGTCCGGGGCTTCTCGCTCGGCATGCGCCAGCGGCTGGGTCTGGCCGCAGCCCTGCTCACGCAGCCGCGTCTGCTCGTCCTCGACGAGCCGGCCAACGGACTCGACCCTGCGGGCAAGCGCCAGGTGCACCAGGTGATCAGCGGGCTCGTCGACGACGGTGTCGCCGTCGTCCTCTCCAGCCACCGCATGGACGACCTGGCCGCCCTCTGCGCCGAAGTCACGATCCTGGCCACCGGTCGCGTCGTGTTCTCCGGCCCGGTCGAGAAGCTCGCCATGGAGAGCGGGGAGCTCGACCACCGGGTCGTGACCTCCGACACCGCGAAGGCCCGCGCGATCGCAGCACGTACGCCGGGTCTCAGGATCCTCACGGTCGGGTCGGGCGCGTCGTCGTCGAACGGGCTCGTCGTCCGGGGACCGGTGTCCTCGGTCGAGGACCTCGTGGCCCGGCTGGTCCGTTCGGGCGTCGCCGTACGCGAGGTGGCGCCGCTCGTCGCGCCGCTCGAGGCGGCGTTTCTCGCCCTCACCGGCGCCGACGCCGAGGCCGTCGCGTGACCGCCGTGCTGGCTGCCCCGGACGAGGTGGCTCCCCACGAGGTGGTCCGGCCGGCGCCGTTCCTGCCCGGCTACCGGTTCGAGCTCACCAAGCTGCTGACCCAATGGCGGCTCCGGGCCGTGCTCCTCGTCTGCCTCGTGGCGCCTGGCGGCTACGTCGCGGTGGTCAGCCGGCAGGCCTCCCTGCCGACGGACACGGTGTTCGGGCGGTGGATGCACGCCACCGGCTGGGCCGGCTCCCTGGTGGTCCTCGCCTTCGCCTGCAGCTGGGGCCTCCCGCTCCTGACGTCGCTGGTCGCCGGCGACGTGTTCGCGGCCGAGGACCGGCTCGGCACGTGGCGACACCTGCTGGTCGCGGTCAGGTCAGCGCGCCGGATCTTCCTGGCCAAGGCGCTCGCCAGCCTCACGGTCATCCTGCTCACGGTCACCGCACTCTGCGCCTCGAGCATCGTCGGCGGGCTCGCCGCCGTCGGCGGCCATCCGCTCGTCGGCCTCGACGGCCACGCTCTCGCACCCGGCCAGGCGGCACGCGCCGTCCTGGTCGCCTGGCTGTGCGTGCTCGCTCCCACCGTGGCCCTGGCCGCCGTCGGCCTGCTGGGCTCGGTGCTGCTCGGCCGCTCACCGATGGGCCTGCTGCTGCCCGCCGTGCTCGCGCTCGCGATGGACCTGGTGCTGATGCTCCCGGTGCCGGTTGCGCTCCGGCTGTCCCTGCCGACCAACACGTTCCTCGCCTGGCGCGGCCTGTTCACCGCACCGGCCCACGTGGGCGCGCTCGTGGCGGGGACCGCGGTCAGCCTCGTGTGGGCCCTCGCTGCCACCGGTCTGGCGTACCGGGCCTTCGTCCGCCGGGACTTCACCAACCCCTCGTACGACGGCCCGGGCCGACGCGACCTGGCCACGACCGTGCTGCCGATGGTCGCGCTGGTCGCCCTGAGTGCCCTCGTGGTGACCGCGTTCTCGCCGGCGCGCGGCTCGGGCATCGACCGACGCAAGCTCGAGGCGTCCCTGTCGACCGCCTTCGCGCACCTGTACCGGCTGCAGACCGACGAGCTGCACCGGCCCGCGGTGACCGAGGCGGAGCTCGCCACACGTGCGTCCTGCGACAAGGGCGGCGACCGGGTGGTCGACCGGGGGGCCGGCAACGACTGGCGCTGCGTCGTGTCCTGGCGGCTCCCGGGCGCGACGGCGCAGGGCACCGCGACGTACCAGCTCGACGTCACCGCGGAAGGGCGGTACGTCGCGGACGGGGACGGACCGAAGGAGGTGAACGGGAGCTTCTGGGTGCACACGCCGTCCGGTGACGCACCGAACCCGCTGTGGCAGTTCGACGGCTACGTCGACCTG
>DATAKN010000288.1:0-6318 GCA_036261595.1 Marmoricola sp.
CGCCGATGATCACCACTCGCGTCACCGGGTCATTGTCTCGCACGGTGTCGCACCGGCCGGGACCGCGTCGTGCCCTACCCTTTTCCGGGTGACGCTGTACGCCGCCTACGGGGCCAACCTGGACCCGGCCCGGATGGGCGCGCGGTGCCCGCACTCGCCACTGCGCGGCACGGGCTGGCTGCAGGGCTGGCGGCTCACGTTCGGCGGCGAGGACCACGGCTGGGACGGCGCGCTCGCGACCGTCGTACAGGACCCGTTCGAGCAGGTCTACGTCGCCCTGTACGACGTCACCGACGACGACTTGGCCGTGCTGGACGGCTGGGAGTCCGCGGACACCGGGCTCTACCGCAAGACCCGGGTGCGCGTCTCGACCATGACCGAGGAGTGCGTCGCGTGGATCTACGTGCTCGACGCGTTCGAAGGCGGGCTGCCGTCGGCCTCCTACCTCGGGGTGCTGGCCGACGCCGCCGAGGCCGCGGACGCCCCGAGCGACTACGTCGCCGCGCTGCGACAGCGCCCCTGCCGGAGCACCTTCGGCGGCTGACCGGCGTCCTTCCTCCCCGCCCCCCACCGCCGAGGCGTCGCAAACGAAGACAGAACAGACGCCTCGGCGAATCATCCCCGGGGGGCCAGGACCGACGCCGGTCGTGAGAGAGTCGGGCCGTGACCGACTCCCCCGCCGCCACCGCACAGACGCCCGCGGAGGCGGCCGCCGACGCCGCCCGTGTCCTGGCCGAGCTCACCGGTGTCGAGCGGCACGACGTCGCGCTCGTGATGGGCTCGGGCTGGCTGCCGGCGGTCGACGCCCTCGGTGAGGCGACCGCCGACATCGCCACCACCGACCTGCCGGGCTTCGCCCCGCCGGCGGTCGTCGGGCACGCCGGCCGGATCCGGTCGGTGCGGGCGGGCGACAAGCAGCTCCTCGTCTTCCTCGGCCGCACGCACTTCTACGAGGGCCTGGGCGTGCGCGCGGTGGTGCACGGCGTTCGGACGGCGGCGGCGGCGGGCTGCCGCGCGATCGTCCTGACCAACGGCTGCGGCGGGCTGAAGGAGACCTGGTCGCCGGGCACGCCGGTGCTGATCAGCGACCACATCAACCTGACCGCGACGTCACCGATCGAGGGTGCGCACTTCGTCGACCTGACCGACCTCTACAGCCCACGACTCCGGGCCCTGTGCCGGGAGGTGGAGCCGGACCTGGACGAGGGCGTCTACGTGCAGCTGCGCGGCCCGCACTACGAGACCCCCGCCGAGATCGGCATGGTTCGCGCGATCGGCGGCCACCTGGTCGGCATGAGCACGACGCTCGAGGCGATCGCCGCCCGCGAGGCCGGCCTGGAGGTGCTCGGCATCTCGCTGGTCACCAACCTCGCCGCCGGCATCACCGGCGAGCCGCTCAACCACGAAGAGGTGCTCGCGGCCGGCAACGCCGCGGCCACCCGGATGGGCGGGCTGCTCGGCGCGATCGTGCCGGGGATCTGAGCACGGCCCGGAGCCGGTTGACTTCGAGCGCACTCCAGGCATGGACTTGCGTCCATGAGCCTGACCATCGCCGAGGCTGCGGCACGCAGCGGGCTGACCGCGCACACCCTCCGGTACTACGAACGTGACGGTCTGATGCTCGGCGCCGTCGACCGTGCGGTCTCCGGGCACCGGCGCTACAGCGAGCACGACCTCACCTGGATCGAGATGATCACCCGGCTTCGCTCGACCGGCATGCCGATCCGCGACGTACGCCGGTACGCCGAGCTCGTCCGCGCCGGCGCCGGCAACGAGGCAGAGCGCCTCGAGCTGCTGGAGGCCCACCGCGAACGTGTCGAGGCCCAGCTGCGGGAGGTCACCGCGCACCTGCGCGCGATCGACCACAAGATCGGCCTCTATGAAGGTCAGCTGGAGCAGGCCCTTGACTTGGAGCGCACTCGAAGAACTTCGATGGGTGCATGACTGACACCACGATCGCACGACGCACTCTCGGGACCGCCGCACCGCTCGAGGTCTCCGCTCTCGGACTCGGTTGCATGGGCATGTCGGAGTTCTACGGTGCCCCCGACGAAGCCGACGGGATCGCGACCATCCATCGCGCCCTGGACCTCGGCGTGAGCTTCCTCGACACCGCGGACATGTACGGCCCGTTCACCAACGAGCAGCTCGTCGGCAAGGCGATCGCCGGGCGTCGTGAGGAGGTCCAGCTGGCCACGAAGTTCGGCAACGAGCGCCGGCCCGACGGCACCCGCGTCGGCGTGAACGGCCGACCCGAGTACGTGCGCGCCGCGTGCGACGCCTCCCTCGAACGTCTCGGCCTGGACCACATCGACCTCTACTACCAGCACCGGGTGGACAAGACCGTGCCGATCGAGGACACCGTCGGCGCGATGGCCGAGCTCGTCGAGGCCGGCAAGGTGCGCCACCTCGGGCTGTCCGAGGCCTCGCCGGAGACGATCCGGCGGGCGCACGCCGTGCACCCGATCACCGCGCTGCAGACGGAGTACTCCCTGTTCACCCGCGACCTGGAGGACGAGATCCTGCCGGTCCTGCTCGAGCTGGGCATCGGGCTGGTCCCGTACTCTCCACTGGGCCGTGGGCTGCTGACCGGCCGGATCACCAGCGAGGAGTCCCTGAGCGAGGGCGACTCGCGCCGCACGGCGTACTTCCCGCGCTTCCAGGGCGAGGCGCTCGAGGCGAACCTGGCCCTCGTACGCCGGATCACCGACCTCGCCGAGGCCAAGGGCTGCACGCCGGGCCAGCTCGCACTCGCCTGGGTGCTCGCCCAGGGACCCCGCCACGACCTCGGTGTCGCGCCGATCCCCGGCACCAAGCGGGTCCGCTACCTCGAGGAGAACGTCGCGGCCGCGGACGTCGAGCTCACCGAGGAGGACCTCACCGCCCTCGAGCAGGCCGTCCCCCGCGACGCCGTCGCCGGCGAGCGGTACGGCGACATGTCCACCATCGACGCCTGAGCCGGCGTGGCACTACTGGTAGGTAACATACGCCGCATGACCCAGCGGAAGTACGTCGCCCACGAGACCGTCGACGGCATCGCCCATGTGCGGCTGACCCGGCCGGACAAGCTGAATGCGCTCACCCTGCAGACCCTCGACGAGCTGGTCGCGACCGCGCGGGAGCTGCGCCGTGACCGGACGTTGCGCGCGGTGGTGCTCAGCGGCGAGGGGGCGTCGTTCTGCGCCGGACTGGACTTCGGTTCGGCGCTGAAGAGCCCTGCCGGCATCGTGAAGGCGTTCGTGCCGGTGCCCTGGCGCGGCACCAACACGTTCCAGGAGGCGTGTTGGGCGTGGCGGCGGCTGCCGGTGCCGGTGATCGCCGCGGTCGACGGCCACTGCTACGGCGGCGGGTTGCAGATCGCCCTGGCCGCCGACTTCCGGACCGCGACGCCGGACTCGGAGTGGTCGGTCCTCGAGGCGCGCTGGGGACTGATCCCGGACATGACCGGCATCCGCAGCCTCGCCGAGCTGGTCGGCATCGACACGGCCAAGCGCCTGACCATGACCGCGGCGATGCTCAGCGGCAAGGAAGCCGCGGACCTCGGGCTGGTGACCGAGCTCGCCGCCGACCCGGTCGCGGCCGCGTTCGACCTCGCTCGCGAGATCGCACAACGCTCCCCCGACTCGGTGGCTGCGGCGAAGCGGCTGTTCAACCGCACCTGGACCGCCTCACCGCGGGCCACCTTCGCCCGCGAGCGCGCGGAGCAGCTCGTGCTGCTGGCCGTGGCGAACACGAAGGCAGCCCGCACCGCCGCGTTCAAGAAGGTCGTCCCCAGCTTCGGTCCCCGCTTCCTGCCCTGACCAGTCCGGGATGGGGCCGGAGTGGGGTCCCGGCATTCGTCGCGGAACCACCTGCCGAGTGCCCTCTCACGACGTGAAGCGCCCGGACACCGGTGCGGACGGCGGGTGTAGAAAGGGCCCATGACTGACCGCAAGGCAACCACCGTCTGGACCGGCACGCTCTTCGAGGGCTCCGGTGACACCACCTTCGACTCCTCGGGCATCGGCACCTACCCGGTGTCGTGGCCCTCTCGCGCGGAGGAGCCGAACGGCAAGACCAGCCCGGAGGAGCTGATCGCCGGCGCCCACTCCGCGTGCTTCTCGATGGCGTTCTCGAACATGCTGGCCAAGAACGAGACCCCCGCCGAGCGGCTCGAGGTCTCCGCGGTGGTCACGTTCGTGCCGGGCACCGGCATCACCAAGTCCGCGATCACCGCCCGCGGCACCGTGCCGGGCATCGACGAGGCGAAGTTCGCGGAGCTCGCCGCCGACGCCAAGGCCAACTGTCCGGTCTCCCAGGCGCTCGCTGGCGTCGAGATCACCCTCGACGCATCGCTGGCCTGACACCATCTGTCGTCCACGGCGCCGAGCCGGTCACTCGACCGGCTCGGCGCCGTCGTACCCACCGAGAGGAACACCGTGGCGACCACCGCACTCGACGGCACTCCGGCCCACACCACCGGTGAGCTGCCGGCCGTCGGCGCGCCGGCTCCGGCGTTCACGCTCGTCGGCACCGACCTGCGCGAGCTCTCGCTGAGCGACCTGACCGGCCGGGTGGTGGTCAGCATCTTCCCGAGCATCGGCACCGGTGTGTGCCAGGCCAGCGTGCGCCGCTTCAACGAGCTGGCATCGAGCCTGCCCGACACCACCGTGGCCAACGTGTCGATGGACCTGCCGTTCGCCCTGGGCAGCTTCTGCGCGGCCGAGGGCCTCGACAACGTCACGGTCGGGTCGGCGTTCCGTTCGTCGTTCGGCGAGGACTACGGGGTGCGGCTGGTCGACAGCGCCTTCGAGGGACTGCTGGCCCGGGCAGTCGTCGTGATCGACGCGCAGGGCACGGTCGTCCACACCCAGCTGGTCGACGACATCGGCCACGAGCCCGACTACGACGCAGTCATCGCCGCGCTCGGCTGAGCTTGGACTCCCGACCGCGCTCGGCGCCACGCATCATCCAGGTGTGGTTGGCCGCCAGCAGCGGCTTCGCGACGTACGACGCCCACCGGAAGCTGCGCGCGACCGCCTCCACGCGCTGCTCGAAGTCCAGCCGGGTCCCGCCGTCGACGGGGGTCAGCCGCCACGCGGCGTACCCGCGGATCGGCCCGTCGATGCCGACCCGAAGCAGCTCCGGCCCACGGCTCTCGGCGTGCAGCCGAAGCTCGAGGTCGTAGGGCAGCCGCGAGCGGCACACCACGATCGCGTCGTCGGGACCCGCACTCGCCACCGCCCTCACCTGCGGCCACCAGTCCACGTAGTGCTCCAGATCGAGCAGCACCTCGCAGACCGCCTCCCTGGAAGCGGCGGTCTCCCAGGAGTCGGTGAACGTGTAGTCGGAGGCGCTCACAGGTCCTGGATCACCGGAGCGACCGACTCCAGCACCTCGGTGGTCCAGGCGATCGGGTCCGGCCCGACCGGCGACAGCGTGACCAGCTCGACCCCGTGCCGGCCGAACTCCTCGACCCGCGCAAGGAACGCATCCCGCTCGGCGACCGGGTCCACGTTGACGATCGCGGTCCTCTGGATCGTCTCGTAGTCGCGATCGACGTCGTCGCAGTGCCGACGCAGCACGTCGAGCTTGTGGCCGACCTGGGCGCCGTCGGCGGCGAAGAGGTTGGTCGCGTCGGCGTACTGGGCCACCAGGCGCAGGGTCTTGCGCTCGCCGCTGCCGCCGAGCATCACGGGAGGTCCGCCGAGATGGCCGGACGTCTGCAGCGGCGGCGGCACGCAGACGGTCTCGGCCAGCCGGTAGTGCTCGCCCGCGTAGACGCCGTCGTCGTCACTCCACATCTGGGCGCATATCTGCAGCGTCTCCTCGAGGCGCTCGAACCGCTCCTTCATCGGCGGGAACGGCACCCCGAGGCCGGCATGCTCGCGCTCGTACCAGGCCGCACCCAGGCCGAGCTGCGCGCGACCCTCCGACAGCACGTCGAGGGTGGTCACGATCTTCGCGAGCAGACCGGGATGCCGGTACGTCGCGCCGGTGACCAGCACCCCCAGACGGATCCGCTCGGTCACGGCGGCGAGGAAACCGAGCGTGGTGTAGGCCTCGAGCATCGGCTCGGGCGGCCCGCCGTAGTGCTCCATCTGGAAGTAGTGGTCCATCACCGTGAACAGCGCCGCACCACCCTGGTCCGCGACGCGGGCGGTCTCGGCCAGCGTCGACGCCCGTGTCGAGCCGGGTGCCACGGGGAAGCGCGAGTAGTGGATGCCGATCTGCACGGGTGCTCCTGTCGTCGTCCGTCGCGCCCATCATGGCGCGATCGTGGTGAGTGGCCGATGGCATAGCGTGGCGGCCATGAGCGACGACCTGCTGGAGCGCGCC
>DATAKN010000290.1:0-10941 GCA_036261595.1 Marmoricola sp.
GAAGAGCTTCGGTGCCGTCCACGTGCTGCACAACGTCGACTTCGACGTACGTGCCGGCCAGGTCACCGCCCTCGTCGGTGACAACGGCGCCGGCAAGAGCACCCTCATCAAGGGCGTCGCCGGCATCTACGGCTTCGACGCGGGTGAGTACTTCTTCGAGGGTCGACCCGTCACCGTGCACAACCCACGCGACGCCAACGCCCTCGGCATCGAGGTCGTCTACCAGGACCTCGCGCTGTGCGACAACCTCGACGTGGTGCACAACATGTTCCTCGGCCGCGAGGTCACCGCGAACGGTCTGCTGAACGAAGCCAGCATGGAGACCCGTGCGCGGGAGACCCTGGACGGGCTGTCGGTCCGCACCCTGCAGTCGGTGCGCACTCCGGTTGCGTCGCTCTCCGGTGGCCAGCGCCAGACCGTGGCGATCGCCCGCGCGGTGCTGTGGAACTCCAGGGTCGTGATCCTCGACGAGCCGACCGCCGCGCTGGGCGTCGCCCAGACCGAGCAGGTGCTCGCTCTGGTACGACGCCTCGCCGACAAGGGTCTGGCCGTCGTGCTGATCAGCCACAACATGAACGACGTCATGCAGGTCGCCGATGACATCGCGGTCCTCTACCTGGGGTCCATGGTCGCCCAGGTACCGGCGTCCGAGGTCACCCACAGCCAGGTGGTCGAGCTGATCACCACCGGCCGCACCGGCGACGGCCGCTTCGGCACGAAGGGAGTGGACGCGTGAGCACCACAGATGCAGCGGTCCACACCGAGGCCGCCCCCCGGGGTCCGCAGTCACTCGGTGCCGTGTTCGAGGACTACCGGGCGCGCGTGCGCGGTGGCGAGGTCGGCGCGCTGCCGGCAGCCGCCGGTGCCATCGTGCTGGTCGTCGTCTTCACGATCATGTCGGGCACCCAGTTCACCAACGCGTTCAACTTCGCGAACCTGATCCTGCAGACCTCGGCCATCGCCGTGTTTGCAATGGGCCTGGTGTTCGTGCTGCTCCTCGGCGAGATCGACCTCTCCGCGGGCTACACCGGTGGCGTCGGCGCCGCGGTGGTCGGCAAGCTGATGAACGACCAGGGGCTGAACTGGACGCTCGCGCTGCTCGGCGGTTTGTTGTTCGGGGCTCTCGTGGGCTTCGTCATCGGAGTCCTGGTCTCGAAGCTCGGAGTGCCGTCGTTCGTGGTCACGCTGGCGTTCTTCCTCGCACTTCAGGGCGTCCTGCTGCTGCTGACCGGTGCCGGCGGCACGATCCCCTACCGTGACTCGCACGTGCTGGCGATCATGAACAAGAACATGCCGCTCTGGCTCGGCTGGGCGTTCACAGCCCTGACCGTCGTCGCGTTCGCGGCCCTCGGGTTCAGCCGGCGCCTGCAGCGACAGCGGGCCAACCTGCCCACGCCGACGATCCTGGTCTGGGTGCTGAAGTCGGCCGTGTTCGCCGCAGTGGTGATCGCGGCGACGGCGTACCTGTCGAAGGAGCGCAGCCGCAACGTCTTCCTCGCCTCGCTCAAGGGCGTGCCGATCGTGGTCGTGATCGTCGCCGCGCTCCTCGTGGTCCTGACCTTCCTGCTGACCCGGACGGCCTGGGGACGTCACGTGTATGCCGTGGGCGGCAACGCGGAGGCCGCGCGCCGCGCGGGCATCAATGTCGCTGCGGTGAAGATCTCGGCCTTCATGATGTGCTCGATGCTGGCGTCGGTCGGCGGTGTGCTGCTGGCCAGCCGGACGAACTCGGTGAACCCGCAGACCGGTGGGTCCGACACCCTGCTGTTCGCCGTGGGCGCTGCGGTGATCGGTGGCACCAGCCTCTTCGGCGGCCGTGGCCGCGTGCTCGACGGCATCCTGGGCGCGATCGTGATCACCGTGATCGTCAACGGCATGACGCTGCAGGGCCAGCCTCAGGGCCGGGTCTACATGATCACCGGCGCAGTGCTGCTGCTCGCCGCCAGCGTCGACGCCATCAGCCGCCGCAGGGCAACCGCCAGCGGAAGGGTCTGACGGCTCGACGGAAAGGGCTGTGGTGTCAAGACGATCGGGTCTCGGGCAGGAGGCCGTCCGCCGCGCGAACATGAGCGCGCTGCTGACCCAGGTGCACCTGGAAGGTCCGACGACGCGCGCCGCCCTCACGACCACCCTGGGGCTCAACCGCAGCACGATCGGCGACCTCACCCGTCGGCTCGAGGACGTCGGCCTGCTGGTCGAGGTGCCGCCGAGCGAGGAACCGGGCACCACCAGCCGCCGTTCAGGGCGTCCGTCGCTGGTCGTCGCCCCGCGCCACGACGTGACCGTGCTGGCGGTGGCGCTCGACGTCGACCGGATCACGGTCGCGGCCGTCGGGCTCGGCGGCGTGGTGCTGGACCGTCGTACCCGCCTGCACCAGCGGGGTGAGCACGACGGCGAGCGCGTCGCCGAGACGGTCGGGCAGATGTGTGCCGAGCTGATGTCGCTCGAGCTCGGCACGCGGATCCTCGGCGTGGGCGTCTCCGTGCCTGGGGCGGTCCGCGAGAGCGACGGGATGGTCCGCTTCGCACCCAACCTCGGATGGAACGACGTACCGTTCGCCGACCTCCTGATCAAGGAGATCGGCCTGCCGGTGGTGACCGCGAACGACGCCGACCTCGGCGCGCTGGCCGAGCACATGCGCGGTGCCGCGGTCGGGTGCGACGACGTCGCCTACCTCAGCGGCAGCGTCGGCATCGGCGGCGGATTCTTCGTCCGCGGCATGCCGCTTCGTGGAGCGAACGGGTTCGCCGGCGAGGTCGGTCACGTGATGGTCGACAGCAACGGCGACGAGTGCCGGTGCGGCGCGATCGGGTGCTTGGAAACCAAGGTCGGCGAGAACCAGCTGCTCGCCGCTGCGGGGCGACTTCCGGGAGGCGGTCCGCCGGCCGTCGCCGAGCTGATCAAGGCCGCCGACAAGGGTGACGTCCGCGCCGGCCGCGCCGTGGACGGCGTGGCCCACTGGCTGGGCGTGGGCCTGCGTCCGGTCTTCGCGCTGTTCAACCCCGAAGTGGTCGTCCTGGGCGGGCTGCTGAGCCAGGTCTACACGGCGCGGCGCGAGATCGTGCTCGAAGGGCTCACGCCGGAGACGCTGATCGCGGCTCGTGACGTGCTCGACATCCGGCCGTCGACGCTCGGCGACGACGCGTCACTACTGGGCGCCGCCGAGCTCGCGTTCGCCCCCCTGCTCGCGGAACCGGAGCGGGCCGACGAGGAGGCGCCGAGCCCCGCCGAGGTGTGACGCTCCGCTGCTACCTCTCGACGATCCCGCCGAGCCGCACGGGCAGTGCCTTCACGCCGTACACGATCGATCGGCCGTGGTACTCCAGATCGGAGGGGTCCACGGCGAGCTGGAGGTCGGGGAACCGCCGGGCCAGGGCCGGGAAGGCCGCGCGCAGCTCCATGCGGCCGAGCTCGGCGCCGACGCAGCGGTGGATGCCGTGGCCGAAGGCGAGGTGGGTCGAGGACTCCCTCGCGGGGCAGAAGGCCTCCCCCGTCGTCGACCGCGGGTCGCGGCTGGCGGCCGGAAGGTGCACGAGCACGATCGAGCCCTTCTTCACCAGGTGGCGCCCGATCCGGGTGTCCTCCTTGACGAAGCGCGGGAAGGCCACCTGCACCGGGGCGAGGTGGCGCAGCAGCTCCTCGACGATCGGCTCGACGCTGTCGGGGTCCTCGGCGAGCGACTTCCACAGCTCGCGACGCTGGAGCAGCACCGAGGTGCCGAGCGCAAGCATCGACGCACTCGTCTCGAGACCGCCCGTGAAGGCGCCGTCGGCCAGACCGCCGAGGTCGAAGTCGCTGATCTCGTCGCCGTGGTCGCGCAGGATCTGGCCGATCAGGCCGGGTCCGGGATCGTGGCGCTGGCGGGCGGTCTCGGCGAGCAGGAACTCCCTCGAGCCTCCGATGGCGCCGACCGCACCGGCCCCGCCCTGGGAGACGTCGAACCGTGCCGAGGCCAACGTGCTGAACCGGTCGCGTTCCTCGTCGGGTACGCCGAGCAGGTCGCAGATCACCCGGAAGGGCAACGGGAAGGCGAACGTCTGGGCGAGGTCCACGACACCGCCGTTGGCCCGCGCCACGGCTTCGGTCTCGTCGAGCTGCTCGGCGATGATCTGCTGGATGCCGGGCTTGAGCCGCTCGAGGCGGCGCACCGTGAACTCCGGCGTCAGCAACTTGCGCAAGCGGGTGTGCTTCGGTGGGTCGGTGAACCCCAGCCCCCCGATGTCGCCGTTGTCGACGTCACCGCTCTTGCCCATCAGGTGCCGGATGTCGGTGGAGTGGCTGCTGTTCGCGAGCACGTCGCGCGCCTCGTCGTACCCGGTGACCAGCCAGATCTCCAGACCGAGGAAGGAGGAGTGCAACTTGACGGGGTCGGCCTCGCGCATCCGGCTGAGCCGGTGAGTCGGGTCGACGCCGTTGCGGTTCAGCGGCCAGGACAGCCGCTCGGGCACCCGGTCGAGCTTGGTCAGGTCGACACCACCGGAGCGCGCGACCACGCGACGCACGACGGCGGTCTTCATGGACGAGAGGAGGCTCATGATGCCCTTCGGTTCGGGTAGGTCCCGGCCCGAATCCTACCGAGCGGCCGCGCACGAGCACGGGAGGCTCCTCTCCCCGGCGTGAGCGCTCACGCCTCCCAGCGCCGCAGGGCGGCCACACCATGGTCTGGGACGAGTGGGGCGGGAAGCAGCGAGACCTCACCGACCGCTTCGGCCGGAAGCGGCTGTTCGGCGTCGGTAGGGGCAGCCGCGGCCAGCAGGCCACGTCCAGCCTGCGCATCGTGCTCGGCCAGGACGCCGTGGATCATGACCTCTGCGTCGATTCCCCCGGTGCGCCCGCGAGGGCGCCGACGACGACGTGCAGGTCGGCGACGAACGCGGCGTACGCCTCCTCGCGGTCGCGGGAGCGGAGCACCGCGGAGGGATGCACCGTCGCGAGGACCCACTCCGGCAGCACCGGTACGCCGTGTCCGCCGGCGGGCCACTCGAGGAGCCGTCCGCGCTGCTCACCGACCTTGAAGTCCGGCCCGTAGACCGCCTTGCCGGCCGTGCCGCCGAGGATCACCACACCGCGCGGGCGGACAACCTCCAGTTCGGCGACCAGCCACGGCTCGCAGGCGAGCACCTGGGCGCGGCTCGGTGACTTGTGGATCCGTTGCTTCCCGCGGCGACCGGAGAACCGGAAGTGCTTGACGGCGTTGGTGACGTAGGTGTCGTCGGGCTCGATGCCGGCGTCGGCGAGCGCCCGGTCGAGGAGCTTGCCGGCCGGACCGACGAAGGGCTCACCGGCGATGTCCTCCTTGTCCCCCGGCTGCTCGCCGAGCAACATCACCGTGGCGTCGGCGGCACCGGAGCCCATCACCGCCTGGGTGGCGTCGCGATAGAGGTCGCACCCGCGACACTCCTGCACCGCCTCGTGCAGAGTCGACAGCGTGGGTCGGTCAGGGACCCACGCCTGGGCGCCCGGGACGTCGTTCGCGCGCGGCACGGTGACCTCAGGGGCTGAGGACGACCTTGCAGGCGCCGTCGGTCTTGTGCTGGAAGATCTCGTAGCCGTGCGGGGCCTCCGCCAGCGGCATCCGGTGCGTGGCAAAGCTGTCCACGCCGAGCGGGTCCTCGTCGGTCAGCAACGGCAGGATGTCGTCGGCCCAGCGGCGGACGTTGGCCTGACCCATCCGCACCTGGATCTGCTTGTCGAACATCGTCAGCAGCGGCATCGGGTCGGCAGCGCCCCCGTAGACGCCGATGATCGAGATCGTGCCGCCGCGGCGCACGATGTCGACCGCTGCGTGCAGCGAAGCCAGCCGGTCGACCCCCGCGGTCTGCATGAGCTTCTCGGCGAGCCGGTCGGGCAGCAGACCGGTGATCTTCTGCGCCATCCCGGCAAGCGAGGACCCGTGCGCCTCCATGCCGACGGCGTCGATCACGGCGTCGGGTCCCCGGCCGTCGGTGAGGTTGCGAATCATGTCGGCGACGTCGTTGCCGGCCAGCTCGCGCAGGTCGATCGTCTCCGCGCCGAACTTGCGGACGCGGGCGAGCCGCTCGGGGACGAGGTCCACCGCGATCACGCG
Source organism: Marmoricola sp. (assembly GCA_036261595.1). GTDB lineage: Bacteria > Actinomycetota > Actinomycetes > Propionibacteriales > Nocardioidaceae > Marmoricola. Next base: position 6,068 of record DATAKN010000290.1, read on the forward strand.
GTGACCCCGGTGTGCGGCGATCCGGCAGGCCATGTCGCCGATCGGACCGACGCCGAGCACCGCCACGGTGCCGCCGGTCGGGATGGCGGCGTACTCGACCGCCTGCCAGGCGGTCGGCAGCACGTCGGAGAGGTAGAGGAACCGGTCGTCGGAGGGGCCGTCCGGGACCTTGATGGGGTTGTAGTCGGCCCGCGGCACGCGCAGGTACTCCGCCTGGGCGCCGGGCACCGAGCCGTACAGCTTGGTGTAGCCGTAGAGCGCCGCGCCCATCCCCTGGTCGCGGACCTGGGTGGTCTCGCACTGGGTCTGCAGTCCGAGGTCGCACATGTCGCACGAGCCACAGGCGATCTGGAACGGGATCACGACCCGGTCGCCGACCTTGAGGTCGACCTCGCTCCCGACCTCCTCGACGATGCCCATCGGCTCGTGGCCGAGGATGTCGCCGGGGTCGAGGAACGGCCCGAGCACCTCGTAGAGATGCAGGTCGGAGCCGCAGATGCCGCTCGACGTGACCTTGATGATCGCGTCGGTCGGCTGCTCGATGATCGGATCGGGAACGGTGTCCACACGGACGTCGCGGGTGCCGTGCCAGGTCAGTGCCCTCATGCCGCCGTCGGTGCCCGATCCGACGCGTGGCAAACCCCGTCGGCAGCATGGTGCCCCGGGCCGCGGGTACCACGTGCTCATGCCAGGAGAAGACGACGGCCTCACCCCGGATGCAGCGCCCACCGCCGCAGGGCACGATCACCACACGCGGGTCGCCGACAAGGCGCGGTTCAGCGGCAAACCGGAGGTGAGCGGCGTCCCCGCCGAGGAGGACGTCGACGCCAGTGACGTCAGCGAGCAGCTCGACAACGACCCCGAGGACGCTGCTGTCCGAGGTGCAGCCGCTGGTGACGTCTCCCAGAACCGGCGCGACGTGCCCCCGACACCCGAGAACAGCTACGAGGCGCGCACCGAGGACTGATCCGGAGACTCGCCGGGAAGCTGCCCGGTGCGCCGACGCAGCGCGTGCACCCGGCGTACGGCGCGGTAGGCGTCGTCGAAGCCCGCCAGCGTTCCCGACCAGTCCTGGACGGGGCGGTGGGTGACGTTGTGCTGGCTGATCCTCTCGCGCAGAGCCGGGTCCGCCACCAGAGCGGTGAGCGCGGAGACCATGGCATCGTCGTCGTGGCACAGCAGGCCCTCGACGCCGTGGGCGACGAACTCCCGGACGCCGCCGGACTCCATGGCCACCACCGGAAGACCGGCTGCCCGGGCCTCGAGGGCGGCGAGACCGAAGGACTCCTCGTACGCCGGCGCCACGTAGAGGTCGGCCGTGGCGTACAGGGTGCGGATCTCCTCACGCGAGAGCCGACCCGCCAGCGCGACCACGTCACCGAGCCCGCGGTGGTGGATCTCCGCCTCGACCCGCCGGGCGAGGGGGCCGTCGCCGACGATCACCGCGCGCACCGGTACGACACCGCCGAGCTTGGCGCGCACACCCTCGATCACCTCCAGCAGCCCGACGGGTCGCTTGCGGCCGGCCAGGCGCATGACGCTGACGATGGTGACCGGTGCGCCCGGTGCGCGTCGGCGGGAACCGGCCCGCCACCAGTCGACGTCGATGGCGTTGGGCACGACCCGCACGGGTGCCTCTGGGTGGAGGATGTCCCGCATCTCTGCGGCGGCGGGATGGCTGACCGCCGTCCACATCGCATGGGAGCGGTCCCAGTCGGCGAGCGACCGCACGGCCCGGACGATCGCCCGGCGGCTGCGCCACATCGAGTGCACGGTGTTGACCGTCCCGATGCCGGCCTCGTCGGTGATCCGGCCGATCGTGGTCGCGAACGGGGACACCACCGAGAGGTGGGCGTGCACGACGTCGTAGGAACCGGTCAGGGCGGCCTCCCGGGCGGCCGGGGACGCGAGCGGGTGCCACGGGGTCGGCCGGGTCCGGATCACCTCGACCTCGCCGTCGGGCTCGTCCGCGCCTCCGCGGGCCGCGGTCAGCACCGAGACGTCGTGGCCTGCGGCGGCCTGTCGATGGGCGAGGTCGTCGACGAAGAGCTCGATCCCGCCGAGCTGAGGCCGGTAGACGTCGGTGACGTGGAGGATGCGCATCAGGCCGCCGGCTCCACCGCCGCAGGGGCGGCTGGTTCCGAGCGAGCCAGCCAGCGCCGGCGGAGCAGCCAGGCGGCGAGCCAGGTGCCCCCGACGGGGATCTCCAGCGCGAACGTGAAGCCGCGGTAGAGCAGCACGGCCGCGGCGACCGCGCCCGGGCTGCCGCCGAGTGCGACCAGGGCGGCCGCCGTACCGGCCTCGGCGAAGCCGATGGCGCCGGGCGTGATGACGGCCAGCGTCATCACCCGGTCGACGGCGAACCCGGCCAGCACCACCGCTGGCGGCAGGTCGGCACCGACCGCGTGCAGCGACGCCCAGAGCAGCAGCGCCTGCAGCAGGCCGTAGCCGACCATCCCGAACGACATCTGGCCCCACCGCCGCCGCAGCACGGCCGCCATGGCGTCACGAGCGGCGAGCACGCCCTCCTCGAGCCGAACCGGGTCGACCTGCCGCCGGACGAGGCGACCGATGGCGACCACCGCGGGGCTGACCAGCGCGAGAGCGCGGGCGGCGCCTCGACGGCTGGCCAACGCACCGGCCACGGCCAGGAGCACGAGCACCAGCGCCGAGACCGAGACCACGGCGGTCCAGCGCGTCGTCAGGCTCACCGGGCCACCCGTAGCCCACAGAGCCGCCAGCGCCAGCACCGGCATGGCGAGCTTCATCAACACGACCCAGAGGTTCGTCACGAGCGTGAAGGCCGCGAACCCCGCCGATTCGACACCCCAGGCGCGGATCATGACGTAGTTCATCGACATGCCCGCGGCCCCGCCGAAGGGCAGCGTGTTCGCGACCGCGCTGCCGGTGAGGTTGAGCGTGAGAGCCCGGGACCGGGTCAGCCCGGGCAGGGCGCCGGTCAGCACGAACGAGTGCGTGAACAGCCCCGCGGCCCACAGCACGGTGAGGATGGCGGCATCACGACCGGAGACGGCGGAGAACGCCGCGCGTACGTCGCTCACGGTCGTGCCCGCGACGTGCGGGAAGACGTAGCCCAGCAGGCCAGCGGCGAGGGCGAGCGCGCCGGTCACGCGCAGGACCCGGACGACGGTCCCACGGTGGGACGCCGCGGCGATCTCCGGGGACGGGGCCTGCAACACTTCGACGGTGGCGTTCACCCTCGTCTCCTTCCACGCGCATCCTGACGACGAGGCGCTGCTGACTGGAGGCACACTGGCACGAGCAGCGGCCGAGGGCCACCGAGTCGTGCTCGTGACGGCCACGTCGGGAGAAGCCGGCCTGACCGCAGACGCGCAGCCGGGCGAGCAGCCGCTGGCGCAGCGCAGGCTCGAGGAGCTACGTCGCTCCGCCCGGGCGCTGGGTTGTGCCCGCGTCGAGGTGCTCGGCTGGCCCGACTCGGGCTCGGGGCCGCTGACACCCGTCGAGCCCGGCCAGGTGCCGACGTTCGCGCAGTCCGACCCGAGTGGTCCCGCAGAGCGCCTGGCCGCGATCCTGCGCGAAGAATCGGCTGACGTGCTGACCGTGTACGACGCACACGGCGGCTACGGGCATCCCGACCACGTGCAGGTGCACCGGGTCGGCATCCTGGCCGCTGAGCTGGCCGGCACCCCCGTGGTGCTCGAGGCAACCGTCGACCGCGTGCTGCTCCAGCGGGTCGCGGCGCTGATGCGCTGGATCCCCGGGGTGAGTCGGCTGGTGCCGGCCTCCCGGTTCGCGACGGCATACCTGCCTCGCTCGGAGCTGACGCATCGAGTGGACGTCCGGGGTCAGCTGGCCGCGAAGAAGGCGTCGCTGGCCGCGCACGCCTCGCAGACGACGGGCGGACGGGGCGTGCGGACGGTGGCGCTGCTGTTGCGCCTTCCCGACCCGCTCCTGCGCCTGGCCCTCGGCCACGAGTGGTTCCGTGAGCGGGGGCGTGCGCCAGGGGACGGCCTGCTGGACGACATCTTCGCGTCGTCGCGCTGAACGGCATGTCGCCCCTCCCTGGAACGCGTGTCCCAGGAGCCTGCCGTAGCCCGGCTGAACGCACGCTGACCGAGGTCACCTCATGCTACCGGCGCGCGATGATCCGCTGGGCCCATGCGGGCGCGACCAGGAAGGCCTCGGCCCGCAGCGCCGCCGTACCGACGCGGGGCAGGTCTCCGGCTCGGCGGAAGCACAGGAACCGCGGTTCCCAGGTGGGCTGGTACTTCGCGTTCGCCCGGTAGAGCGACTCGATCTGCCAGAACCGCGACGCCGCCATGAGCAGTGAGCGCCAGGCCCGCAGCACGGGACCCGCGCCGAGGCGCTCGCCGCGGGCGAACACCGAGCGGAACACCGCGAAGTTCAGCGAGAACCTCCGGACTCCCAGCGCCGGACAGGCCCGCCACAGGGCCACGACCATGTGCTCGACGATCCCGTTCTCGGTGTCCCGGTCGCGACGCATCAGGTCCAACGACAGGCCGTCGGGACCCCACGGCACGAGATTCAGCAGACCGCGGAGCACACCGTCCTGGTCGCGGCACATGACCACGACCGAGTCGCCGTCGGCGGGGTCCATGTACCGGCCGAGCGCCATCGAGAAGCCGCGCTCGACGTGGCCGTCGCGCCAGGCGTCGGCGCGCTCACGGAGCTCCTCACGGGTCGCGTCGTCGAGCTCGCGGACGCGGCGGCACTCGGTGACCAGACCGGCACGGTCGCACCGTGACACCGCCTGGCGCACGACGCGCATGCTGCGGCCCTCGAGGGAGAAGTCGTCGACCTCCACGATCGCCTCGTCCCCCAGCTCCAGCGCGTCGAGGCCCGCCCGGTGGTACGCCGTCGCGCCGCGCTCG
>DATAKN010000297.1:0-31555 GCA_036261595.1 Marmoricola sp.
CCCACCGGTGCGGTCTACAGCGAGGACGTCGTCAAGGGACTCGTCGACATCGCCCGGCGCCACGAGCTGGTGATCTTCAGCGACGAGATCTACGAGAAGATCCTGTTCGACGACGCCGTGCACCACCACACCGCGACGTACTCCGGCGACGACGTCCTGTGCCTGACCTTCAGCGGTCTGTCCAAGGCCTACCGGGTCTGCGGCTACCGGGCCGGGTGGGTGCGGATCTCCGGACCCAAGCACATGGCCACGGACTTCATCGAGGGCCTGACCCTGCTCGCCAACATGCGGATGTGCTCGAACGTCCCGGGCCAGCACGCGATCCAGACCGCGCTCGGCGGCTACCAGTCGATCAACGAGTACATCGTGCCCGGCGGCCGGTTCTACGAGCAGTCGAAGACCGCGTGGCAACTGCTGAACAAGATCGAGGGCGTCACCTGCACCGAGCCGATGGGCGCGCTGTACTGCTTCCCGAAGCTCGACACCGAGATGTTCGGGATCGACGACGACCAGGAGTTCGTGCTCGACCTGTTGCGGGCCAAGAAGATCCTGGTGACCCACGGCACCGGCTTCAACTGGTTCGAGCCCGATCACTTCCGGCTGGTGACCCTGCCCGACGTGGACACGCTCACCGAGGCGATCGGCCGGATCGCCGACTTCCTGGCCACCTTGCGACGCTGACGCCCCACCCAGGCGCCGCACCGCGGCCTACGATGGCCGACATGGGACGACAGGTCGAGCGACTGACGCTGGACAACCTGGCACTGCTGCCCGGGCCGTGCCGGACGTGCACGTTCTGGGAGCTCGACCCGGTACGCCGCGAGCAGGTCCGCGGCCATGAGGCTGAGGAGAAGGCCGCCTGGCTCTCCACCATGCTGCGCGACTGGGGCTCGGTGGGCCGGGTCGTCCGCGTCGACGACCAGGTGGTGGGTCACCTGATGTGGGCGCCGGCGGTGCACCTGCCCGGGAGCGCGGGCTTCGCGACGGCGCCGGTCAGCCCTGACGCCGTCCTGCTCGCCACCGGGTACGTCGACCCGGCCTATCGTGGCCAGGGGCTCGGGCGCGTGCTCGTGCAGTCCATGGCCAAGGACCTGATCAAGCACGGTGGGATCGGGGCGGTCGAGGCGTTCGGCGCCGTCCGCCCGCGACCGGAGGACCCCCATGCCGAATGCGTGCTGCCGGTCGACTTCCTGCTCGCCGTGGGGTTCCGGACCCATCGCCCGCACCCGACGTACCCGCGGATGCGGATGGATCTGAGCACCACGATCTCCTGGCGGGAGGAGTTCGAGACGGCGCTCGAGCGTCTGCTCGGCGTGGTCGGCGCCAAACGGCGTGTGCCGCGGCCGACCAGCCCGACGGTGCCCCGCGGGACCGAGCCGGCCCGCCGGGTCAGTCCATCGCGCGGATGGCGGAACGAAGCTCGCTGAGCCGCAGCACTCCCGTGTGGGCGTCGGCCTCGGGGCTCAGGTAGAACCGCTGAACGGCCACCACGACCGCCTCGGCCAGCACGTCGCGGAAGCCTGGATCAGCCAACCGGCGTGCGTCACCGGGGTTCGAGAGGTAGCCGGCGTCGAGCTGCACGGCGGGCATGCGGGTACGGCGCAGCAGGTCCCACGCCTTGGCATGGCAGCGCAGGTCCACCAGGTCGGTGCGAGCGACGATCTCGCGCTGGACCAGCCCGGCCAACCGCTCACCGGTCGACGACCACGTCTCGCCGTCACCGGTGCCGAAGAAGTACGTGGCCACGCCACAGGCGTCGCGGTTGGTGGAGGCGTCAACAGCCACCGAGATGCAGAGGTTGGCGTCGGTGCGGTTGGCGAACGTCGCCCGCTCGAGGTCCTCGGCCTGTCCGGAACCGTGCGCCGGCGTCGAGCGGTGGCGTCCGGCCCGGGAGGCGGTGAGGAAGGCCTGCACCCCGGTGGCGACCAGCCGGCCCTCGATGCGCGCGGCCAGGTCGTGCACGACCTCCTCGGCCTGGGCGACGTACTCGGCGGGCAGCTTGTCCGTGCGGGCTGGGTCGATGACGACGATCTTGCCGCCGAGCTGGGGGCCCTCGGCGCGGATCCGCTCGCGGGCGCGCATCGCGTTCGGCGCGCCGCCGCGCACCATCGGTGCGAGCTGAGTCAGTGCCTTCAGTGTCGTCGGGCCGCAGGTGCCGTCGGCCGGGATGCCGAAGTTGTGCTGGAAGTCGCGCAGGCCGGCCTCGGTCTGGGGACCGAAGTAGCCGTCGATCCGTCCGACCTTGAAGCCGAGCTCGAGCAGGCGGCGCTGCAGCGCGAACACGTCGTCGCCCGCCATCGGATTGCCCGGCAGGTGGGTCAGGATCCGGTCACCCAGCGTCCATCGCGCCTCGTCGAGCCGACGGAACGTCGCGGCGCCGACCACGCCGTCGACGTGGAGCCCGCGTTGCTGCTGGAAGGCGCGCACGGCCAGCTCGACCCGATCGTCGTACGACGTCGGCAGCTCGCCGTCGATCAGCCCGAGACGGTCGAGCAACCCGACGATCTGGGTGACGGCCGGTCCGGCGTCACCCCGGCGGAAGGTGGTGTTCGCGGTCGGGTTCAACCGGCCTCCTCGTCTCACCTGTCCTCGACGGCGACCCGAGCGGCCCGTCGTTGTGCCTAGTGAAACAGCCGAGCGCGCCGGGAGCCAAGACGGGGTCCGGATGCCCGTCGCGCCCGACGCGCCTGGTCTGTGCTGCTGGGTCCTTCGGCTGGCTCAGGAACCGATGATGTCGGCGAGCTCGCGCAGGAGCGCGGCCTTCGGGCGGGCGCCCACGATCTGCTTGATCACCTCGCCGTTGCGGTAGACGTTCAGCGTCGGGATGCCCGTGACGCGGTAGGCCGCGGGGGTGACGGGGTTCTCGTCGACGTTCATCTTCACCAGGCGCAGCTTGTCGCTGTGCTCGGCCGCGATCTCGTCGAGGATCGGGGAGACCTGGCGGCACGGTCCGCACCACTCGGCCCAGAAGTCGACGAGGACGGGCGTGTCCGACTTCAGGACCTCGGTCTCGAAGTCGGCGTCGGTGACGGCCTGCAGGTCGGCCATGAGCACTCCTTGGGGTCAGGCGTGGGTGATCGGTGGTTACGGGTCATTGAACACGGTCTCCGGGACATTTCTTCCCGGCGCGCGGCCCGCGCCGGGTCAGACGGTGGCCTGGACCGGGTCGTGGGTCGCGACGGCCTGGTCGAGGTCGGCCAGGTACCGCTCGGCGTCGAGCGCGGCTGCGCAGCCGGTGCCGGCCGCGGTGATCGCCTGCCGGAAGATGTGGTCGACGAGGTCGCCGCAGGCGAACACGCCGGGGACGTCGGTGACCGTACGCGGGTGGTCGACGAGCACGTAGCCCTCCTGGTCGAGCCGGACCTGACCGCGCACCAGCTCGGAGCGCGGGTCGTGCCCGATCGCGATGAACAGGCCGGTGGCCGGCAGCTCGCGGGTCTCACCGGTCACGGTGTCACGCAGGGTCACACCGGTGAGCTTCTCGTCGCCGTGGATCTCGGCGACCTCGGAGTTCCAGGCGAACTCGATCTTCGGGTCGGCGTACGCGCGCTCCTGCATGATCTTGGAGGCGCGCAGCTCGTCGCGGCGGTGGATCAGGGTCACCTTCGAGCCGAAGCGGGACAGGAACGTCGCCTCCTCGATCGCGGAGTCACCGCCACCGACGACCGCGATGTGCTGGTCACGGAAGAAGAACCCGTCGCAGGTCGCGCACCAGCTCACGCCGTGACCGGACAGCCGGTCCTCGTCCGGGAGGCCCAGCTTGCGGTAGCTCGAGCCCATCGCCAGGATCACTGCGCGCGCCGTGAAGGTGCCCGCTGCGGTCGTGATGACCTTGACCTCACCGGTGAGGTCGACCTCGGTCACGTCGTCGGCCACGAGCTCGGCACCGAAGCGCTCCGCCTGTGCCCGCATCTCGTCCATGAGCGCCGGGCCCTGGATGCCCTCGCGGAAGCCGGGGAAGTTCTCCACCTCCGTGGTGTTCATCAGCGCGCCACCGGCGGTCACGGCGCCTTCGAACACGAGCGGCTCCAGGTTCGCGCGGGCGGCGTACACCGCGGCGGTGTAGCCGGCCGGACCGGAGCCGATGATGATGACGTTGCGGGGGTCATTGCTGGTCATGTGCTGCCTGCTCTCGATGGACTCGCCTGCACAACAGATCCTAGGCACGGCTGATTCCCGGCCAGGGCCGGGACCGATGTCTTCCCGGTCACGGTCCGATCGTGGCTTGCGCCAGCATCGAGGACCCGTCACAGGACCACGCCTCCACCCGCTGACCGGCGGCCGTCGGCGCCCGGAAGACCAGGGCGACCGGGGTCGCATCGAGCAGTGCCGGCAGGGTGACCGCACCCGTGACGGCGGGACCTCGGCACTCGTCCTGGCCCGGGGACCGCCGGTCGGTCTCGAACGACGGCGGAGTCGCCGTCAGAGCCGGTGCGCGAAGGTCCTGGGCGCTGGCCAGTCCCTCCGACGTGGAGCCCGCTGCGCCCGGGGTGCCACCCGGTACGGACGTGGGGGACGGCAGCGCCTGGGCGCTGTCCTGGCCGACCTGGTTCCGGTCGGCGGCGATCGTGCGCATGAGGGCGGCCGCGTCGGTGGCGAACGACGTCCTGGACAGCGAGGGGACCGCCGTGCCGGACAGCGCCTGCGGCCCCGCTCCGCTCGGGCCGCTGGGAGGCGCGGCCTTCCGGGCGGTGCTGTCGGCTGCGCCGCTGCTGGTCGAGTTCGAGCCGGTCGGGCCCCCCTGCAGCTGGGTGACCACGACGCCGCCGGCCGCGGCGACGATCACGGCCGCAGCGGCGACCGCCAGGCGGGGCCGGAGCCGTCGGCGCAGGGGTACGACGTTCGCCGGCGCCTGCTGCTCGGCCTGCAGGGCGGCGAGCGTGTCGTCGAGCCGGGAGGAGACGTCGGCCGGAGGGGCGGTGGTCACCCGGGCGTCGGCCAGCAGGTCGCGCACCCAGGCATGCCCGGGGTCGTCGAAGGCCGGCTGCTCCAGATCGGACTCGTCGGCGCGGGCGTCGTCGCGCGCCGGCTCGTGTGGGTCGCTCACGCGCGTGCACCTCCTTGCTGCTCCGGCTCCTGGCGGGTGGTCGTCCGGCTTCCCTGATCCGACGTGCCGGGTGCGCTGCGGGTTCCGGTGATGCCGGTCTCGCTCAGCAGCGCGGCCAGCCGGGCGCGAGCACGGGCACAGCGGCTCTTCACCGTGCCGGTCGGGCAGTCGAGGATGCGCGCGACCTCCTCGACGGGGTAGCCCTCCACGTCCACTAGCACGACGGCCGCCTTCTGCTCAGGTGGCAGCAGGTCGAGGGCGGCCAGGACGACGGCGCGACGGTCCGTCATCACGGCGTGGGCTTCCGGATCGGTCGAGTCGTCGCTGCTCGTGAGGACGGCGCCCCGCCCGGCGTACTCCTCGAGATCGTCGGGGAGTGGCTGCGCGACCCGGACCTTGTTGCGCCGGAGCCGGTCCAGGCAGGCGTTCACGACGATGCGGTGCAACCACGTCGTCACCTGGGCGTCGCCCCGGAACGACGCTGCTCGCCGGAATGCGGAGATCATCGCCTCCTGGAGCGCGTCCGCGGCGTCCTCCGGGTTGCCGGTGGTGCGCAGCGCGACCGCCCAGAGTCGGTCGCGGTGACGGGTGAAGAGGACACCGAACGCGTCCGGGTCGCCGGTGCGGTGTGCCTCCAGGAGCTCGGGGTCCGTCCGCTCGTCGTGGGTCGCGGTCATCGGTCGTCCCCGGTGCCGCTCACGAGCGGACCGTCACCTCGGCGATCTCTCCGCGGTAGCCGCCGCCCGTGACCGGCGGCAGCTTCGTCAGCCACACCACCAGGAACCGGGTGTGCACGGCGGGATCCACGCGCAGCAGAGCGCTCGTGCCGTCCGCGGAGACACTGGTGAGGCGGCGGGCGTCGGAGAGCTCCGCGGGCGGGTCGTTGACGCCCGGCGGCGTCGCGTAGAGCTCGAGGTCGGTCGGTGAGCCGACCAGCCGGACCTCCACCGAGCCGACCTCCTGGTCGGACCCGAGGTCCAGGACCAGCCCCACGCCGCTCTTGAGGCCGCCCAGGTGCGGGTTGTCCTTGTAGGTCATCGTGCGCCAGCCGGTGTCGGGCTTGCCGTCGATGGCCAAGGAGACCTGGTCGGGGTTCTCCTCCGGCGGGTCGCCCTCGGGGTCGAAGTCGCGGGCCGAGGTGATCCGGACCAGCGCCCCGTTGGGGGTCGGCTTGGCTGAGGCAGTCGCACCCGGCGACGGCGACGGGTCCTTGCCACGACCGACGTTGAAGGCGATGAACATCGCGACGAGCACCCCGATCGTGACCGCGATGACGGCCGCCAGCTGCAGCCAGGACCGGCCCTCCTTGCCGGAGAAGCTGCCGGTGTCGTCGGGGTCCTCGAACGGCCAGTACCGGGAGCTGCCGGTGCCGTTGTCGGAGGCGGGACGAGGAGTCGCGGCGGTCCCCGCCGAGACCGGCGGGGCGGGGGGAGGCGGTGCACCCGGGGGGACCCGGCGCTCGTGGTCGGCGAACAGCGGTCGCGGCGCGACCTCCTCCAGGGGCGGAGCGGGCTCGGGCTCCCAGGCCTCCGGCTCGGCGTGCTCGAGCCAGGTCGGTGGCGGGGCCGCCATGGTGGCGTCCGGATCGACGACCGGATCCGGCTGGGCAGGAGCTGCCGGCCCGGTGGCCGCGGTGTCCTCGAGGTCGGACGCGGGTGCGTCCTGGTCGGCGGCCGCGCCGATCACCGTGGGCGGCTCGACCTGAGCGGGCTCGGCGACCGGCGGATCGGCGTACATGCTCGGCACGTCGACCGGTGCGGCAACCGCGGGGTCGCCGACGAAGTCCGCGAGCGCCGCCGCGATCTCGTGCGCGGTCTCGATCGGCAGGGAGTGCTGCGCCGCCTCCTTGTTCAGCACCCGGTCGCAGATCGCGTCCAGGGTCCGGGGCACGCCGGCGCGCACCTGGCGGGGTCGCAGCGGCCGTCGGCCCTCGCGCGGAGCGAGCGGCACCCGCGACCTGGCCACGCCCGGCCAGCGACCGGTGAGCGCGGCGTACAGGATGCCGGCGACGTCGATCACGTCGGCTTCGCGGGGGCCCAGGCTCCCATACGCCGGGTGGGGCGGCGTGGGGCCTTCGAAGGCGGCGTTCACCACGAAGCCGATCACCTTGACCGAGCCGGACTCGGTGACGAGCACGGCCTCGGGGTTGAGACGTCCGTGGTGCACGCCCCGGGCGTGGGCGGTGGCGATCGCCTCGGCGACCTCACGGGCCAGCCAGGCTGCCCGGGTCGGCGGAAGCGTGCTGCGGTCGAGCATGACGTCCAGCGAGACGCCCTCGCCCCACTCGTTGACCACCCAGGTCAGCCCGTCGTCGTCGTCACAGTCCAGGACGCGCAGGAAGTGCGGGTCGCTCACCTGGGCCGAATGCCTGGCTGCCTCCAACACGCCCGCCGCGCGGGCGTCCGTGCTGGCCAGCGCGTGCACCGCGACGCTGCGCGCGAGGACGGTGTCGGTGGCCCGCCAGAAGCGCGCACCCTCGTGGTCCGAGAGCAGGTCCTCGAGCTGGTACCGGCCACCGAGCACGGCGCCGCGGCTGATCGAGCTGGGGGGCACGTTCCTCCTCGTCCGGTCCGACGGGTCCGGACAATCGTAGGGCGCGGGGTCAGCGGGAGGCCGACGAACGCGGACGGATCCGGCCGGTGAGCGCGCGAGCCATCTCGCCGACCTCGTCGAGCCGCACCAGCCGGGCGATGAACAGGTAGCTCACGCCGCCCACGAGGCCGATCACCCCGAGATGCACGAGCACCGAGAGCTTGTCGGTGCCCGTGAGCAGGCGATGCACACCTTCTCGCGCGAGCCAGGCCAGGAGGGTGGAGCCTCCGACCGCCAGCCCGATCCGGACGGCGAACCGCAGCAGCCGCTGTCCACCGAGCCCGCCGACCTGCACGGAGAACTGGCGGTAGGACAGCACGGCGCCGACGACGTACGAGAGCGTGTAGGCGATGACCAGCCGCGGGGCGGTCTCGGCCGCATCGATGTCACGGGTGAGCACCACCGCGGCGACGATGTTGACCGCGGCGACCACGCACTGGATGTAGAACACCCGCCGGGTCTGCTCCAGGGCGTAGAACCCGCGCAGCATCAGGTAGTGGACCGTGAAGAAGACCAGACTGAGCGCGAACAGCGAGAGCGAGCTCACGAAGCGCGTGTAGGACGTGCTCGCCGAGCCGTAGGCCCAGACGATGTTGGCCAGGTCAGGGGCGACGATCGGCACCAGCGCGATCACCGGCAGCACCAGGGCATACGTCGAGCGCAGCGTGCCGGAGACCGCCCCGCCGAGAGCACGCAGCTCCCCGTCGGCGGCGTACGCGGAGAGCCGGGGCAGCACGGCCGTGGCGAGCGAGACCGTGATGATCGCGTGCGGCACCATCGCCAGCAGGTAGGCGCCGGAGTAGATCGTGTAGCCGGTGCCCTGGTCGGCCACGCTGCAGCTACCGGCGTCCCGGATCGTGCCGCTCGAGGACAGTCGGACGACCACGGTGTAGGCGACCTGGTTGACCACCACGAACAACACCGTCCACAGGCCCAGCCGGAAGGTGTGGCCCAGGCCGCTGCCCCGGAGGTCGAAGCGGGGCCGGAAGGTCACTCCGGCGCGGCGCAGGTAGGGCACCAGGATCAGGAACTGGGCCGCGATGCCGAGCGTCGATCCGATGCCCAGGAGCGCCTCCGCGCCACTGGAGTAGGCGCCGCACAGCTCGTTGCCGTGGGCGGCCCCGACGGTGACGAGATAGACGACCAGGACCAGCACCGAGATGAGGTTGTTGGCGATCGGTGCCCACATCATCGGCCCGAAGCGGCCGCGGGCGTTGAGCACCTGCCCGACCAGCACGAACATGCCGTAGAAGAACACCTGCGGGAGGCAGTAGCGGGCGAGGTCGATGATCGACTCCCGCTGCGCGGTGAACTCCGCGCTGAAGTACGCCGGGTCCAGCAGCACCCGCATCACCAGCGGCGCGCCGATGACCAGGAGAGCGCTCACCGCGAGGAGGAAGACGGCGGCCAGTGTGATCACCCGGTTGGTGTACGCCGACCCGCCGTCCTCGTCGTGCCGCATCGCGCGCACCAGCTGCGGCACCAGGACGGCGTTGAACACGCCGCCGGCGAGCAGGATGTAGAGCATGTTCGGGATCGTGTTCGCGATGTTGAACACGTCGGCGTGCAGGGCGGTGCCGAGCGCTGCCGCCAGGAGCGTGGAGCGCACGTAGCCGCTGAGCCGGGACACGACGGTGCCGGCGGCCATCACCGCGCTCGAGCCCAGGACCGACGGCTGGGCGGCGTGCCGGCCGCTCACCGGGACACCCGGCGGAGTGGCCGGCTCACTGGCCGCGCCAACGGTGCTCGCGGACTCCGCGGAGGATCCGGCGCAGGATCATCACGACGAGCAGCACGCTGCCGCCGATCAGCACGCCCCAGATCAGCATGCCGACCTGGCTGGTGCGCAGGCTGAACGTCAGGGGCGTGCCGAGCTCCGAGCCCTGCGCGGTGACGGGAGTGAGCGTGACCTCGTGCACGCCGATCGACGATGCTTCGGCGTGCAGTCGTAGCACCGTGCGTTGACCGGGGGCGAGGTCGAGGGCCTTCGGAGCCTGGATCTTCACGTCGGGACTGCTCACCCGGGGTCTGATGCCGACCGTGATCGGCTGGTCGAGCTGGTTGACCAGGGTGACCGTGATCGTCCCCGCGCCCCCGGAGAGCGTGACGAAGTCGGTGCCGACGACGGAGACCTCGTCCAGGCGGCCGCGCATGGTGGCGTTCGCCGCGAGGACCTGGGAGCGCGCGCGGAGCTGGTCGCGGCGGGCGTTCAGGCTCACCGCCTCGAGCGCGATGCCGGTGAGGCCGTGCTTCACGTCGTTGGTGCTGCGCAGCAGCTCGTCCATCACGGACGCCGTCGACGTGAGGGTGCGTGCGGCGGAGACGTTCGCCATCCCGATCTCGGCACGGCGCTCGCTCGCGGGGTAGCCGAGCGCAGCGTCGAACACGGGCGTGTTGCGCGGAGCCTGGTCCAGTGGCAGCAGGTCGAGCCAGGGGACGTTCAGGCCGCCGAACAGGTCGGCGGCCTGCCAGTCCGGTCCGGGGTCCCAATTCGCCGGCAGCTCCACCACCATGGGGCTCGACCAGCCTCCGATCGCCCGCAGCGCGGCGTCCGAGACGATCCGCTGCCGCACGGCCAGCGCGTCGAGCGGGGGGGTGGGCCCCGGGCCACCGGACGCCGCCTGCTCGTCGGTGAAGACCAGGTCCTGCCGCTCGGGGGTGCGCCAGTGCGTGCGCGTGCGCGGTGCGGCGTGGTCGGAGACGAGGATCGTGGTGTCCTGGGGGATCGAGTGGAGCGCCCCGTCCTCGAGCCACCCCGACGGGGGCGCCACCGCAGGCGCACTGTCGATGCCGAGGCGCTTGAACGCGGCGGCGGACTCCTTGGCGGCAAGGTCGATCAGCTGCGGGCGACGGCGACTGAGCGCGGCGGTGTCCGGGTCGGCGTACCCGAGGCCGAGGACGCGCTGCCACGTGGCCGCGTCGCCGACCTGCGCCAGCCAGCGGGCGGCGTGCTGGCGATCCTGGGGCCCGAACCGGTTGTCGGAGCGGGACGGGCTCACCAAGCCGCTCGGGTTCGGCGAGGGCGTCGGAGCGGGGGTCTGCGACGACTTCTGCCCGAGCGACAGCGGCGGGTTGTCCGCCGCGATCGAGCCCACGGCGTCGATCACGGCCGGGTCGACGAGCATGGTCGCGGGGAGCCCGCCGGCGGTGTCGAGCAGCGCGGCGATCCGCTCGAGCCGGCCGTTGTCGCCGAGCAGGCGGGACCAGTCCGAGGTGTCCAGCACCTGACCCAGGTGATCGCGGCGTACCCGCTCGCGCAGTGGTACGACGAGCGAGACCGCGGTGTGCGCCCCGTCCGGGACGAGCGGGATGAACGTGCGGGCGCGGCCGCCGACCTCACGGCCGGCGGTGTGGTCGCCGAGGGCGTGGACGCCGATCCAGTACACCCCCGGAGTCGACTCCGTGAACGGCAGGTCCTTGACCTTCAGCGAGATCCGGAACGGAGCCGTCTGACCGGGGAGCAGATCTCCGATCGTCGCGAACTGGCCGATCTCGGTCAGGCGGGTGCCGACCTCGAGGGAGGGGTCGGACGCGGCTGCGACGGTGAGCTGGTCGCGATCGGTCATCGGGACGCGGCTGAGGAACGGGTGCACGTTGATCGCCGACCACAGCTCCGTCGACGAATTGCGGACCGTGCCGGCGAGAACGATCCGACCCTTCTTCGGGATCGTCGAGGGCGTGAGCTGGCTCAGCGTGACGGTGAGCGGAGACGCGGTCTCGGTCTCCTCGGCTCCCGCGGGACCGGCTGCCAGCGTCAGCGCGGTGGCGGCCACGAGGGCAGCCATCAGCGCTGCCACGGCCCGGGGGAGTGTCACACCGGCGATGCTAACGGCGGCACCGGTTCCTCGATCGCGCGCCGGTCCGTGCGCCGAGCGGGCACCTGGCGCCGATAGAGTCATCTCCCGTGCCCGAATTGCCGCCGGTGGAGCCCGTGAACATGTCGCAGGCGCAGGCTCGCGCGCTCGAGGAGCTCACCCGGATCGCGCCGGTGATCGACGACCTCGGCGACCGGTTCGCCGCCGCCGGGGAGGAGATCGCACTGGTCGGTGGTCCCGTCCGGGACGCGATGCTGGGCCGACTCCACAACGACCTCGACTTCACCACGTCGGCGCGTCCGGAGGTCACCGAGAAGCTGGTCCGCGGGTGGGCCGACGCCGTCTGGGACATCGGCCGCGAGTACGGCACGATCGGCTGCCGCCACGGCGAGTACCAGATCGAGATCACCACCTACCGGTCGGAGCAGTACGACCCGTCGAGCCGGAAGCCGTCGGTCGACTACGGCGACGACCTCGCCGGCGACCTGGGGCGGCGCGACTTCACGGTGAACGCGATGGCGGTCGCGCTGCCGGGCAAGCGCTTCGAGGACCCGTACGGCGGCATCGTGGATCTCGCCCACCGCGTGCTGCGGACCCCAGGCCGGCCCGAGGACTCCTTCGGTGACGACCCGCTGCGGATGATGCGGGCCGCCCGGTTCGCCGCCCAGCTCGGGTTCACGGTGGCCCCCGAGGTCCGGCAGGCGATGACGGACATGGCCGACCGGATCACGATCGTCTCCGCCGAGCGGGTGCGCGACGAGCTGGTCAAGCTGGTGTGCGCTCCGCTGCCGCGAGCCGGGCTGAGCCTGCTGGTGGAGACCGGGCTCGCGTCGTACGTGCTGCCGGAGCTGCCCGCGCTCGCCCTCGAGCGCGACGAGCACCACCGGCACAAGGACGTCTACGAGCACACGCTGACCGTGCTGGAGCAGACCATCGACCTCGAGGACCGGCTGCCCGAGGGCGGTCCCGACTTCGTCGCCCGCTTCGCCGCGCTGATGCACGACGTGGGCAAGCCACGGACGCGGCGGTTCCAGCCGGACGGGACCGTGACCTTCCACCATCACGACGTGGTCGGCGCCAAGTTGGCCCGCAAGCGCATGCAGGCGCTGCGGTTCTCCGGTGACCAGATCAGCGCGGTGACCACGCTGGTCGAGCTGCACCTGCGGTTCCACGGGTACGGCGACGGTCAGTGGAGCGACTCGGCGGTGCGTCGCTACGTGCGTGACGCCGGCGACCTGCTGCCGTGGCTGCACGTGCTCACCCGAGCCGACTGCACCACGCGCAACCAGCGCAAGGCCGACCGGCTCCGCCGCAGCTACGACGAGCTCGAGGAGCGGATCGCCCGCCTCTCCGAGCTCGAGGAGCTCGCCTCGATCCGGCCCGACCTCGACGGGAACCAGATCATGGAAATCCTGGGGATCCCGGCGGGGCCGCAGGTCGGAGCGGCGTACAAGTACCTGCTCGAGCTGCGGCTCGACCGGGGCCCGCTGTCCTACGAGCAGGCCCGCGAGGCACTGCTGGTCTGGGCGGACGAACAGGGCCTGACCTGAGAAGGTGCGGACGACCTTCGCGGGCTCAGCTCCGGGCGATCACGCGAGGGACAGGAAGAGCTTCTCCATCTTCGCCACGTCGACGCCGTCGACGGCCTCACCGTTGGTGAGGCACTGCTGCAGACCGGTCGCGACGATCGCGAACCCGGCACGGTCCAGCGCCTTCGAGACGGCCGCGAGCTGGGTCACGACGTCCTCGCACTGGCGGCCCTCCTCGAGCATCCGCAGGACGCCGGCGAGCTGTCCCTGCGCACGCTTGATCCGGTTGATCGCCGAGGTCAGATCCTTGGGGTCGAGCTCCATCAGTCCCTCCGGGTGGTGTCGGTGGACCGATCGGCACGATCCAGGCTGTCGAGTGCGGCGGTGATCCGCTCCCGCGCTTCGGTCGCGATCGACTCGAGACGCGGGTTGTCGGCCAGGCCCATCATCGCAGCCGGGTCGAAGGCCTCGACGCGCGTGGTCGTGTCGTCGACCGACCGGACGACCACGTTGCACGGCAGCACGGCCGCGATCGACGGCTCGGCCTGCAGGGCGGCGTGGGCCAGCTGGGGGCGGCACGCGCCGAGGATCACCTCGGGCGCGACCTCGACGTCCAGCTTGGCCTTGAGGGTCGCCGCGAGGTCGATCTCGGTCAGGACGCCAAAGCCCTGTTCCGACAGCGCCGTGCGGACCAGCTCGACCGCCTCCGGGTAGGGGCGGTCGAGCGTGGCCTCGAGCGTGAACGCGGTCACTTGGAGCCGCCCTGCTCGGCGAGTGCGGCCTCGACGTCGAGCTCGCGGATCTGACCGATCAGGTCCTCCAGGACGGGTCCCGGCAGAGCGCCCGGCTGGGAGAACACGAGGTGGCCGCCCTTGAAGGCCATCAGCGTCGGGATCGACGTGATCTGTGCGGCCGCGGCGAGCGACCGCTCCGCCTCGGTGTCGACCTTGCCGAACACGATGTCGGAGTGCTGCTCGGACGCGCTCTCGAAGACGGGCGCGAACTGGCGGCAGGGTCCGCACCATGCGGCCCAGAAGTCGACCAGCACGATGTCGTTGCCGGTGACGGTCTGCTCGAAGTTGTCGGCGCCCAGGGTAGTGGTGGCCATCAGGAGGTTCCTTTCCTCGATTTAGAACGATACCCCTAGGGGTGTTATCGTCTCAACCAGCATACCCCGGGGGGTATTCCACCATGCCCCCTCCCGGATGTCGATTTCGAGAGAGAGACCATGACCGCCACGACGGCCACTCCTTCCCATTCCAAACACGGGCCCAAGCCCGTCGACCCGACCATCGGTTACCGACCGGGCGTCCTCGGTGCGCTCGGCCTCTGGGTCACCGAGCACCGCCGGATCACCGCAGCAGTGTGGCTGCTCGTGATCGTCGGACTCGGGGCCTTCGCCCCCAAGGTGGAGGCGAACCTCTCCGGCGCCGGCTGGCAGGCCAACGGCTCAGAGTCCGTGCAGGCCCGCGAGCTGGCCCAGCAACACTTCGGCGGCAACGCCAGCTCCGCGATCCAGGTCGTCGTCCGGTCCACCGACGGACCGGTGACCAAGGGTGACGGCGCGCAGGTGATCGCCGACGCCACCAAGCTGCTCCAGGCAGACCCGCGCATCGCCGACGTCGTGGCGCCGCAGCCCGGAGCCACCCTCAGCAAGGACGGTCGTACGGCGGTGCTGCTCGCCGGCGCCGGCGCCGACACCAATGACATGGTGCGCGCGGCCACCGACCTCAAGGGGCCGCTGCAGGACCTGAGCCGGGCCGGCGTACAGGTCAACCCCACGGGAGCGTCGCTGCTGTGGTCGGACTTCAACGAGGCGAACCTCACCGCCATGATGAAGTCGGAGATGATGTCGTGGCCGGTGACGCTGGCCATCCTCGTGCTGGCCTTCGGCGCGCTCGTCGCCGCCGGCCTCCCGCTGATCCTCACCCTGGCCGGCCTGGTTGCCTCGGCCGGGTCGCTGGTGCTGATCAACGAGGTCGTGCCCGTCTCCATCTGGGCGATGAACTTCGCGATGATGTTCGCGCTCGCCCTCGGTATCGACTACGCCCTCTTCCTGGTGGTGCGGTTCCGTGCCGCCCGACTGGGCCACCACGAGAGTCCGCGGCAGGCGATCGCGGAGACCATGGACACCGCCGGCAAGGCCGTCCTGCTCTCCGGTGCCACCGTGCTGATCTCGCTGTCCGCGGTCATGCTGGTACCCTCGCCGGCGTTCCGCTCGATGGCCGGCGGCATCATGCTCTCGGTGGTCTTCGTGCTCGCCGCGACGCTTACCCTGCTGCCCCTGGTGCTGTACAAGCTCGACCAGAAGGTGAACAAGTTCGCGCTGCCCTGGGTGCACACCGGTGAGCACCGGTCGCCGAAGTTCCAGGCCTGGGGCGAGCGGCTCTGGCGGCGTCCCTTCGCCTGGGGTCTCGCCTCGCTCGTCGTGCTCCTGGCGCTGGCCGCGCCGATCATCGGCCTGAAGACCGCGATGCCGTCGATCAAGGTGCTGCCCGACGACGCCAGCGCCCGGATCGGCTACGACGAGGTCAAGGACGCGTTCGGCGACGGCGCTCCGGGCACCCTGACGATCGTGGCCAAGAAGGCCGATGCGGCGCAGACCGCACGGGCGGTGTCCAACGACCCGGGCATCGGTGCGGCCATGCCGCCGATGCCGGCGGCCGACGGCGCGGACCTGGTGATGATCCAGGCCGTCCCGAAGGTGGACCCGTCCGACCCGGCGCTGAAGACGACGGTCGACCGGCTGCGTGCGGACCTTCCGGTTTCGGCCGTGGTCGGCGGGGCGGCCGTGGAGAACCTCGACCTGAAGACGCAGCTCGACGACTCCACGCCGCTGGTGATCGGGGTGATCCTCGCCCTCGGCTTCCTGCTGCTGCTCTTCGCGCTGCAGGCGCCGCTGATCGCGCTGCTCGGCACGCTGGCGAGCCTGCTCTCGACGGCGGCGGCCTTCGGCGTGGCCCGCCTGGTGTTCCAGGAGGGGATGGGCTCGAGCTTCTTCGGGTTCGAGAGCCAGGGCTTCCTCGACGCCTGGGCCCCGGTGTTCTTCTTCGCGATGATCTTCGCGATCGCGATGGACTACACCGTGTTCCTGCTGGCCTCCGCGAAGGAGCACTTCGAGCACACCGGTGACCCGAAGGACGCGATGGTCGGTTCGCTGGCCCACTCCGGCCGGGTGATCTTCGCCGCCGGCGCGGTGATGGTCGCGGTGTTCTTCACCTTCTCCCTCTCCGGGCCGCTGCCGCCCAAGGAGATGGGCGTCGTGCTGGGCGTGGCGGTGCTGCTGGACGCGTTCCTGGTCCGCCTGGTGCTGCTGCCCGTGCTGCTGCGCCTGACCGGACGGGCCGCCTGGTACCGCCCGGAGTGGCTGCACAAGGTCCTGCCAGACGTGCGCTTCGCGCACGACTGAGCACTCGGACGTCACCGGGCCGGTGCTCCCCCTCGCCGGCCCGGTGACCTGGGTCACAGCCCGGTACGGCGTACCGCGGGTACGCTCCGCCGACCGCACCCACCCCTCCAGGAGTTCCCATGCCGCTCACCGACGTCGCACCCATCGAGGCCACCATCGAGATCGCTGCTCCGCCGGCGACGGTGTGGGCGCTGGTCTCGGACCTGCGGAACATGTCGCAGTGGAGCCCGCAGACGATGAAGTCCTTCCTGCGCGGCGAGAACGGCCTGGGCGCCCGGTTCTTCAACATCAACCGCTTGGGCCTGCTGGTGTGGCCGACCCAGAGCAAGGTCGTGCGCTACCAGGAGGGTCGGGAGATCGCCTGGCGGGTCAAGGAGAACTACACCGTCTGGAGCCTGCGCCTCGAGCCGACGTCCGACGGCGGCACCCGCGTCGTGCAGACCCGCGAGGCACCCGAGGGCATCTCCGACGTCTCGGTGAACCTGACCAAGGTGGCCTTCGGCGGCGTCCCGAAGTTCAACCAGACGCTCCAGGCCGACATGATCAAGACGCTGACCCGGATCAAGGCTGCGGCCGAGCGGGCGCGCGGCTGATCATCTGCACGCCGAGGGGACTAGCCCTGGGCCGGCTCGGAGTGCGGCTCGCCCCAGCTGCTGATCACCCAGTCGTCGGCATCGACGACGAGCTCGGCGCACTCGCAGTGGTCCAGGCGCTGTCGGTCGCCGGCAGTCGGCGCGGTGGTGCGCGCCAGCGACGGCAGCGAGATCGAGGCGGCATTCTCGTGCCCGACCACCACGACGGTCTCGCCGCGGTGCAGGTCCGCGATCTCGGCAAGGGCGGCGGCGTACCGGGCGACGACGTCGTGCCCGCTCTCGCCTCCCGGGAAGGCGGCTGCCAGGTCTCCGCGGAACCACTGGTCGGTGACGTTGCAGACCGCCTCGACGGAGAACGGCTGGCCGGCGAGGTCGCCGACGTCGACCTCGCGCAGCGACTTGCGCGTGGTGACCGCCACACCGAAGCGGGCCGCCACGATCTCGGCGGTCTGCACGGCACGAGCGGCGTCGGAGCACCAGACGTGCGCGATCCGGCGGCCGGCGAGGTGTTCGGCGAGCTCGGCGGCCTGCCGGCGGCCGGCCGAGGTGAGCGTGCCGCCCTCGTCGGAGAACACGCGCTCGACGTACTCCGCGTCACCGTGGCGAGCGACGACCAGGGTCGCGGGGCACATCAACGAGCTCACGCCCGGCATCGTAGGCAGATCGCGACGCCGGGCGTGAGTCGGTGATCAGGCGACCGGGGCCACCGGCTGGTTGTTGAGCACCCGGAAGGTGTACGCCGCGCCAGCCAGCACGACCGGGACAGCGGCGAGCAGCCCGACCAGGCACAGGATCGCGCCGACGATCAGGCACACCGCGGCGAGCAGGTAGAACAGGATGGTGTCGCCGAGCTTCGAGACGACCAGGGAGACGCTCGACTTGATCGCCTCGACGCCCTGTTGCCCGCGGTCGACGACGTAGAACATCGCGAACACCGTCAGGAACGAGACCACGATGGCGGGGAGGTAGCACAGCAACGTGCCGACGAAGCTCAGCACGCCGAGCATCGCCGCGGTCGTGACCACGGCCGGCTTCGTGGCGTAGCTCAGGACATCACCGGTGTTGACCGGCAGGCCGTCCACGACGTTGAGCGCCGACTTGATCAGACCGGCTCCGAACATCGACGTGAAGAACGTCGAGATGCCCGAGCTGAGCGCGCCGACGAAGATCGTCATGAAGAATCCGGGCCCGCACTGGGTGTCGATCCTCGTGCCGAAGACCGTGCGCGTGCAGTCGTGCGTGCCGAGGAGGATCCCGTTGAGCACGGCGTAGACGATCCCGCTGAGCACGAGGTTGATCACCAGGACCAGCAGAGCCGGAACCAGCAGGGTTGCCGGGCTCTTGGTGAACGCCGACCAGCCGTACTGGATCGCGGCCACCGGGCTGTAGCCACCGGGCGAAGCCGGCGGAGCACCGTAGGCCGGAGGCGGGGGCGGCATCGAGCCGTAGCTTCCGGGCGGCGGCGGTGGCGGAGTGGATCCGCCGGGCGGCGGAGGAGGAGGTGGCGGTGCCGATCCGCCGGGCGGCGGAGGTGGCGGAGGTGGCGGAGGTGGCGTCGCCCCCTGGTTCGGGTCCGGGGGCGGGGTGGTCTCATCGCTCATGGCCGACACGGTAGTGATCGCGAGCCTTCAGCGGCATCCATCACACGGGTGGGATCTCAGGTTTTCTTCAGGTGTGAATTGACCAAACCCCGGGTCGGCGGGACCCGGGGTCTGCTCAGTGGTGTCGCGGCGTTGCGTGCCTCAGCGCTCCACGTCGCCCACGATGTAGGCCTCGACGGAGGCGCGGCCCTCCTCGTCGGGGCGCTGGACCGGCGGCGACTTCATCAGGTACGACGACGCCGAGATCAGCGGGCCGCCGATGCCGCGGTCCTTGGCGATCTTCGCCGCGCGGATCGCGTCGATGATGATGCCGGCGGAGTTCGGGGAGTCCCAGACCTCGAGCTTGTACTCCAGGTTCAGCGGCACGTCACCGAAGGCACGGCCCTCGAGGCGGACGTAGGCCCACTTGCGGTCGTCGAGCCAGGCGACGTAGTCCGACGGACCGATGTGCACGTTGCGGTCGGAGACCTTGCCGGCGAGCGAACCGGTGAGGTTCGAGGTCACCGACTGGGTCTTGGAGACCTTCTTCGACTCCAGCCGCTCCCGCTCGAGCATGTTCTTGAAGTCCATGTTGCCGCCGACGTTGAGCTGGTAGGTGCGGTCGAGGGCCACGCCGCGGTCCTCGAACAGCTTGGCCATCACGCGGTGGGTGATGGTCGCGCCGACCTGGCTCTTGATGTCGTCACCGACGATCGGGACGCCGGCGTCCTCGAACTTCTTCGCCCACACCGGGTCGGAGGCGATGAAGACGGGCAGCGCGTTCACGAACGCGACCTTCGCGTCGATTGCGCACTGGGCGTAGAACTTGTCCGCCTCCTCAGAACCCACCGGGAGGTAGGAGACCAGGACGTCGACCTCGGCGTCCTTGAGCGCCTGCACGACGTCGACCGCGTCGGCGTCGGACTCCTCGATGGTCTGCCGGTAGTACTTGCCGAGCCCGTCGAGGGTGTGGCCGCGCTGCACGGTGACGCCGGTCGGCGGCACGTCGGCGATCTTGATCGTGTTGTTCTCCGAGCTGTTGATCGCCTCGGAGAGATCGAAGCCGACCTTCTTCGCGTCGACGTCGAACGCCGCCACGAACTCGACGTCGGACACGTGGTAGTCACCGAACGTCACGTGCATCAGGCCCGGAACGGTGCCCTGCGGATCGGCGTCCTTGTAGTACTCCACGCCCTGGACGAGAGAGCTGGCACAGTTGCCGACCCCCACGATGCCTACGCGAACCTTGGCCATCGGTGCTCCTTCTACGTTGCTGGTTGTCAACTGATCTCGGTCGTCTCGGCCGGTGGGGCCGGACTGGTGGGGCTGGTGGTCGGACCCGCTGCGGGGCCGGTGGGAGGCGTGGAAAGCGGGGTACGCCGCTTCGACGCTCGGGTCTTCGGGGCCGGCGGCCGGGAGCCGGCGCGGTCGGCACTGGCCCGCTCGGCCTCGATCAGCTCGGTGAGCCAGCGCACCTCCCGCTCGACCGACTCGATCGAGTGGCGACGCAGCTCACTGAGGTACCGGTCGTCCTCGCCGTGCAGCGCGCGGGCCCGGTCGAGCCGCTCCTGCAGGCGCGAGCGACGACCCTCCAGGATCCGCAACCGGACGCCGGCATCGGTGCGCGAGAAGAACGCGAACCGCATGTTGAAGGTCTCGTCCTCCCACGCGGCCGGCCCCGACTCGGTGATCTCGGAGGTGAAGAACTCCGTGCCGGCCTCGGTGATCTGGTAGACGATCCGCTGCCGGCGCGACATCGCGTTGGACGCAGTGACCTCGGTGATCCAGCCAGCGCGCAGCATCCGCTTCAGCGCCGGATACAGGGAGCCGTAGGACAGCAGCCGCGTCCAGCCGAGCAACAGGTTGAGCCGCTTGCGCAGCTCATAGCCGTGCAGCGGGGTCTCCTGCAGGAGCCCGAGCACGGCCAGCTCCAGCGTTGCACCCTTGCGCGGCACGATGGAACGCCTCCTCGACGACGAACGGGACGTGAACGTGAACCGGTAATGTCTCATCCGATTCTATCGCTCGAACATATCGCATCGATATATCGACGTCGAATTCATTCGCCCGTGCGACGTGCCGGGCATGATGATGCCCGGGCCGCGGGGCCCGGGCATCGTGGGGTTGAGAGGTTAGCGGACCACGCGGAGCGTGACCCTCCCCGAGCTTGATCCGAGCACCCGGCTCGAACCGAGGTACTTCGCCCAGATCGGGTGCTTGCCCTTCTTCAGCCGGGGCAGCCGGACCGCGACCCGGCTCCCCGACCCGATCGTGATCGTCACCAGGACCCGGGACCGGTCGTAGACCCGGACAGTGCCGCTGGGCGCCACAGAGGACGAGACCTGGACGTAGACCAGCCCGCGCTTGCGCTTGCGGATCTTCTTCTTCGCCAGCGTGACGTAGGTCCGCGAGGCGACCGTCGACGGGCTTGTGGTCGTGCCGCCCGTGGTCGTGCCGTTGACGCCGATGGCGTTGCTGTCCGTGCCCGCCCCGGTGTCGTAGCCGACCTTCTGCCCGAATACCCGCACCTTGATCGTCTTGCCGACGTCGCTGGCGGTCACGGTGTACGTCGAGCCGGTGGCCCCGGAGATCACGGAAGTTCCGCGGTACCACTGGTAGGTGGTCGTCGTGTCTGGCTGGTTCCAGGTGAACGGCAGGATGGTCAGCAGGGAGCCCACGCTGCCCGAACCCTGCAGGGTGATGGGTCCGGTCGGCGTGAGGGTGCCATTGACCGTGAACGAGCGAGGTGCCGAGGTGCCGATCACGTTGTTCTTCGTGTCGAGTGCCGCCACGGTCCACGTCCATGTGCCGTCAGCGATCCGGGCCGTCGGGGCGTAGGAGGTGGCGCCCGTGTTGACCGTGGTGGTGGTGGTGCCCTTGGTCATCTGGAACCGGTAGGACGACACCGGCGCGTCCGTGGCCGGTTGCCAGGTGAACACGGCGGTGCGTGGCGGCACCTCGGCATCGTCGGCCGGCGAGAGCAGCGAGGGCGCAGAGCCGGCCGAGGTGAAGTGTCCGACAGCGCTCCAGTCCCCGGTCCGCCCGTCGGCGTCGGCCCGCCGGACGCGCCAGATGTAGTCGCCCGGCGTCAGCGGATCCGTGGGGGTGAAGGAGCTTTGCTTGAGCCCCGTCTGGGTGAGTACCGCCGTCGCGATGTCCGGATCGACACCAGCGTGGTAGACACGCACCTCGTAGGTCTTCGCGAAGGCGAGCGGTTGCCAACCCAACGAGATGGAGCCGCTGAACGACTCGCCGCCGGACCCTTCGGCGAGCACCGGCACGGGCGACACCTTGGAAACGGTGGCGTACGGGCTCCACGGCAGCGGGTTGCCGCTGCCGTCGATCGCCTGGACCCGCCAGTACAGCGGCTGCTCCGGGTACGTCTTGTCGTACGGCGTGTAGGTCGTCTGGTCGACGGTCTTGTCGTCGATGATCGACGAGAAGTCCGCCGTCTGGCTGACCTGGATGCGGTACTGCCGGGCCTCGGTCGTGGCCGCCGTGGTCAAGGAGGAGCCACCGTCGGGCCTCGTCTGCAAGGTCGTCAGGTAGTCCTCCCAGCTGAACCTGATGTCGTTCGGAGCGGTGCCTCCCAGCGGCGAGGTCAGGTGGACCGGGATGCCTGTCTTGTTGAACTGGTGCTGCGCCGGGACCGAGGGCGCACAGATGCCGCTCGGGCCGCAGGGGACCACGTCCCAGAAGTAGGCCGTGCCGGCGTCGGCGTCGGGCAGGGCCACCGTGTCGATCCACAGGTTCGCGCCCTTGACGGTGACCGTCTTCACCACGTTGGTCAGGTTCTGGTCACGCGAGATGACCAGCTTGTAGCTGGCAGCTCCCTCGACGGGGTCCCAGCGCAGCAGCGGTGTCTGGCGCAGGTTCTGGCAGTCGGCGGGCAGTTGAGCCGTGCACGACTTGGCGAGGTCGCCGGAGTCGGTGCCGGAGATCGCGGCCCGGTAGCCACCGACGGAGGCGAAGGGAAGGATGGTGTAGGTGCCGGTCGTCGAGCTGGCGACGCCGTCATACGGGCCGCCGTTGACGACCACCTTCCACTCGTACGTGCCGGGGTTCATGAACAGTCCCGTGGTGTCGCTGCCGGAGGGGTAGGCGAACGTGCCGGCGAGGTTGGGGTTCGACGGCCAGGCGGCCCCGAGGGGGTGCACCTGGACCGTGTAGCTCGTCGCGCCGTCGACCGGCGTCCACGTGAGCAGCGGCGGTCGGACCGCGGCCGCCTCGGCCGAGATCGGCTCGGGGGAGGTCGCGACCGCCGGGTCGGGATCCTGTGCGACGAACGTGCGCTGGCTGCCCAGCAGCAGGCCCGTTCCGACCCTGCCGTCGTCGAACACCGGTTGTACCTGCCAGCGGTAGGTCGTGCCGGCCATGAGCTTGCTCGGCCAGGTCATCGAGGCGCTGATCGTCGTCTTCGTCGTGGTCGAGCCGCCGACCGGCGTCAGCGAGACGTTGTAGTGGTCGGCGTTGGGGAACGGCTGCCAGCGCAGGGTCGGGATGCTCACCGTGGCGCCGTCCGCAGGGCTGGACAGGGTCACGAGGTCGGGAGAGTAGGTGAAGCTGTTCTCCTCGCCGAGGACGTACTCACTCACCACGCCCGCCGGGTCGTCGAACGCCTTCACGCGCCAGTAGTACGTCCCGGCGGCCCCGGGCCAGCAGTCGCCTCCGGATCTGCTGGGTGTGTACGTCGTGTGGACCGTGGAGCACGAGGTCACGCCGGTGCTGAACGAGGAGTCCTGGCTCATCTCGAGCGTGTACTTCGACGCCAGGTGCACCGGGGTCCACTGGAAGTAGAACGGGTCGCCGACCGCGGCGCCCGCGGCCGGGTACTGCAGGTGTGGCTGGTCGACCCACGCGCGGCGGAATCGCCAGGTCGGCGTGGTGGTGTCGTTCCACGGCGTCTGGTAGTTCTCGGCGTTCACCGGAGCGACACGCCACCAGTACTGGTCGTTCTTCAACGTGGTCGTCGGGGAGTATCGGGTCGACTTGATCCCAGTCACGGTCGTCACGTTGTTGAGGAAGTTGCTGTCGTTGCTGATCTGCAGCGTGTACGTGGCGGCGCCGTCGATCGGGTGCCAGGCGAGGACCACATCGTCGACGACCTGGTCCATGCCCGGCGAGATCGGCTCGAGCGGGGCGCCGTCGCTGGTGCGGACCACGGCGTTGACCGTGTACAGGCGCACCTCCGAGCGGTTCGACTTCACCCCGGAGTTCAGGTTGGCCGTCACGCGCCAGTAGTAGGTGCCGTCCGCCGGGACGAGGTTCGGAGCGACCATGGTCGCTGTCGTGTTGTAGGTCTTGATCAGGGTCGAGTCCACGAAGTTCTGGTCGGGGCTGACCTCGACGGTGTAGCTCTTCGCGCCCGGCACGGGAAGCCAGCGATAGATCAGCGGGTCCGCGGGTGGCCGGAGCTCCTGGTCGGCGGCCGGGCTCGTCAGCTGCGGGGCATCGACCGCAGCCCGCATGAAGGGCGCGCTCGACCAGTCGGACTCCACGCCCGACACCAGGCCACGGACCTGCCAGGTGAGGTTGCGTCCGGTGGGGATTTCGTAGGTGGTCGGCACCCAGTGGGTGTTGACGGTGTTCGCCACCGAGGTGAGCACCGTGGTGCCGTCACTGTCGAGTACCTGGACGTCGTAGACCGTGGCACCCGGCATGGCGTCCCAGCTGAACACCGGTGTGCCGGTGACCGTCATGCCGTTCGGAGCGAGGCCGGTGGGACCAGCGGTCGCTGCAGTGGCCGGCAGGGCCGGGACCAGTGCAAGCAGCGGCAGCATCAGGAACGCCGCGAGCAGGAAACGAAGAAAAGACCGAGAAGATGCGTGCATGTGATGACCCCCCGAAGACGCAAGTGGTATGCACGCTAGGTCCTGCCGGACGCCGAGGTGGGCGGAATTCGGTAACCGGAGACCTCCGGCCCTAGTCTCTCGTGCCGGTCCGGAAGTGGATCTCGAGCCGACACGCCGTACCCTCTTGATGTCTTTGACCTCTGGTCGACCCCGAAAACCCTGGAGCCAACCCACGTGAGTGCCAGTACGCCGCGGTCCGGTGCGAGCCGGTCCACCAAGGGTCCACAGGGCGGCAGAGGGGGCCGTTCGAGCACGACGAACCGCAAGGCCGACAAGCCGAAGCCGACCGGCAAGCAGCGACTGATGAAGGTGCTGAAGTACGGCGGCATCGGGGCCCTCGTGGGGGCGCTGCTGCTGGTCGCGATCTTCTACATCGCCTACCGTGCGACCGACATCCCGAGCCCGAACTCCGCCTTCCAGGCACAGACCACCAACGTGTACTACGCCGGTGGCAAGACCAAGATCGGCCGGTTCGCGACCCAGAACCGTGAGTCGATTCCCCTGGCCGACGTGCCCAAGGTGATGCAGGACGCGGTCGTCGCTGCTGAGGACCGCACGTTCTGGACGAACAACGGCATCGACCCCAAGGGCATCATCCGGGCGGCCTTCTCCAATGCCAAGGGCAACGCCACCCAGGGTGCGTCGACGATCACCCAGCAGTACGTCAAGATCCTGTACCTGAGCCAGGAACGCACGCTCAAGCGCAAGATCAAGGAAGCCTTCCTCTCCCTGAAGATCCAGCAGAAGCAGTCGAAGTCGCAGATCCTCGAGGGCTACCTGAACACCATCTACTTCGGCCGCGGCGCGTACGGCGTCCAAGCGGCGGCGAACGCGTACTTCGGCATCCCGGCCAAGCAGCTGAACGCATCTCAGAGCGCAATGCTGGCCGCGATCCTGAACTCGCCGAACTACCTGAGCCCCGACAACGGCGACGCCTCCCGCCAGGCTCTGCTGCAGCGCTACGACTACGTCGTCTCCGGCATGGAGAAGATGGGCTCGATTCCCGCCGACGAGGCCGCGAAGATCCAGGGCAATCTGCCCAAGGTCGCAAAGCAGGCGAGCAGCAACACCTACGCCGGCCAGAAGGGCTTCATGCTCGACATGGTCAAGAGGGAGTTGCTGCGACTGGGCTTCACCGAGCAGGAGATCGACGGCGGCGGCCTGAAGGTGACCACCACGTTCACCAAGCAGGCGATGGACGCCGCGCAGCAGGCGGTGCAGGAGGTGGCACCCACCGGGGTGAAAGGCCTGCACGCCAGTGTCGCGTCGGTCGACGTACAGACCGGTGCGGTGCTGGGGTTCTACGCCGGCCAGGACTTCCTCAAGAGCCAGATCGACTGGTCGACCACGGCCCTGCCGACCGGCTCGGCGTTCAAGCCGTTCGCGGCGGCCGCCGGCATCAAGGACGGGTTCAGCCTCAAGGACACCTTCGAGGGCAACTCGCCGTACACGTTCCCGGACGGCTCGACCGTGGTCAACGAGGGACCCGGCAGCGGAAACGACTACGGCGCCAAGGTGAGCCTGACCAAGGCGATGGAGCAGTCCATCAACACTGCCTTCGTCGACATGACCGAGTCCATGGACAACGGCCCGCAGAAGATCGCCGACATGGCCCAGGCCCTCGGGATCCCGACCATCCCGGCGGCAGACGTGCACGCGCGGATCTCGCTCGGTGGGTCGCCGGTGAGCCCGCTGAACATGGCCAACGCGTACGCCGCCATCGCGGACGGCGGCGAGCACCACAACACCTTCGTGGTCTCCAAGGTCGTCCGCGCCTCGAACGGCGAGGTGCTCTACAACGCTCCCCGCAAGACCAACAAGGTCCTCGACTCCGACATCGCAGCCGACACCAGCTACGCGATGCAGCAGGTGGTCAAGACCGGAACCGGTACGGCGGCCCGCGCGCTGGGTCGACCGGCGGCCGGCAAGACCGGCACCGCGACCAACAACGACTCGCGGGTCATCACCTCGTGGTTCGTCGGGTACACGCCGCAGGTCGCGACCGCGGTGATGTACGCCCGCGGTACCGGCTACAAGCCGATCGACGAGGGCTACCTGCCGCGGGGCTACTTCGGGGCGACGTACCCGGCTGAGACCTGGACCGCGGCGATGAAGCTGATCATGGACGGCATGCCGGTGGAGGACTTCCCGCCGCCGGCCAACGTCGACGGCAAGGCGCCGTCGGCCGGCCACGACCCCTACACGCCGCCACCCCCGCCACCGCCGAAGCCGAAGAAGACCAAGACGGTGGCTCCGACCACGGCACCTCCGGCGCCGACGTACACGCCGCCGCCTCCGACGCCGACGCCCACCGGCAACGGGTGTCCGGTGCTGAACCCGAACTGCAACCAGACGCCGACACCGACGCCCACCCCGACGCCGACGCCCACCCCGCCCCCGGGCGGCCGGGTCGCGTCCACGGACCCGTACGTACGCCAAGGGTGAGCCGCCCCACGCGCGAGGACCCGGTCGCCGCCGCGCTCAGCGAGGTGGTCGGCGGACCGGTCGGCGAGCACGCCCGGCCGCACTCGTGGTGGACACCGGTGCGCGTGCTGCTGGCGGTCTTCACCGTCGTCTTCGCGCTCGGTCTGGTCCAGAAGTACCCCTGTGGCGAGACCAACTGGTCCAGCGACACGGTGCGCTACGGCAAGATGTGCTACTCCGACGTGCCCTACCTCTACACCGGCCGGGGCTTCGCCGAGCAGCGTTGGCCGTACGCCGACTCGTTCGACCGCTACCCGCTGATGGAGTACCCGGTCCTCACCTCCTACCTGGCGTGGGGCGCGTCGAAGATCACCGGACTGATGCCCTCAGGTCCCTCCGAGGCAGTCCGTGAGATGACCCCGGTGTCCCGGCTGCCGGCACTGCCGGGCATGGCCAAGGAGATCAACACCTACTTCCTGGTCACGGCGGTGCTGATGTTCGCGTGCGGTCTCGGCGCCGTGCTGTTCCTCGCCGGCGCCAGCCCGGGACGGCCCTGGGACGCGATGGGGTTCGCGCTGTCCCCGGTGCTCGTCTCCGGGCTGGTGAACTGGGACCTGCTCGCGGTCCTGTTCACGGCGGGAGCTCTGTGGGCGTGGGTCCGCGGTCGCCCGGTGCTGGCAGGGGTGATGGTCGGGCTCGGCGTGGCCGCCAAGCTCTACCCGCTGTTCCTGCTGGGCGCGTTCCTCGTCGAGGTGCTCTGGAAGTGGCGATCGAGCGGGAAGCGTGACGACGGACCTTTCGTCCGAGCTGCGGCCGCGGCTGCGATCACGTGGCTCGTGGTCAACCTGCCTGCCATGATCACCGGAGGTACCGCCTGGACGTACTTCTGGACCTTCAACTCCCGCCGGGGTGCGGACCTGGGATCGCTGTGGCTGGTCGCCGACCAGCTCGGCGTGCACAGTGACGCCCACCGGATCAACGTGGTCTCCGGCGTGCTGTTCGCCGCAGCGTGTGCCGCCATCCTCGTGCTCGGGCTCGCCGCCCCGCGTCGTCCGGGGGTCGCCCAGATCGGCTTCCTGCTGGTGGCCGCGTTCCTGATCGTGAACAAGGTGTACTCACCGCAGTACGTGCTCTGGCTGCTTCCGCTGGCGGTGCTCGCCCGGCCGCGCTGGCGCGACCTGCTGATCTGGCAGGCGTGCGAGCTGCTCTACTACGCCGCGGTGTGGCTCTACCTCGGCCATTGGCTCGATCCCGCGTCGGGGACCAACCCCACGGCGTACCAGGTCGCGATCGTGGTGCGGGTGGCCGGCGAGATCTACCTGATGGCGATGGTCGTGCGGGACATCTGGTACGGCGAGGGGCCTGGCTCCGACTCAGCTGATCTCGACGGCGTCGAAGGTCGTGGCGGTGAACCGGACCCGGACCTCGACCTCGTCGCCGACGGCCGGCACCTCGGCACCTGAGGGCAGGAACAGCATCGAGGCCTGCATGTGCGGCGGCTCGGCGAAGTAGCGCATCTTCCCGTCGACGGTGTACGGCGAGCGCGCCAGCCCGAGCGCGTCGAGGCCGCCACGCGCCAGGCTGACCGCCCGGGCACGGACGCTGGGGTTGCCGGTCGGCGCCTCCAGGCCGATGCCGTGCGCGGTGCCGCCGGAGACCACCAGCAACGTTCCGGTGCGGGGAAGCGTGCGGCCGCGGTAGCCGTACTGCTCGCCGCGTTCGACCGGGTGGGCGTCCAGCACGCGCGCGGTGACCCGGAACGCCGCAGGCGCGCCGAGCCACAGGTCGGTGCCGATGCGCGGGCGGAACCGGAAGTCGGGGTACTGCCCGGCCAGGATGGCGAGGTCGTCGACACGCAGGTGCGAGATCCACACCGTCGCGCCACGTGCGTCCAGCTCGCCGAAGCCGGCCGCGACCACGTCGGTCATCAGCTCCTCGGCCTCGGCCAGGTTGTCGCCGCGGTCCAGCGGCAGGTGGATCGACACGCCCTCGATGCGAACGCCGTCGGCCGCGGCGACGGCCTCACGAAGACCCCGGGCGGTGAACCCGTGCCGCTTCATCGAGGTCAACCGCTCGAGCAGGACCCGGGGCCGGCCGGGTGCCTGGCCGAGCTCGGCCAGGTCGGTCAGCCGGCCGACGGTGTGCAGCAGGCGTGGGTCGGCGACGTGCTCGGGACCACCCCCCGGCCACGGCCGCCACGGCACGAGCACGACGATGTCGCCGTCGAAACGGCTCGCGACGCCCTCGACCTCGGCGTACGTGCCCACCGCGATGGTGTCGCCGCCCAGGCCCTGGTCGGCGAGCCACTGGGTACGCCGGGCCAGGCGGCCGATCCCGAAGCCGTAGCCGTTGCCCTTCGCGACCGGGACCAGTCCGGGGCGCGCCTCCGCGACCTGGCGCAGGTGGTCTCGCCAGCGGGCGCCGTCGATGTGGAGCACGAGGCTCATCAGCCGCGCCTCTTGAGATAGAGCTCGAAGGCCTTGTAGATCGGCCGGTTCAGCGGGAGGTCCCACTCGCCGGCGTACTCGACCGCCTCACCGCCCGTGCCGACCTTGAACTGGATCAGGCCGACGTGTGCGTCGTCGCTGGTCAGGGTGTCGGTGATGCCGCGCAGGTCGTAGATCGCCGCCCCGGATGCGATCGCGTCGCGGATCATCTGCCACTGCACGGCGTTCGAGCCGCGGACGTCGCGCTTGTCGGAGGACGACGCGCCGTAGGAGTACCACGCGTGCGTGCCGACCCGGATCCAGATCGTCGAGGCGACCAGGTCGCCCTCGTGGTGGGCGAGGTACAGGCGGATCTCGATCGGCCCGCCGGGATCGGCGGTCGACAGCGCCTCGAACATGGTCTGGAAGTAGCCCAGCTGCCGCGGGGTGAAGTGGTCACGCTCGGCGGTGTGGGCGTAGAGCGCGTGGAAGGCGGCGAGGTCGTCGTCGAAGCCGGAGGTGGCCGTGGTCGACACGCTCACCGTGACCCCGGCCTTGGCCGCCTTCTTGATGTTGCGCCGCCAGAGCTGGTTCATGGCGGCCAGCACCTCGTCCTCGGTGCGCGGGCGCCCGTCGTCGTGGCGCAGCGGGACCCAGAAGTTGAATTGCGGCTGGCCCGCCGCGAAACCGCCGACGGCCTCCTGCGCCCGCCAGCCCAGCTCGCGCAGCTGGGAGACCACCTTGGCGCCCTGCGGACTCCGCTCGGTCGGTGGCAACTGGGTCAGGCTCGTGACCGCGTCGTCGGCGATGCCTTCCTTGACCTGGGCCGCGCTCCATCGCCGGGTGATCACCGGCGGGCCGATCCGGATCCCGAAGGCGCCCTTGGCCCGGAGGTGCGCCGCCATCGGCTCCAGCCACGCGGCGAGGTCGTCGGTGTCCCAGTCGATCACGGGACCCTCGGGCAGGTAGGCCAGGTACCTGCGGACCTTCGGGAGCTGCCGGTACAGCACGAGGGCGACCCCGACCAGTTCCCCGGCCGGCGAGCCGGCCAGGGACCAGCCCAGCGACTCGGCCTTCCACTCCTGCTTGACCCGCGCCCACGGTGGGGTCTGGAGGAACGAGGCGGAGTCCTTCTCCCTCAGGAACGCCAGGTGCTCCTCCGCGGAGATCGTGCGTACGGCGAGGGGGGTGGTCACGCCGGCGAGCCTAACGGCTGGGCGATCGCCGGTCGCACGGGCGGTTTGGCCAGGCTCGACCACTGGGTTCAGAGGCGTTGGCGCAGCCAGGCGAAGTCGGCCTGGTGCTCGGCGGGACCGCCCGGCGTCTCGCAGATCACCGGTGCGCCCGCGTCCCGGACCACGCCTGCGAGCTGGTCGGGGTCGATCTCGCCCTGACCGAAGCTGGTGTGCCGGTCGGCACCGGAGCCGAAGGCGTCTCGGCTGTCGTTGGCGTGCACCAGGTCGATCCGGCCCGTGATCGCGCGCACCCGGTCGGCCGCGTCGGTCAGGTCGATGCCGCTGGCCCAGGCGTGGCAGGTGTCCAGGCAGAAGCCGACCTGCTCGAACCCCTCGGCGGTGGAGATCGCGTCCCACACCCGGCCGATCCGCTCGAGGTGACGGGTCATCGCGTTGTCGCCGCCGGCGGTGTTCTCGATCAGCACCGGCACCTTGAGGTCGGTCGCCTCGACGGCCTTGCGCCAGTTGTCGAAGCCCTTGTCAGGATCGTCGTCCTTGTTCACGTGCCCGCCGTGCACGATCAGACCCTGGGCGCCGATCTCGGCGGCCGCGTCGACGTGCTGCTGGAGCAGCTTGCGGCTGGGGATGCGGATCCGGTTGTTCGTGGTGGCCACGTTGATGATGTACGGCGCGTGCACGTACAGGTCGATGCCGGCGGCCTCGGCGTCGGCGCGCAGGGCGGCCGCGCCGCCGGCGTACCGGATCTCGGGGCCCTTGTAGCCCTGCGGGTCGCCGAGGAAGAACTGCACCAGGGTGGTCTCACGGGCCTTGGCCTCGGCGATCGGGTCGTCCTGCGCGACGTGGGCTCCGATGCGGATCGTCATGCGGCCCACCCTAGGAGTCCCGACCGACGTCCGGTCGATTGGCTCCGGGACGCCCGGGTCGGGTAACCTGACCCGTCGCTCCCGTCATGGGAGCTCCTCCTGTCACGGAACGTCCGTGGCCGCTGAGTCCGAAGGAGGTAGGCGCATCTTGCGTGCCTACGAACTGATGGTGATCCTCGACCCCGATCTCGAGGAGCGCACCGTCGCCCCGTCCCTCGACACGTACCTC
>DATAKN010000009.1:0-5835 GCA_036261595.1 Marmoricola sp.
GTGAGGTTGCGGGGATCAGTACCGGTCCGGCTGCGCTTGCGCAGAGGCTGGCACAGGGTCCTCTCGATCCACGAACCGGCACGGTGGGTGATCCGTTGTCACCGGACCGCGACGCGGCCGGCTGAGACGTGGTGACAGCACACATCGGCCGGCGGCCCAAGCAGAGGCACTGCGACCGCGGTCGGTGACAGGGGAGCGCTCCACTCGACGTACGCACACGGAGGGTGTCGTCGCCGACTGAAGGCTTTTGCCGCCGGGAGCACCTCGCTCCCGTGGCGCGACCCGCACGACGGCCGAGCGATGCGCAGGTCCCGTGCACGAGGAGAGCGACAGTGCTCGACGCTGACGACACCACCACCCCCGAAGAACCCACTGCCGAGGCGCTGCCTGACGCGGCGCCCGACCAGGGCACCGCCCCCGAGGCCGAGCCGGCGCCGGCGAAGAAGGCGGCGAAGAAGGCCGCCGCCAAGAAGACTGCGAAGAAGGCGCCAGCCAAGAAGGCTGCGAAGAAGGCCGTCGCCCCCGAGGGCGTCGAGGCGGCCATCGAGGAGCGCAGCGACCAGCCACAGCCGACGGCCGACGAGGCTGCAGAGCCCGCGAAGAAGACCGCCAAGCGCGCCAAGAAGGCGGCTGCGGCGCCGATGGTGCTCTTCCAGACGCCTGAGCCGACCAAGCCGACCCGCAAGCGGGCTGCCAAGGCGACCGCCGCGGCTGCGCCCGCAGAGGAGGCGGCCGAGCAGGCCGCCCAGGAGACGCCAGCGCTCGAGGTCACCGAGGAGACGGAGAGCGAACCGACCCGCAAGACCGCGAAGAAGGCCGCGGCGAAGAAGTCGGCGCGCAAGTCCGCCAAGAAGGCAGCCGCCGAGCCGGGCGAGGGCGCCGAGGCGCCGGCCACCGGCGCCGAGCCCGCTGAGGAGACGCCTGCCGAGGCCGAGGACCAGCCGCAGGCCGAGGGCGAGGACGCCGAGGGCGGCCCGCGCCGCCGCCGTCGCCGCGGAGGTCGCCGCCGCCGCCGGGGTGCGGGGGACGAGGCCGCGGAGGGCGCCGACAGCGGCGAGGAGCCCGACCAGGCGACCGCCGAGCCGGAGGAGGAGGGTGCCGAGGAAGGTGGCACCCGCCGCCGTCGTACCCGCGTCCGCAAGCCGCGCAACCCGGAGGACGAGATCACCGGGGTCAGCGGGTCGACCCGGCTCGAGGCCAAGAAGCAGCGCCGTCGGGAGGGCCGCGAGGCCGGCCGGCGGCGGGCGCCGATCGTCAGCGAGGCGGAGTTCCTCGCCCGCCGGGAGTCCGTCGACCGCGTCATGGTGATCCGCCAGCGCGGTGAGCTCACCCAGATCGGTGTGCTCGAGGACAAGGTCCTGGTGGAGCACTACGTCTCGCGGGAGTCGCAGACCTCGCTGATCGGCAACATCTACCTGGGCCGCGTGCAGAACGTCCTGCCGTCGATGGAGGCCGCCTTCGTCGACATCGGCAAGGGCCGCAACGCCGTCCTGTACGCCGGCGAGGTCAACTGGGCGGCGCTCGGCCACAAGGAGGGCCAGCCGCGCAAGATCGAGTCGGTGCTGAAGTCCGGCCAGACGATCCTGGTCCAGGTCACCAAGGACCCGGTCGGTCACAAGGGCGCCCGGCTCACCGGTCAGATCAGCCTGCCGGGCCGCTTCCTGGTCTATGTGCCCGACGGCAACACCAGCGGCATCTCCCGCAAGCTGCCGGACACCGAGCGCAACCGGCTGAAGGCGCTGCTCAAGGACATCGTGCCGGACACCGCGGGTGTCATCGTCCGCACCGCGGCCGAGGGTGCCAGCGAGGAGGAGCTCACCCAGGACGTCCAGCGGCTCACGGCTCGCTGGACCGAGATCGAGAAGCGGGTCGAGGCGGGCAACGGCCCCGAGCTGCTGTACGGCGAGCCGGACCTCACGCTCAAGGTGGTCCGCGACCTGTTCACCGAGGACTTCAGCAAGCTCGTCGTCGAGGGCGACGACGCCTGGGACCTGGTCGACGGGTACGTCGAGCACGTCGCGCCGGACCTGCGCGACCGCCTGGAGCGCTACGAGTCGCAGAACGGCAAGGACAGCTTCGCGGCGTACCGGATCGACGAGCAGATCGCGAAGGGCGTCGACCGCAAGGTCTGGCTGCCCTCTGGCGGCTCCCTGGTGATCGACCGGACCGAGGCCATGACCGTCGTCGACGTGAACACCGGCAAGTTCACCGGCTCGGGCGGGAACCTCGAGGAGACCGTCACCAAGAACAACCTCGAGGCGGCCGAGGAGATCGTGCGTCAGCTCCGGCTGCGCGACATCGGCGGCATCATCGTCATCGACTTCATCGACATGGTCCTGGAGTCCAACCGTGACCTCGTGCTGCGCCGGTTGGTGGAGTGCCTGGGCCGCGATCGGACCCGGCACCAGGTCGCAGAGGTCACTTCGCTCGGTCTGGTGCAGATGACCCGCAAGCGCATCGGGACCGGCTTGCTCGAGGCCTTCAGCGAGGAGTGCGAACACTGCAAGGGCCGGGGCTTGATCCTGCACGACCAGCCGGTCGAGCCGAGCGGACGTGGTGCCGGCGGCGGAGCCCCCGAGGAGGGCCGCGGGCGTCGCGGACGTGGCGGCCGGGGTCGGGGCCGGTCGACCGAGAACGCCCCGGTGCCGGAGCCGGCGAAGCCCTCGCCGATGGCACTGGCCGGAACCAAGCCACCCGCCGAGCCCACCGCCGGGTCGACGGAGAAGCCGGAGTCGGAGGGCGCCGACGTCGAGCGCGTCGGCACGGTGGAACCGGTTGCGCCCGACCAGGGCCAGAAGGCCGAGGTCCCCCCGGTCGAGTCGGCGCTGATCGGCGAGGCGCCGACGGAGCCGTCGGAGCCGCCGTTGGAGATCACCTGGGCCGGAGTCGCGTCGAGCGACCTCGGGTCCGAGCCGGTCACGCTGGTCGCCCAGGGTGAGCAGACTCCCGCTGAGGCGCCGCAGCCGCCGATCGTGGTCACCACCCGTCGCCGCCGGGCCGCCCGGCCCGCCGGCCCACCGGCCCCCAGCGCCGAGGTCCAGGAGCCGGATGCCGAGACCCCTGATGCCCAGGCCGACGCGACGACTCCCGCGGCCGGTGACGACGACCGCGAGGCGGCCACCGTCGAGTCCCCGGCTCAGAGCGATGCGCCGGCGGATGCCGAGGAGCAGCCGGCCTCGACGGACGGGGTCCTCGAGCTCGACGACGAGGACAGCGGGCCCCCGCTGGTGCACGTCCCCGTGAAGAAGAAGGGCCGCAAGCGCTGATCCGGGCCCGGGCCTGCGGGCCCGGGACGAGTGTTCAGCCGTCGGCGAGTGCCTCGAGGGCGGGGAGAGCCGCAAGCAGCCGCTCGTGCTCCTCGTCGGGCAGGGCGGCGAGGCGCTCCTCCAGGCCACGCAGCCGCTCGGCCCGACCGCTGCGGACCAGCTGCTCCCCGGTCTCCGTGGCCACGATCAGACATGCACGCCTGTCGTGCGGGTCGGGCTGCCGGACGACGTACTCCTGGTCCTCGAGATAGCGCAGCAACCGGGTCATCGCCGGCGGGCTGACGCCTTCGTGCTCGGCCAGGGTCCCGGCTCGTTGCGGCCCCGTGGTGACCAGCGTCGCGAGAGCGCTCAGCGCCCCGGGACCGATCGGGACGCCGCGCGCATCGCGCCGCATCGCCCGGGTCAGGTGGGCCAAGGCCCGGTAGAGCCTGACCGTGTCGCTGCTCGCGCCCGCCTCGTACGCCGTGGCCACGGTGTCACTCCCGGCCGAGGGCCTCACCGGCCCGGTCGTCGTGGATGTACTTGGTGCCGGCTGCCCACGACGCGACCGCAGCGACCAGCATCATCGCGGCGGCGGCGAGGAAGACCACGACCAGACCGTGGTGGAACGGCTCGCTCATCAAGTGCGGGAAGAACTCCTTGCCGGTCAGGGTCCGTGCATGATCGGCCGGGAGCTGGTCGAGCACGCCGGTCGGACCGAGCAGCGAGCCGATCGGGTTGTAGCCGAGGAAGGACGCGAACAGCGAGCCGACCGGGGGAAGGTCGCCGATGCGGGTCGCGACGTCGTGGGGGACGCCCTGACCGGTCAGACCGTCAGTGAGCGTCTTGGGAAGGACGTTCGCGAGCCCGACGATCATCAGCGAGAAGAAGACGCCGATCGACAGCGATGTGCCGGAGTTGAAGATCGTGCCGCGGATCCCGGACGCGGCGCCCCGCTCGTTCGCCGGAACGGAGTTCATCACCGCGGTCGTGTTGGGCGCGCTGAACAGGCCGGAGCCGACGCCGTTGAGGAAGATGATCAGCGCGAACCACGGATAGGAGAAGTCGATTGGGATGACCAGGAGCAGCACAAAGGTCGCGGCCACGAGCACGGAGCCGCCGGTCGCGAACAGGCGGGCGCCGAAGTGGTCGGAGAGCCAGCCCGAGACCGGGCCGGCCGCCAGGAACCCGACGGTCAGTGGGAGCAGGTAGATGCCGGCCCACAGCGGCGTGGACTCGTAGCTGTAGCCGTGCAGCGGCAGCCAGATGCCCTGCAGCCAGATGATCAGCATGAACTGCAGGCCGCCCCGGCCGATGGCGGCCATCAGTCCCGCGATGTTGGCCATCGTGAACGGGCGGATCCGGAACAGCGCGATCGTCATCATCGGGTGCTGCACGCGCTGCTCGATCACCACGAACGCGGCCAGCAGCACCGCGCCGCCGATCAGCCCCGCCAGCACCCACGGGTTCAGCCAGCCGGTCGAGTGGTCGCCGTACGGCTGGATGCCGTAGGTGATCGCGACCAGCAGCGCGGTGAGCCCGACGGCGAAGGTGAGGTTCCCCGGAAGGTCCAGCTTCGCGTGTCGCCGCCGTACGCCGAGCTCGACCAGGGACCGGTAGCCCCAGATCGTCGCGACGATGCCGATCGGCACGCTGACCCAGAACACCGCGCGCCAGTGCCACTCGCTGAGCAGACCGCCGAGCAGCAGCCCGAGGAAGGAGCCGGCGATCGCCGCGACCTGGTTGATGCCCAGGGCCATGCCTCGCTGCTCTGCCGGGAAGGCGTCGGTGAGGATCGCGGTGGAGTTCGCGAACAGCATGGCTCCGCCGATGCCCTGACCGATCCGCATCACGATCAGCCACATGGCGCCCTGGCCGCCGGTGAACGGGTCCACCGACAGCAGCACTGAGAACACCGAGAAGACCGCGAAGCCGAGGTTGTACATCTTGACCCGGCCGTAGATGTCACCGAGGCGGCCGAGCGTCACGACCAGCACCGCCGAGACCACGAGGAAGCCCATGATGATCCACAGCAGGTAGCTCACGTTGCCCGGCTGGAGCGGGTCCAGGTGGATGCCGCGGAAGATGGCCGGCAGCGAGATGATCACGATCGAAGAGTTGATCGTCGCCATCAACATGCCGAGGGTGGTGTTCGACAGCGCGATCCAGCGGTAGTGCGGGTGGTCGCGGTCGAACCGCGACAGCGGCGCATCCGGACCGGGCGACGTCGGGGGACCGGGGGAGACCGAGGGGGACACCATGACCGCGGAGATTACTTCACATCGGTGAAGTATCGTGGCGTCGCCCGGCTGCCGGGCCGGCTCGGGGAGCCGTTTTGACCGCACACCCGGGCACCGCGTAATCTTGATCCTCGGCGTGCTGGTGCACGCCCTCTCTGTGTGGACGACTCCCGACCGAGCTGGCCGGAGAGCTGCGTCGCCAGACCCGGAGCTTCATCGACGAGGAGAGTGAAAGCGGACGTGTACGCGATCGTGCGCAGTGGCAGCAAGCAGCAGAAGGTTGCTGTCGGCGACGTCATCGAGATCGACAGGACCGACGAGGTCGCTGGCGCGTCCCTGAGCCTGCCCGT
>DATAKN010000013.1:0-8889 GCA_036261595.1 Marmoricola sp.
GGAGAGCTGGGCCTCGTCGTTGGCGTCGGCGACCGAGCCGGGCCGCAGCCCGTCGCCGAGGCTGAACGCCACGTCGTACCGGGCGAAGATCTCGCAGAGCTCGTCGAAGTGGGTGTAGAGGAAGTTCTCCTCGTGGTGCGCGAGGCACCAGCCGGCCATGATCGAGCCACCTCGGGAGACGATGCCCGTGATCCGGTCGGCGGTGAGCGGCACGTAACGCAGCAGGACGCCGGCGTGGATGGTCATGTAGTCCACGCCCTGCTCGCACTGCTCGATCACGGTGTCACGGAAGACCTCCCAGGTCAGCCGGTCGGCCTGCCCGTCGACCTTCTCCAGCGCCTGGTAGATCGGCACCGTGCCGATCGGCACCGGGGAGTTGCGCAGGATCCACTCGCGCGTGGTGTGGATGTCGTCGCCGGTGGAGAGATCCATGACCGTGTCGGCACCCCAGGTCACCGCCCAGGTGAGCTTGTCGACCTCTTCGGCGATGCTGCTGGTCACCGCGCTGTTGCCGATGTTGGCGTTGACCTTCACCAGGAACCGCCGGCCGATGATCATCGGCTCGGACTCCGGGTGGTTCACGTTGGCGGGGATGATCGCGCGCCCGGCGGCCACCTCGCGGCGGACCAGCTCGACCTCGCAACCTTCCCGGACCGCGACGAACTCCATCTCCGGGGTGACGATCCCGGCCCGGGCGTAGTGCATCTGGGTGACACAGCGACCCTCGACGGCCCGGCGCGGACGCCGCTGGTCCCCGGGCCACTCCTCGCGCGCGGTGCCGCGGCGTACAGCAGCGCGGCCGTTGTCGAGCAGCTCGGTGGCGCGGCCGTCGTACGCCGTGGTGTCGCCGCGCTCCTCGATCCAGGTGTCGCGCAGGCGCGGCAGGCCGACCTCCGGGGCGGACCCGGGGCCCTCGGTGCAGTAGCGGTCGAAGGTGTCGCCGTTGGTCAACGCGACCCGAGTGACAGGCACCCGCACATCGGGTCGTGGTCCGTCCAGCAGGACGCGGCGGTGGGCTTCGTGGACGGTCATGGCTCTCCTCGGGTGGGGGTCAGGTGTGGGCGATCGGGCCTCGGCCGCGGCCGAGGTCCCAGTGCTGGCTGAGCCGCAGCTGCGCGGCGGTGTACGTCGCGGCCCGGCGGGCGGCGACGGTCAGGGGGACGTGGTGGACGAGGTGCACGGTGAGCGCGGCGCTGAACGTGCAGCCGGTGCCGTGGTCGCTGGTCGTCTCCACCGCCGGGTGGGTGAGCGCGACCGGCGGCTGCCCGGGTACGGCGACCCAGTCGGTGCACGTGCCCGAGGAGCCACCCCCGGTGAGCAC
Organism: Marmoricola sp.; assembly: GCA_036261595.1. Classification (GTDB taxonomy): domain Bacteria; phylum Actinomycetota; class Actinomycetes; order Propionibacteriales; family Nocardioidaceae; genus Marmoricola. Next base: position 1,322 of record DATAKN010000013.1, read on the forward strand.
CACGGCCGGGCCGTGGCTGGACAGCACCGACGCGAGTCGCGCCGGTGAGCCGTCCATGCCGGTGAGCGCGCGGGCCTCGTCGAGGTTCGGCGTGGTGACCGTGGCCACCGGCAGCAGCTGCTCGACGTACGCGCGCGCCACGTCGTGGTCCCCGAGGACGGCCCCGGTCGTGGCGACGAGCACCGGGTCGACGACGAGCGGGATGCCGACCCCACCCAGCCGACGTGCCACGAGCGCGACGACGTCCGGCGTGCCCAGCATGCCGGTCTTCGCCGCAGCGACCGGCAGGTCGTCGAGGACGGCATCGAGCTGGTCGGCCACCACCCCGACCGGCACGGGGTGGATCGTGCGCACGCCGGTCGTGTCCTGGGCGGTCACCGCGGTCACCGTGCACGCGCCGTGCGCACCGAGGTCGGCGAACGTGGTCAGGTCGGCGGCCAGGCCTGCGGCTCCCCCGGAGTCGGTGCCGGCGATCGAGAGCACGACCGGTGGCGTGTCGGCCGCGCTCACGCTTCGACCTCGCGGAGCAGCGCGCGCACCACCGAGGCGGGCTCCGCGGCGCGCATGACGCAGCCCATCACCGCGACACCGTGGGCGCCTGCCGCCCGGGCAGCTGCTGCGTTGCCCGGTTCGACGCCCCCGAGCGCCAGCACCGGGACACCCTGGTCCTCGGCGTAGTCGCCGACCGGAACGGGCGGTCCGTACCCGGGCTTGCTGGCCGTCGCGGCGTACGGCGACAGCGTCACGTACGCCGCGCCCTCCCCCGCCGCGCGTCGAACGTCGGCCACGTCGTGGCAGGACCGGCCGAACCAGCCCTCGTCCGGACGCTCCTGCCGGGAGGCCAGATGGAGACCCGCCGCGGCACGGGCCCGGAGTCGCGACGAGACGACGGTGAGGCCGTCGACGGCTGCCAGGTCGGCGACCAGCTGCTCGCGCTCGGCCGTCGGCAGGTCGTGCTCGCGGACCACGACCCGGGCGAGCCCCGCGTCCGCGCAGGCACGGACCACGTCGACGAGGTCGCGCCCCGCCGGGAGCTGGGACCGGTCGGTGAGCAGCATCAGGCGCGGGACGGTCATCCGATCCTTCCGGTCGTCGGGCTCGACGCGCGCGCCGTCGTACGCCGCGGGATCCGGCCCGCCGCCCGCGCCGCCGTACCGGCCTCGACGCCGAGCCGGAGCGCCCGCGCCATCGCGACCGGGTCCTCGGCCCTCGTGATCGCGGTCGCGGCGAGCACGGCCGAGCAGCCGAGCTCCATGGCCTGGGCGGCGTCGCTGGCGGTGCCCACGCCGGCGTCGAGCACGACCGGCACCGACACCGCCGCAACCACCGCCTCGATCGCGTGCGGGTTGAGCACGCCGAGCCCCGACCCGATCGGGGATCCCAGTGGCATCACCGCCGCGCAGCCGACGTCTTGGAGGCGGCGGGCCAGCACCGGGTCGTCGGTGGCGTACGGCAGCACCACGAAGCCGTCGCGCACGAGCGTCTCGGCAGCCTCGAGCAGCTCGAGGGCGTCGGGCATCAGGCTGGCCTCGTCCCCGATCACCTCGAGCTTGACCCAGGTGGTGCCGAGCGCCTCACGGGCGAGCCGGGCGGTCAGCACGGCCTCGCGCGCGCTCGTGCAGCCCGCGGTGTTCGGCAGCAGCGGGACACCGCTGCGCCGCAGGACGTCGAGCAGGCCGCCCTCCTGCAGCCCCGACGTACGCCGGACCGAGACCGTCACGAGTCCGGGTCTCGCGGCGTCGAGCACGGGCTCGAGCAGGGAGAGGTGCGGCAGGCCGCCCGTGCCCAGGAACAGCGCGGAGGCGAGCTCGCGCCCGGCGATCGTGACGCTCACCCGCCCTGCACCGCCGTCACGATCTCGACGACCGCGCCGTCGCGGAGGACCCAGCGTGCCCACTCGTGGCGCGGCACCACTTCGGCATCGACGGCGACCGCCACCCCGACGGGCTCGCGGGAGCCGAGGTGACGCTCCAGCAGATCGCCGAGCGTGGGCGCGCCGGCGTCGGGGGCGCCGTTGAGGGTGATGGTCATGCGGAGCTCCTCTGCAGGCTCAGCCGGCGTGGATCGACCGCCGGCTCGACATGTCCGTTCTCGAGGTGGTCGGCGACCAGCCGGGCGGTCAGCGGAGCGAGCAGCACACCGTGGCGGAAGTGGCCCGCAGCGAGCACGATCCCGTCGATTCCGGACGGTCCGACCAGGGGCAGGTTGTCCGGTGTGCCGGGCCGGTCGCGCGCCAGCACCTCGGTGATCTCGGACCGGTCGAGGCCGGGCACGAGCTCGCGGGCGGCACGCAGCAGTCGAAGCACACCGCCGACCGTCGGGACGGGGGCTTCGTCGTGCTCCTCCGACGTCGCACCGACCACGATCTCGCCGGAGGCGCGCGGCACGACGTACACGGGCTCGCCGTGCACCCATCCGCGCACCGTGCGTTCCGGCGGGTTGCCGCCACGGGCGCGGATGATCTCGCCGCGGACTCCCCGGACCAGCGAGCCGAACGGTTCGGGCAGGACAGCGCCGGTGGCCAGCACGGTCGCGTCCGGCTCGGTGCGGTCGGCGGCCGCGACCGGGATGCGCGAGAGCAGCGAGGCGAGCACGGCCCGCGGGTCCACGCTCGGGTCGTCCGGGAGGAAGGCACCGCCGGTCACCGCGGGTCCGAGCTCGGGCTCGACCTCCCGCAGTCGGCGTCGGTCCAGCACCTCGGCGGGGCGACCGAGCCGGCCCAGCAGGTCGCACTGGCGCTCGACCTGCTGCAGGTCGCCGTGGTCGGCACCGACCAGGACCGTGCCGCTCGTCAGCAGGTCGACGCCGAGCCGGGCGGCGGCGTCCGGCCAGAGCGACAGGGAGCGCAGACCCAGGTCGAGCAGCGCCTGCTCGCCGTGCCACACCTCGGTGGCCGGCGTGAGCATCCCGGCCGCGGCGTACGACGCACCGCTCGCCGGGCTCGGGTCCACGACCGTGACCTCGTGGCCACGGCGGAGCAGCTCGTCGGCGCAGAAGAGCCCGATGATGCCGGCGCCCAGGACGCGGATCCGCATCACGCCACCGCTTCGACGAGCTCCTTCGCGGCGGCCACCGGATCTCGCTGCCGCCAGATCGCGCCGATCACGGCGACACCGTGGGCCCCCGCGTCGCGGGCGGCACGCGCCGTCGCAGCCTCGATGCCGCCGATCGCGACCAGCGGCAGCGGGCCTGCAGCAGTGGTGATCGCGTCGAGCCCCAGCGGCGCGGGGAGTCCGGTCTTGCTGCTCGTGGCGAACACCGGGCCGAACCCGGCGTAGTCGGCACCGTCACGGGCGGCGGCTTCGGCCTGGGCGCGGTCGCGGCAGGTGGCGCCGACGATCAGCCCGGGCGCCAGCCGCCGGGCGGTGGCCACGGGCAGGTCGTCGCGCCCCAGGTGCACCCCGTCGGCGCCGGCAGCGAGGGCGACGTCGACGCGGTCGTTGACCACCACGGTCGCGCCCTGCGGGCGGACGGCATCGATCACGGTGCCGGTGAACTGCAGCAGGCTCGCGTCGGTGAGCCCCTTCGCGCGGACCTGGAAGCCGGCGACGCCGACCTCGGCGAGAGCGCCCAGCACGCGTGGGTCGGCACCCGCAGGGACCAGGCAGAAGATGGTCGGCAACACGTCGGCTCCTCGCTTCCTTCGCCGGCATGACCCGGATCAGGTTCGACGGTCGGAGCGGCTCCAGCTCCTTCTCAGCCCGCTGCCGCGGGCTCCCGTGGTGGATGCGTGCGACGCTAGCACAGCCCAAATCCGCGCGCACCGGACCGCCGTGCGGCCTTAGCCTGCGGCGATGAGGCGCTGGTCCGCTGTGCTCCTGGTGGCGACGCTGGCGCTCGCCGGGTGCAGTTCGTCCGCACACTCCGCAGCGTCACGACCGCTCCGCCTGCCCTGGCAGGAGGTGACCCTCGCCGTGCCGCCGGGACCGCCCGGGCGGATCGCCGTACGGGACGCGGCCGCGTGCAACGGCACCTGGTACCTCGTCGGCGCGGTGCTCGGCGCCGCCGGAGAGAGTCGCCCCGCCGCCTGGCGCAGCGTCGACGGGCACTCCTGGGAGGTCATGCCGCTGGCTCCGACGTCGTACTACGCCCGTCGGGCGATCCTCTACTCGGTGGCCTGCCGGGGCACGAAGGTCGCGGCTCTGGGCGAGCGCTCGGGGGGTGCGCACGGCAACCCCCGGATCACGTCGTGGTACCAGCGCGCTGACGGGACGCTCGTCGACGCCCATGCCGACTTCGAGCTGTTCGGCGGCCCCGAGGCAGTGACCGTCGGGCGCATGCAGGCCGGCCCCACCGGCTGGCTGATCGCCGGGATCCGGATCGGCGGGGGCGCCGTGTGGGTCTCCCGCGACGCGACCGACTTCCGGATCATCGACCGGGACCCGGCGCTCAGCAGCGACAACCAGTACAAGACCAGCGCCCTCGACCAGCTCGCGGACGGCACCGGCTGGACGGTGGTGGGACGCGTCGAGACACCGGGCCGCACCACCCCCGCACCGCTCGCCTGGACCTCCCCCGACGGCGAGCACTGGACCCGTCAGCCCGTGCCGGCGGCCACGCGCGGATTCGCCGACCTCGAGCGCGTGGTCGGCGACGGCGACGGGCTGCTGGCCGTGGGCCTGCGCGATCGGCGGTTCGGCACGTGGCAGCGCAAGGGAGCTCGCTGGATCCCGGGCGAGGCATTCGGCTCGTGGGCCGCCGATCTCTCAGAGCCGCCCTTCGTCTCTGGTCTTGTCGAGCGCCACGGCGCCGTGGTCGCGACGGTCAGCGACGGCTCGCGCTTCCGCGTCTGGGCGAGGTCGGCCGGTCGCTGGCGGCAGGTCGTCGTTCCGGTGCAGCCGAGGAGCACCGGCGACACCCGAATGACGGTCGCCGCCGACGGACGCGATCTGCTGCTGCTGTCCGACGACGGCACCTCCGGTCGGGTGTGGGTGACCGGCTGGAATACCCTCAGCCGGTGAGCACCGCACCGTCTTCCGCAACCCCTGCAGGTCCCGAGTTCCGCTACTCCGACCTCCTCCCGACCGGCAAGGACGAGACGCCGTACCGGCTGATCACCACCGAGGGCGTGTCGACGCTCGAGGCGAACGGGCGCACGTTCCTCCAGGTCGAGCCCGAGGCGATCCGCCGGCTGACGGCGGAGGCGATGCACGACATCGCGCACTTCCTGCGCCCTGCGCACCTGGCGCAGCTGCGCCGGATCATCGACGACCCGGAGGCGAGCGGCAACGACCGCTTCGTGGCGCTGGACCTGCTCAAGAACGTCAACATCTCCGCCGGTGGCGTCCTGCCGATGTGCCAGGACACCGGCACCGCGATCGTGATGGGCAAGAAGTCCGAGGGTGTGCTGACCGGCGCCGACGACGGCGAGGCGATCAGCCAGGGCGTGTACGACGCCTACACGAAGCTCAACCTGCGCTACTCCCAGCTGGCGCCGCTGACCATGTGGGAGGAGAAGAACACCGGCACCAACCTGCCGGCGCAGATCGAGATCTACTCGACGGCGCAGGGCGAGAAGGGGCCGGAGTACAAGTTCCTGTTCATGGCCAAGGGCGGTGGCTCGGCGAACAAGTCGTTCCTGTTCCAGGAGACCAAGGCGGTCCTGAACCCCACGCGGATGCTGGAGTTCCTCGACGAGAAGATCCGCTCGCTCGGCACGGCCGCCTGTCCGCCGTACCACCTGGCGATCGTGATCGGCGGCACCAGCGCGGAGTTCGCGCTGAAGACCGCGAAGTACGCCAGTGCGCACTACCTCGACAACCTGCCGACCGAGGGCTCGATGAGCGCGCACGGGTTCCGTGACCTCGAGCTCGAGCAGGAGGTCTTCAAGCTCACGCAGTCGTTCGGCATCGGCGCCCAGTTCGGCGGCAAGTACTTCTGCCACGACGTCCGGGTCGTGCGTCTCCCCCGCCACGGTGCGTCCTGCCCGGTCGCGATCGCGGTGTCGTGCTCGGCGGACCGGCAGGCGCTCGGCAAGATCACCGCCGACGGCGTGTTCCTGGAGCAGCTCGAGACCGACCCGGCGAAGTACCTGCCCGACACCACCCAGGAGCACCTGATCCAGGGTGGCGAGGTGGTCTCCATCGACCTCAACCAGCCGATGGCGGACATCCTCGGCGAGCTGGCGAAGCACCCGGTGAAGACGCGGCTCTCGCTCACCGGTCCACTGGTGGTCGCGCGCGACATCGCGCACGCGAAGATCAAGGAGCGTCTCGACGCGGGCGAGGAGATGCCGGCGTACCTGAAGGACCACCCGGTGTACTACGCCGGCCCCGCGAAGACGCCCGAGGGCTTCGCCTCCGGCTCCTTCGGCCCCACCACCGCGGGCCGGATGGATTCCTACGTCGAGCAGTTCCAGGCCGCCGGCGGTTCCATGGTGATGCTTGCCAAGGGCAACCGGTCCAAGGTCGTGACCGAGGCCTGCGAGAAGCACGGCGGCTTCTACCTCGGCTCGATCGGCGGCCCGGCGGCGCGGCTCGCGCAGGACTGCATCAAGTCGGTCGAGGTCCTGGAGTACCCCGAGCTCGGCATGGAGGCGGTCTGGAGGATCGAGGTCGAGGACTTCCCGGCGTTCATCGTCGTCGACGACAAGGGCAACGACTTCTTCACCGACCCGTCCGGCGCGGTCACCGTGCCGCTGAGCTCCCTGGCGGCCTCGGGGATCCGGGTGCGGTCGGCCGAGTAGCCGTGGAACGACCGGGAGCGCTCGTCCGTTGGACCCCACGACGACAGGAGGCCCCACATGCAGTGCCCCACGGACGGAACCGTCCTCACGATGAGTGAGCGCAGCGGGATCGAGATCGACTACTGCCCGACCTGCCGCGGCGTCTGGCTCGACCGCGGCGAGCTCGACAAGATCATCGAGCGCTCGCTCACCCAGCCGGCTCCCGCGTCGCCGCCGGCGGCCCCCCAGCAGTACCAACAGGGCCACCAGCAGCCTCAGCGCGGCTACCAGCAGGGCTACCACAAGCCGAAGCGCAAGGAGAGCTGGCTCAGCGAGCTCTTCGACTGAGTACGTCGCGCGCCACGGGGTAAGACAGCGCCCATGGAGTACGTCGAGATCGCGCGGGCGGAGTCGGAGCGGGGCGAGCTCGTGCTGCGCGAGCGCCGCGAGCCGGGGTCGCCGAGCGCCCTGGAGCTGCGGGCGAACGGCGTGTTCGTGATGGACACCCTGGAGACCAGCACCGAGCAGGCCTTGGCGGAGGCGGCGCTCGACCTGGTCGACGAGCCGCGCGACGTCCTGGTGGGAGGGTTGGGCCTGGGGTTCACGATGCACCGGGTGCTCGCGGACAGCCGGGTCGAGCGCTGCTCGGTCGTGGAGATCGAGCAGGCGCTGGTCGACTGGATGCGGGACGGCACCATCCCCCACGGCCCCGGGCTGCTGGCCGACGAGCGGGCCAACCCGGTGGTGGCCGACCTCGCGTCCGCCGTACGGGAGGCGGTCGACGACAGCTACGACCTGGTGCTGCTCGACGTCGACAACGGTCCCGGCCACCTCGTGCACCAGGCCAACGCGGCGATCTACGAGCCGCCGTTCCTGCAGGAGGCCCGCCGTCTCCTGCGCCCGG
>DATAKN010000037.1:0-4707 GCA_036261595.1 Marmoricola sp.
ACCACGAGGTACTTGGGGTTCGGGTTCTCCTGCGGGATGAAGCTCCACTTCATGCCGGTCGGGAAGCCCGCGCCACCACGGCCACGCAGGCCGGAGTCCTTCACCGCGCCGATCACGGCGTCCTGCGACATCGACAGGGCAGTTCGCAGGGCGGCGTACCCACCGCGCGACTCGTACGACGCGAGCGTCCAGGACCGGTCGGCGTCCCAGTTGTCGGTGAGGATCGGGGTCAGCGTGTCAGTCATTCGACTCCGGAGCCTTCCAGTCGTTCTCGCGGGCGATCTCCAGACCGGCCAACGACGCCGGGCCCGCGGACGGGCCCTCGTCGGCGAGGTCGTCGGGGAAGCCGGCCAGCACGCGCTCGGCCTCGCGCCAGGTGACGACGCGCGGCCCGCGGGTGGAGCGGACCTCGTTGCCCGAGCGCAGGTCGTCGACGATCTGGACGGCCGACTCCGGGGTCTGGTTGTCCATGAACTCCCAGTTGACCATCATCACCGGCGCGTAGTCGCAGGCCGCGTTGCACTCGACGTGCTCGAGGGTGATCTTGCCGTCCTCGGTGGTCTCGTCGTTGCCGACGTCGAGGTGCTCCTTGAGGCGTTCGAAGATCAGGTCGCCGCCCATGATCGCGCAGAGGGTGTTCGTGCACACGCCCACGTGGTAGTCACCGACCGGGCGGCGCTTGTACATCGTGTAGAAGGTCGCGACGCCGCTGACCTCGGCCGTGGAGATCTCCAGGATCTCCGCACAGACCTCGATGCCCTCAGGGGTGATCTGGCCTGCGGCGCTCTGCACCAGGTGCAGCATCGGCAGCAGCCCCGACCGCTTGTGCGGGTAGCGGGCGGCGATCTCCTCCAGCTCCGCACGTGTCTTCGCGTCGATCATCGATCCACGCCTCCCATCACCGGGTCGATGCTCGCGATCGCGACGATGACGTCGGCGACCATGCCACCCTCGCTCATCACCGACGTGCCCTGCAGGTTGGTGAACGAAGGGTCGCGGAAGTGGGCGCGGTAGGGGCGGGTGCCGCCGTCGCTGACCACGTGGGCGCCGAGCTCACCGCGGGGCGACTCGATCGGCACGTAGGCCTGGCCGGCCGGCACCCGGAAGCCCTCGGTGACCAGCTTGAAGTGGTGGATCAGCGCCTCCATGGACTCGCCCATGATGTGGCGGATGTGGTCCAGGCTGTTGCCCATGCCGTCGCTGCCGATCGCGAGCTGGCTGGGCCAGGCGATCTTCTTGTCCCCCACCATCACCGGGGCGCCCTCGAGGCCGGCAAGCCGCTCGACGCACTGCTCGACGATCTTCAGCGACTCCCACATCTCGTCCAGGCGGATCCGGAACCGGCCGTAGGAGTCGGCGGTGTCCCAGGTGCAGACCTCGAAGTCGTAGTCCTCGTAGCCGCAGTAGGGCTGGCTCTTGCGCAGGTCCCAGGGGTAGCCCGTCGAGCGCAGCACCGGGCCGGTGATGCCCAGCGCCAGGCAGCCGGCCAGGTCGAGCTTGCCCACGTCGACCAGTCGGGCCTTGAAGATCGGGTTGGCGTTGCACAGGTCGGCGTACTCGGGGAGTCGCTTCTTCATCAGAGCGACGAAGTCACGGATCTCGTCCAGCGCCCCGGCCGGCATGTCCTGCGCGACCCCACCGGGTCGGATGAACGCGTGGTTCATCCGCAGACCGGTGATCAGCTCGAACAGGTCGAGCACCAGCTCCCGCTCGCGGAACCCGATCGTCATCACGGTCAGCGCGCCGATCTCCATGCCGCCGGTCGCGATCGCGACGAGGTGGGAGGAGATCCGGTTGAGCTCCATCAGCAGGACCCGCATGACCTGGGCCTTCTCGGGGATCTCGTCCTCGATGTCCAGCAGCCGCTCCACACCCAGCACGTAGGTGGCCTCGTTGTAGAACGGCGAGAGGTAGTCCATCCGGGTGCAGAACGTGACGCCCTGCGTCCAGGAGCGGAACTCCATGTTCTTCTCGATGCCGGTGTGCAGGTAGCCCACGCCGCACCGCGCCTCGGTGACCGTCTCACCCTCGAGCTCGAGGATCAGCCGCAGCACGCCGTGGGTCGACGGGTGCTGGGGGCCCATGTTGACCACGATCTTGTCGTCGTGCTCCTCGGCGACGCCGGTGACCACAGAGTCCCAGTCCTGGCCGGTGACGGTGTAGACCTTGCCCTGCGTGGTCTGCGACTCGGTGGCGGCGTACGGATCTGCCCCCGTTGATGAACTCTGCATCAGTTGTAGCTCCTCCGCTGGTCGGGCGGTGGGACCGTGCCGCCCTTGTACTCGACCGGGATGCCGCCGAGCGGGTAGTCCTTGCGCTGCGGGTGGCCCGGCCAGTCGTCGGGCATCTCGATCCGGGTGAGCCCCGGGTGCCCGTCGAAGATGATCCCGAAGAAGTCGAACGTCTCCCGCTCGTGCCAGTCGGCGGTGGGGTACGTCGGCACCACGCTCGGGATGTGCGGGTCAGCGTCCGGGCAGGTGACCTCGAGGCGGATCCGGCGGTTGTGGGTCATCGAGAGCAGGTGGTAGACCGCGTGCAGCTCGCGGCCGGTGTCACCGGGGTAGTGGACGCCGCTCACGCCCGAGCACAGCTCGAAGCGCAGGTCCTCGTGGTCTCGGAGCAGTCGCGCGACCGCCGCGATGTCCTCGCGGCGGATGAAGAACGTGATCTCGCCCCGGTGGACGATCACCTTCTCGATTGCCGCGTCGATCCCGCCCTCCCGTGTGGCGGTGGCGAGCGTGCCGGCCACGTCGTCCATCCAGCCGCCGTACGGCGGAGGGGTGGCGCCGGGCAGCTCGACGGCACGGCGCAGGCCGCCGTACCCGGAGGTGTCACCGCTGCCGCTGACCCCGAACATGCCGCGACGCTCGCCGATCACCTCGCGGGTGTCGGCGGTGCGGCCGACGACGGCGTCCAGCGAGGCGTCCTGGGTGCCGCCCTCACGCTGCTCGAGCTGGGTCTTGTTCTCGCCGGCCTTCTGGTCCTCGTCGGTCACCGGAGCAGACCCTTCATGTGGCTGGTCGGCAGCGCCGCCAGCGCCGAGCTCTCGTTGGCCTCGATCTCGGCGAGCCGGTTGGGGCCGAGCTTGGTGTGCTGCACCTGGTCGTGGAGCTTGAGGATCGCGTCGATCAACATCTCGGGACGCGGCGGACAGCCAGGCAGGTACATGTCCACCGGTACGACGTGGTCGACACCCTGCACGATCGCGTAGTTGTTGAACATGCCGCCGGAGCTGGCGCACACGCCCATGGCGAGCACCCACTTCGGGTCGGGCATCTGGTCGTAGATCTGCCGCAGGACCGGCGCCATCTTCTGGCTGACCCGGCCGGCGACGATCATCAGGTCCGCCTGCCGCGGGCTGGCCCGGAAGACCTCCATGCCGAAGCGGGCGAGGTCGTACTTCGGACCGCCGGTGGTCATCATCTCGATCGCGCAGCAGGCGAGCCCGAACGTGGCGGGCCAGAACGACGCCTTGCGCATGTATCCGGCGACGCCCTCGACCGTGGTCAGCAGGACGCCGCTCGGAAGCTTCTCTTCGATACCCATTCCGCGTACTCCTGTCAGTCCCAGTCGAGGCCGCCGCGGCGCCACACGTAGGCGTAGGCGACGAAGACCGGGACGATGAACAGCACCATCTCCACCAGCGCGAACGTGCCCATCGCATCGAAGGCGACCGCGATCGGGTAGAGGAAGACGATCTCGATGTCGAAGACGATGAACAGCATCGCGGTGATGTAGTAGCGCACCGGGAAGCGGCCGCCGCCGATCGGTTGAGGCGTGGGCTCGATCCCGCACTCGTAGGAGTCGAGCTTGGCTCGGTTGTAGCGCTTGGGGCCCACCAGGGCGCTCATCACGATCGAGAACACGGCGAAGCCGCCGGCCAGGATCAGGAGCGCCAGTACCGGGGTGTAGAGCTCCATTCCTCACCTTCCTGCAGGGCTCGAGCAGGCGCAGGTTGTGCGCTTGTGAACCTCTTCACGATCTCGCGACTTCGTCAGCATAGAGGCCTTGCTCACCTCGCGCGAACCCCCCTCCCCCTCCGGAAGTTCCCGCGGGGAGCTCCGGATTTTGGGCATGTTTTCGTGGTCTAAATCACGGCTTGGTGCCGTGGTGCAGAGCGACGATCCCGCCGCTCAGGTTGCGCCAGCGGACGTCGCTCCAGCCGGCGCTCTGCAGGCGCGCGGCCAGGCCCGGCTGGTCGGGCCACGCGCGGATGGACTCGGCCAGGTACACGTACGCGTCCGGCGAGGAGGAGACGGCGCGAGCGACCGCGGGCAGCGCCTTCATCAGGTACTCGATGTAGACCGTGCGGAACGGCGCCCACGTCGGCGAGCTGAACTCGCAGACCACCAGACGTCCGCCCGGACGCGTCACCCGCAGGAGCTCGCGCAGACCGGCGTCCGGGTCGACGATGTTGCGCAGGCCGAACGAGATCGTCACGGCGTCGAACGTGTCGTCGGCGAACGGCAGCCGCGTGCCGTCGCCGGCGACGAACGGCAGGTGCGGGCGCGCGCGCTTGCCGACACGGAGCATGCCGACGGAGAAGTCGCACGGCACCACCCGGGCACCGCGGTCCAGGAACGGCTGGCTCGAGGTGCCGGTGCCGGCCGCGAGGTCGAGCACGACCTCGCCGGGCTTCGGGTCGATCGCCGCGATCACCTGGTGACGCCAACGGCGGTCCTGCCCGAGCGAGAGCACGTCGTTGGT
>DATAKN010000077.1:0-5256 GCA_036261595.1 Marmoricola sp.
CGACGCTTGCGGAGCGAGCAATGAGCGGGTTCGAGTACGCGCCGGCGCCGGAGTCGCGCGACCTCGCGCGGCTGAGGCCGAGCTACCGGATCTTCGTCGACGGCCGCTTCCGCGACGGTGCCGGCGACGCGGTCAAGACGATCAATCCCGCCGACGAGACGCCGCTGGCCGAGGTCGGCGAGGCGGGGCCGTCCGACGTCGCCGACGCGGTGGCCGCCGCCCGCCGCGCCTACGAGGGTCCGTGGGGCCGGATGCCGGGTGCCGAACGCGGCAAGTACCTGTTCCGCATCGCCCGCGCGATCCAGGAGCGCGGCCGCGAACTGGCGGTGCTGGAGTCCCTCGACAACGGCAAGCCGATCCGCGAGTCGCGCGACGTCGACGTCCCGACGGCGGCCGCGCACTTCTTCTACTACGCGGGCTGGGCCGACAAGCTCGAGTACGCCGGCCTCGGCGCCGCCCCGCAGCCTCTCGGCGTGGCCGGGCAGGTGATCCCGTGGAACTTCCCGCTGCTGATGCTGGCGTGGAAGATCGCGCCGGCCCTGGCGTGCGGCAACACCGTCGTGCTGAAGCCGGCCGAGACCACACCGCTGACCGCGCTGCTGTTCGCCGAGGTGTGCCAGCAGGCCGACCTGCCGCCCGGCGTGGTCAACATCGCCACCGGCGCCGGCGAGACCGGGCGGGCCGTCGTGAGCCACCCCGACATCGACAAGGTGGCCTTCACCGGGTCCACCGAGGTCGGCAAGGCGATCGCCCGGGCCGTGGCCGGCACGGACAAGAAGGTCACCCTCGAACTCGGCGGCAAGGGCGCGAACATCGTCTTCGACGACGCCCCCGTCGACCAGGCCGTCGAGGGCATCGTCAACGGCATCTTCTTCAACCAGGGCCACGTCTGCTGTGCGGGCTCCCGCCTGCTGGTGCAGGAGTCGATCGCCGACGACGTGCTCACCCGGCTCAAGCGCCGCATGACCACGCTGCGCGTCGGTGACCCGCTGGACAAGAACACCGACGTGGGCGCGATCAACTCCCCCGAACAGCTGCAGAAGATCCGCGAGCTCGCCGAGATCGGTGAGGCCGACGGTGCCGGCCGCTGGTCTCCTCCGTGCGAGCTGCCCAGCAACGGCTACTGGTTCCCGCCCACGATCTTCACCGGCGTGACCCAGGCCCACCGGATCGCCCGCGAGGAGATCTTCGGCCCGGTGCTCAGCGTGATCACCTTCCGCACGCCGAAGGAGGCGGTCGAGAAGGCCAACAACACGCCGTACGGGCTCTCGGCAGGGGTCTGGAGCGACAAGGGCTCCCGGATCCTCTGGATGGCCTCGCAGCTGCGCGCCGGCGTGGTGTGGTCCAACACGTTCAACCGCTTCGACCCGGCCAGCCCGTTCGGTGGCTACAAGGAGTCGGGCTACGGCCGCGAAGGCGGCCGCCACGGCCTGGAGGGCTACGTCAAGTGAGCACACGTCTGGACGTCAAGAAGACCTACAAGCTCTACATCGGCGGGGCGTTCCCGCGCTCGGAGTCGGGCCGCTCGTACGTCGTCAACGACGCGAAGGGGAAGTTCTGGGCCAATGCCTCGCAGGCCTCCCGCAAGGACGCCCGCGACGCGGTGAAGGCCGCGCGCGCCGCGTTCGGCGGCTGGTCGGGCCGCACGGCGTACAACCGGGGTCAGGTCGTCTACCGGATCGCCGAGGTCCTCGAGGGGCGCCGCGACCAGTTCGAGGCCGAGCTCCGCATCGCCGAGGGCCTCACGGCGGCGAAGGCACGCACCTACGTCGACGCGGCCGTCGACCGGCTGGTCTGGTATGCCGGCTGGGCCGACAAGATCGCCCAGGTGACGGGCAGCGCGAACGCCGTCGCCGGGCCCTACTTCAACCACTCCGCCCCCGAGCCGACCGGCGTGGTGGCGATCGTCGCCCCGTCAGGACCGCTGCTCGGCCTGGTCAGCGTGGTGGCTCCTGTGATCACCACCGGCAACACCTGCGTGGTGATCGCCAGCGAGCCGCACCCGCTCACCGCGATCACGCTGGGCGAGGTGATGGCGACCAGCGATCTCCCGGGGGGCGTGGTGAACGTGCTGACCGGTTCCGTCGCCGAGATCGCGCCCTGGCTGGCGTCCCACATGGACGTCAACGGGCTCGACCTCACCGGCGTCGCGGATCCCGACCTCGCCCGCTCCCTGGAGGAGGCGGCCGCGGAGAACCTCAAGCGCGTACGCCGCCCGGGCCTGGAGGACCTCCTCGCCGCCCCGGCCCTCGACCGGATGACCACCTTCCTGGAGACCAAGACCGTCTGGCACCCGATGGGGATCTGACGGACCCGGACCGAGGCTTCGAGGTCCGGGCTCGACGTCACGGCGCCTGCTTCGCGCGACGGCCGCCGTTGACGCCGCGTCCGCGCATGGCGAGCACCGCCTCCGCACGGCTGCGAGCTCCGAGCACCGACAGGACCGTCGCGACCTCCCGCTCGACCGTCCGGACCGACACCGAGAGCATGCGCGCGATGGCGTCGTCCTTCTCACCGAGGCAGATCTGGCGGGCCACCTCGAGCTGACGCTCGTTGAGCGGAGGTGACTCGCCCTCGGCCAGGATGGGTGTGCAGAGCGGGAGCGTTGCCAGCCACAGGTCGTCCACGGCGCGCACGAGCTCGGGGATGTCGGTGATCCACGAGACCCGCTGACCGTGGGCGTCGTCGGCCCCGCCGACGATCGCCTGCCGGCCGTCGATGACGAGCGCGCGGACGAAGCAGGGACCGAGCAGCGTGCGCGGAAAGATCGAGGAGAGCAGTGGATGGGTCTCGACCGTGGCTGCGCGGGTGATCAGCTCGGTCTCCACGCCACGCTCCCGGGCCTGCCGCGTGAGCGGCACCCCCGGATCCTCGGGGTCGTAGCCGTAGCGCGGCTGGAACACCCGCGCACTCTCGCGTGCGGTGGGCTGCACTCGCACCAGCTCCAGACCGAGCGCCGGCGCGCCCACGATCGCGCGCAGCCCGGGGTGCTCGTCGGCCGCCCGCCGGGCCAGCAGCTCGAGGACCTCCGCCGACTGCTCGCGCAACGCGGTCACCTCCGGGGCCTCAGGCACGCCGGGATGAAGAGGATGGGAGGGGTCCATGTCTGGCATTGTGCCAGCGCAGGCCAGCCGGGCGGCCTTCAGCACGACCGGACGCCTCCGGGCTCCCCCGAGCGTCCGCGGCGCCGGTCGTGCCGAGAAAAGGATCGCCGCCCTGGCACCGGGTGTCATGACCACGGCGTCAATTGGCGGCAACCCGCCACCCCGGCGTGGGCGATGTCGCCCCCGAGACGAGGCGGTCGTCGGCAGGTGTGAGACTGTCCCGGTGCCGGCGCAGGTGATCGTGATCGCGGGACCGTCAGGGTCCGGCAAGACCCGGCTCTGCCGACGCCTGGCACTCCCGGTGCTGAACCTGGACGACTTCTACAAGGACGGTCACGACCCGACCCTTCCCTCCGTCGAGATCGCGGGCGGAGCACCGATGGTCGACTGGGACGTCCCGGAGTCCTGGCACCTCGCCGACAGCCTCGTCGCCATCGAGACGCTGTGCGCTGACGGCAGGGTCGACGTGCCGACGTACGACATCTCGGAGAGCCGGCGCACCGGCCACCACCTGCTCGACCTCGACGGGTCGGCGTACTTCGTGGCCGAGGGGATCTTCGCGCAGGAGGTGGTCGCGGAGTGCCGCGACCGCGGGCTGCTCGGCGATGCGATCTGCCTGACCCAGCACCCACTGGTCACCTTCCTGCGTCGGTTGAGCCGTGACCTGCGCGAGCACCGCAAGCCACCGGGCGTGCTCGTACGCCGCGGCCTGCACCTGCTCAAGGAGCAGCGCCGGGTCGTGGCGCACGCCGAGGCGCTCGGCTGCCGCGCCCTCCACCCCGACGCCGCCTACGCGGAGATCACCCGGCTGGTGCGACGCGCAGGCCGAACGCGCTGACCAGCGAGGCCGCGGACGCTGCGCGCCGGAGTGGTGCCACACCCAGCACCTCGGAGTACAGGCGTGAGAGCGAGTAGTGGTCGAGCGCCGAGCTCACCACCCGGTGCCGCAGCTGCGGGTTGACCAGCGTGGTGAGCACCAGGTTTCCCTGGGTGTGGTCGTCCTCGTCGGCGGTGATCACCACCAGGAGGCGTCCGGACGTGAAGTCGGGGCCCGCGAGCACGCTCCCCACGACCGTGCGCAGCCAGGCGTCCGCGGTCCCCGCCGGACAGTCGTGGGCGTCGTGGCAGAGGTTCGGCACCACCATGCCTGCGTTGGGCAGCCGGCCGGCGCGGACGTCCGCCGCGAGGGCGGTCATCGGGACGTCGTACCGCCCGCACGCGGCGCGCTCGGCGACGTGGTAGGTCCAGGGGTTGTGGCGCACGGCGTACCGGCCGCTGCTGGTGGTCACGCAGGCGCCGGGCATGTCCTCGGCGTACACCTTCGCGGTGTGTCCGCTCCCCAGGGCCTGTCCGAAGACCGAGGGTGCGCCCAGCGGATGGGCGGACGGGTCGTGGTCGTCGGCGACCCCGAAGGTGTCGCCGCCGGAGATGGCCAGGTAGTTCGGCAGCGACGGGTGCGTGACCGCCCGGTAGCCGGTGGCGTAGCCGTAGCGCCGAGCCAGCGCGTAGGTCCACGGCATCTGGCTGCGCATGGCGTCGAGCGAGTGGTTCTCCACGACGAGGACGAGCACCTTGTCGATCGGCACCGGGCCGGCCGGCGAGGTGGCCGGTGACGTGGCCGACGGCGTCGGGCTCGCCGGTACGACGGATGCGGTGGCGCTCGGCTCCGGCGTGGACGGCGCCGGGGAGGACGGACCCGCGGACGGCGTGCCCGACCCGCAGCCGGCGAGCGCACCGCCGAGCAGGACGACCGCGCCGACCAGCGCGGCCCGCGCGCGGGTGGCCCTCCGGGTCGGCGCCCCCACGTCAGGCCCCCAGCGCGGCGTACCCGGGCTTGATCACCTCGTTGATGATCCGCAACCGCTCGTCGAAGTGCAGGAACGCCGACTTCATCGCGTTGATCGTGAACCACCGGAGGTCGGCCAGGTCGTACCCGAACGCGTCGACGAGCGCGCTCATCTCGTGGGTCATCGAGGTGCCGCTCATCAGCCGGTTGTCGGTGTTGACGGTCGCCCGGAACCCGAGCTTGGCCAGCAGGCCGATCGGGTGCTCGGCGATGGAGGCCGCGGCCCCGGTCTGCACGTTGGAGTGCGGGCAGAGCTCGAGCGGGATCCGCTTGTCGCGCACGTACGCCGCGAGCCGACCGAGCCTG
>DATAKN010000083.1:0-3268 GCA_036261595.1 Marmoricola sp.
CGCGCCGCCGGCCCCGCCTGAGCCGCCGGCCCCGCCCTCCCCGCCTGAGCCGCCGGCCCCGCCGGTGTCTGACGCCTGCGGTGCCCAGATCCTCAAGGCCGACGGAACGCCATGGCAGTGCACCTTCCACGACGACTTCGACGGTGCCGAGCTCGATCGCAGCCAGTGGGCCCCTCAGACGCTCGCCTACACCACCGGCGACGCGACGGCGGGGTACGCCTGCTACGTCGACGACCCGAAGAACATCTCGGTCGGCGGCGGCATGCTCAGCCTGACGGTCCGCCGCGAGGACTCTCCCCAGCCGTGTCTCTCGGCGACCTCGCTGGACGCGGTCTCATCGCCCTACACCGCCGGTATGGTGTCGACGTACCACCTGTTCAGTCAGCAGTACGGCCGCTTCGAGGCGCGGATACGGAACACGGCCAGCTCGGCTCCGGGCCTGCAGGAGACCTTCTGGCTCTGGCCCGACGACCGGTACGTCACCCTCGACTGGCCGACGACCGGTGAGATCGATGTCAGCGAGACGTACTCGGTGTTCGCCGACCTGTCGATCCCGTTCCTGCATTACGGGACGACGCGCCCCGAGCCGTCCGTACCGGGCGTGAACACGGCTTATGACTGCATCGCCCACCGGGGCGTGTGGAACATCTACACGCTGGAGTGGACACCCACGACGCTGACCATCCTTGTCAACGGTCAGCACTGCCTGACCAACGAGTCCGGTGACTCGGCGTTCCAGAGGCCGTATCTCCTGGCTCTCACCCAGGCGCTCGGTCAGCGCGGGCAGACGGACAACTCCCTCACCGACGCCACGCCGCTCCCCGCCACGATGGACGTCGACTACGTCCGCGTCTGGAAGTGAGACCTCAGGTATGGACCGCCTCGACCGCAGGTGGTCGACCCGACTCCCGCTGAGCGAGCCGGTCAGGACCCTGTTCCATCCTCAACCGGAGGGTTGACAACCCGAGCATCGAGTCCGACGCTTGATCAACCAGCAGGTTGATCAAGGAGGGGTGATGGCGACAGCGGCCGACGGCCGGCTCTCGCGCGTGTTCGCCGCCCTCGCCGACCCGACCCGACGCGACATCATCGCGCGGCTGTGCACCGCTGATGCCACGGTGAGCCAGCTCGCGGCTTCGTACGACGTGTCGCTGCAGGCGATCTCCAAGCACCTCAGGGTGCTCGAGGAGGCCGGTCTGGTCAGCCGCAGCCGCGACGCCCAGCGCCGACCCGTGCACCTCGAGGCGGAGGTGTTCGACCTCATGACGAGGTGGATCGAGCGCTACCGCCAGCAGGCCGAGGACCGTTACCGGCGGCTGGACTCCGTGGTGGCCGCGATGGACGACGACACCGGTGATCGAGGAGCCACATCATGAGCGCAAGCACCCGTCACGAGACCACGATCAACGTTCCTCCGGGGCTGCCGACCATCGAGATCGTCCGCGACTTCGACGCGCCCCCGGAGAAGGTCTACCGGGCGCACGTCGAACCCGACCTGGCCATGACCTGGATGGGTCCGCGCGACATCGCCAGCAGGGCCGAGCACTGGGACGCACGCACCGGTGGCAGCTGGCGCTACGTCTCCGCGCGGGGGAGCGACGAGTTCTGGTTCTACGGTTCGTTCCACGAGCTGCGGCCGGGTGAGCGGATCGTGCAGACCTTCACCTACGAGGACATGCCCGACGACGTCGCGCTCGAGATCATGACGTTCGAGGACCTTGGCGGGGGCCGCACGCGGCTGCGTGCGGTGAGCATCGTGGAGACCCTCGAGGCGAGGGACGCGTTCGTCGCCAGCGGCATGGAGACCGGGGTGGTCGAGGGCTACGAGCAGCTCGACGAGCTGCTGCCCTCCGTGTGAGGAGCGGAACGGCCGACGCCACCGACGGGTCAGAACGGCTCGACCAGCAGGCACACCCCGTGACCGGCTGCGCGCGTGAGCACGATCGTCGCCTCGTGCTCGCCGGCCAGGGCGAGCCGCTTGCGCAGCTCGTCGGGTACGACGGTGACGCCTCTCTTCTTGATCGTGAGTCGCCCGACGCCCCGGTCGCGCAGTGCTGCTCGCAGCGCCTTCTCACGATGGGGCAGCTCCTCGACGATCCGGTAGGACCGCGCGAACGGCGTCCGGAACGCCGCCTCTGCCACCACGTAGGCGAGATGCTCGTCGACCAGGCCGCCGCCCACTCCGGCAGCCACGGCCTGGACCAGGCCCGCCCGGATGACGGCGCCGTCGGGCTCGTAGAGGAACCGGCCCGGGGTCGGCGCCACGATGCCGACCGGCTCGGTCGGGAGGTCCTCGTCGGTGAGCGTCGCCAGTCCGCGCGCAGGATGCCCCGCGCCGGCCGACGGGATGACGGTCGCCCGCCGCCGCGTGGTGGCGAGCCGGCCCGACCACAGGGCCGCCTCCTTGACCTCTCCCTGGTCGCTGACCCACTCGGCCTCGACGTCCTCGGGCACCAGCCCGTGGGGGAGGCCCGGTGCGACCTTCACGCAGGAGTCGCGGCGCAGCAGCGTCTCCACGAACGACCACGGCGGGGTCCAGTCGTCGACGCTGAAGGTGCGGCCGCGTGCCGACCGGCGCGCGGGGTCGGCGAACGCCACGGAGAACGGGGTGACGTCCAGGGTCGTGGCGTCCGCCACCATCACCGCCCCGCCGAGGTCCAGGGCGGCGAGGTTGGCCCGGGACACCTCGACGCGCAGCGGGTCGAGATCGACGCCGGCGGAGGTGATGCCGGCACCGGCGAACGCGATCAGGTCGCCGCCGATGCCGCAGCCCAGGTCGACCACCGACTCCGTCTCGGCGGCCTGCAGGCGGGCCGCCCGGTGCTGGGCGACCGTGAAGCGGGTGGCCTGCTCCAACCCGTCCGGCGTGAAGTACATCCGCCCGGCGAGGTCGCCGAACTTCGTCTCCGCCCGACGGCGCAGCCTCGCCTGGGTCAGCGCGGCGGCCACGTGCTCCGGCGCGGCGTCGCGACGCAGCTCTGCCGCCGCCTCCAACGGGTCCTCGGATGCCGCCGCGGCGCGCTCCAGGAGCCGTTGCCCGGGCTCGGTGAGCAGCCAGCGGAACGCGTCGAGGTCCATCGGCGCATTGTGTCCCATGGGGTGCGACGCGCGGTTCCCTCCCCGCTGTGACCCCTGCTGGCACTCGGTTGGTGCGAGTGCTAAGTTCTGCATTGGCACTCTCCCTGGGAGTTTGCCAGCGCGTGTGGCCGAGGTGCGATCCCCGCGACGGCGTACCGACATCGCAGGCGCCCCAACGTGATTCATCACC
>DATAKN010000104.1:0-2297 GCA_036261595.1 Marmoricola sp.
GAAGTCGCCTGCCTGCGGGCCGGTGTAGGCCAGCGTGGTCGCGTGCGAGCGGACGTGCACGGTGAAGCTCTTCAGCGTGCAGGCGCCGTCCTTGTCGCAGACGTTCACCGTCGGGTGCCGGTCGCCCGGAGTGGCCCACGAGTGCGTCTCGGAGACCCCGCCGTTGTCGATCGAGTCACCGTCGGCGAAGTCCCAGTCGTAGGTCAGGGTCGACTGGTCGGCCGACCCGGGGTCGACCGCCTGGGCCTTCAGGGTCAGCGGCTTGCCCCACGGGACCGTCACCGGTGCGCCCGGCACGACGGTCACGTTCGGGGCGGCGTTGGCGACGTTGACCGTGAAGTCGGCCGCGTCCGTCAGCCCCGTGCTGTCGGTGAAGACGACCTGCCCGGTGTAGACCCCGTTGTCGGCGTAGGTGTGCTGCGGGGTGGCGGTGTGGCCGTGGCCGGTGCCGTCGCCCCAGTCCCAGCTGTACGTGCCGCCGGCCGCACAGGGCCCGGTCGCACTCGTGGAGAACTGGATCGGTGAACCCTCCACGCCGTCGGGCGCCGAGACCGCGCCGAGGGTCGGCGCGACGTTGTTGGCCTGGATCGCGCCGAGGTCGATCGATCCGCCCGAACCACCCGTCGTGACGTTCATGTCGGTCGTCGCGACCGGGAACGTGTCGGACCAGAGCTCCACGTAGATGCCGGGCACGGCCGTGACCGGGTTGGGGATGATCACGCCGGCCGAGAGCTGCACACCGCTGACGATGTGCAACCCAGGCGTGGCGGAGAAGTCGCCCAGGGCGTAGCTCAAGTGGTCACCCGTCCCGGCACCACAGCCGACGAGCAGCGGGTCGACGACGGGGTTCTCGTCGAGCTGCAGGTTGTGGGTGCTGAGCGTCTGGCCGCCGGCGGAGGCGGTGCGCAGGGTCGCGAGCTGGTCCGGCGTGACGGTCACGTCGGAGACGAACTTCCCGTGCAGGTACGGCGTACCGATGGCCAGCGATCCGGCGTCGAACAGCTCGAGGTCGCCGCTCTCGAGATGGCACGAGTACGCCGCGCCGCCGGTCTTGAGGTCACAGCTGCCGGTCGTCGTCACGCTGAGCGGCCCGAACGAGAGCGTCAGTGTGCCGAAGCCCTCGCTGCTCGCGTCCACGCTGGCCGAGCCGCTCGCCGAGTAGGTGATGCTCATGGTGCCGGGCGCCGTACGGCTGTAGGTGTCCGTGGGGTCGAGGTGACGACCCGCCCGGACCTTGTCGGGATCCCAGCTGACGCCGACCGCGGCCGCTTGGGTCCAGTCCAGTGACGCACTGGCGGTGATCGAGCCGGAGAACGCTCCGCTGCCTCCGGTCGCCGTCACGCTGCCCAACGAGCCACTGCCGTGGAGCGTCGTGGGGATCGTGCCGGAGTCGGCCAGGGCGGGCGACGCCAGCGCGACGAGCCCGCTGAAGGAGAGTGCGAGCACGGCCAACACGCCCGTGCCGCGCCGGCCCGGACGGGCCAGCAAGGATGGTGGTTTCACGAGGACCTCCTAGGGACAGGCCTCGTGCCCCGAGCCGCTCGGCCTGCGGATGGTGGGTGTTTCCCTAGACCGAGTGCGCAGCCGGCTCGCAGATACCGCCGAGGGTCAGTCGGATCGCTCGGCGCAGCGGGCGCAGGTGCCGAAGACGGTGAGGTGACCGTAGTCCGGGGTGAAGCCGTGCCGGTCGGCGAGCGGGCCGAGGGCTCGCTCCATGTCGGTGCGCTCGACGCTGAACACCGTGCGGCAGCCGCGGCACACCAGGTGGGAGTGCTCGTGGCCGGAGGTCGAGTGGTACGTCGGCGCGCGGTCGCTGAGGTGGGCGTGGTGGATCAGGCCCAGCTCGTCGAGCAGCTCGAGGGTGCGGTAGACGGTCGAGAGGTTGATTGCCGAGGAGTGCCGGCGTACCTCGGCGTACACCTCGTCGGGCGTGGCGTGGCCGAGCGTCTCCACGGCGGCGAGGACGAGCTCACGCTGGGGGGTGAGCCGGTGTCCGCTCCCCCGCAGGCGCGCCTGCCACGCAGACGTGTCGCCCTCGCCCGCGGTCACGGCGTCACTGCCGGGTGAGCTGGGCGTGCGTGTGCGGCTGGAGCTCGTGGCCCATCGCGGCCATGTCGAAGGCGTACATCAGGTCGCCGTTGACGTAGCCGTAGAGGCGGCGGCCGCCGGTGTACTCCTTGGCCGTGGAGGTGCGGGCCACCGCATCGGTGACGATCTCGAACCGCGGCTGCTCGGCGTGGAGCTCGCCGTGCCAGATCTCGGAGTACCCGAGGTTGTGGGACAACAGCACCTCGAGG
>DATAKN010000141.1:0-6138 GCA_036261595.1 Marmoricola sp.
ACGGCTGTCGGCGGGCTCGGCTGGCGTGGTGCTCAGGAGTGCTCGCGTCCGTTGCCGAAGGACAGCAGGGCCGCCATCAGGAAGAGGAGCACGAGCAGGATGCCGCCGCCGACGATGTACGGCGTCGCGGAGGAGCCGGACGACTCCGAGATGGCGGTGCCGCCGGAGGACAGCGATGCAAGCAGGATGGCCATGGCCGGTACCTTACCGGCCGGTGGCGCCGGTCCGGACACCTGGTCAGTGCCCGAACAGCACGCTCACGCCGGCCAGCACCAACCAGAACCGGATCGTGCGCCCGACCAGCACGGTGCTGAAGAAGATCGCGAAGTTCATCCGCAGCGTGCCGGCCAGGACGGCGATCACCGCGAGCGGCGGGAACCCGGTGACCGCGGAGGTCAGGGAGATCAGCCCGGCGAACGCCGGGCGACCCACGATCCGCTCGTGCCAGCGCTCGTAGGACAGCTGCCACTTCTCGGTCTCCATCTTCTGCCGGATCCAGCGGATCCGCAGCGACTGGGTGCCCGCGAGGTACCACAGCACCTTGCCGGCGGTCTGGCCACCCGCACCGACCGCGGCCAGCTCCCAGTCGGAGAGGTTGTGGGCCTTGATCGCGACGGCCGCCAGGTAGGCCTCCACGTTCAGGATCGGGACGAGCGCTGAGGCCACCGAGAACAGGAACGTCCCGAGGATCAGCTTCACGCGGTGGAGCCCCGCACGGGCGTCCCGGGATCGACCGGCTGCTCGAGACGGGCCGGGATCGGGAGCCCGATCCGGGCGACCCTGACCAGCGACGCGATCTTGAAGACCAGCAGGGCGCTCGCGACGATCGCGCCGACCCACGCCAGGTGGGTGACCAGGAGGAACACCGCGAACAGCGCCGAGTTGACTGCCTTGGCCGGATGGGTCCAGTTGAAGCGGTAGACGGTCCGGTCGACGACGTAGAAGTAGTTCGGGCTGCGGATCGGCCAGGCGAGGAACGCGATCGACAGGAAGCAGTCGATCACCATGAACTCCGCGAGGTAGATCAGCACCGGCGCCGTGAACTCCGGGTGCAACCACGCCAGGCCGAGGTAGAACGTCGCTGCGCAGAACCGGTCGCTCATGATGTCCAGGACGGCGCCGAGCCGGGTCTCGTGGTGCATCCGGCGGGCGACCTGCCCGTCCAGCGAGTCACCGGCCCAGTAGACGACCAGCCCCACGACCAGCAGCTTCAGGGCCGGGCTCCAGAAGCCGCCGGTGCGGTCGGCGTGCATGGCGAAGCCCATGATCGTGACGGCTGCCACGGTGCGGATGAACGTGATGATCGTGGCCGGTGTGGCGAAGCGTTCCTTGGCGGGGTCGGCCCAGACATCGAGCGTGGCAGGGTCGACCGGTTCGGCGGTGTGGTTCAAGAGCGCACGGTCCCGTCACCGGTCACGATGTACTTCGAGGAGGTCATCTCCGGCAGGCCGAGCGGCCCGCGCGCGTGCAGCTTCTGCGTCGAGATCCCGATCTCGGCGCCGAACCCGAACTCTCCCCCGTCGGTGAAGCGGGTGGAGGCGTTGACCATCACGGCGGCGGAGTCGACGGCCGCGGTGAACCGGCGAGCGGCCGACTGCGAACCGGTCACGATCGCCTCGGTGTGCCCCGTGGAGTGCCGGCGGATGTGCTCGACCGCCGCGTCCAGGTCGGGTACGACGGCCGCGGAGATCTCCAGCGCGAGGTACTCGGTGTCCCAGTCCTCGTCCGTGGCCGCGACGACCCCGTCGTACGCGGCGAATGCCGCGTCGCCGTGGATGGTCACGCCGGCCTCCTGCAGCGCCCGGACCACCAGGGGCAGGAACTTCGGCGCGACCGCCTCGTGCACCAGCAGCGACTCGGCCGCGTTGCAGACCGAGGTGCGCTGGGTCTTGGAGTTCAAGACGATGGCCAGGGCCATGTCCAGGTCGGCGGCCGCATCGACGTACACGTGGCAGTTGCCGACGCCCGTCTCGATCACCGGCACGCTGGACTCCTCCACGACCGATCGGATCAGGCCGGCGCCTCCGCGGGGGATCAGCAGGTCGACCAGGCCGCGGGCCCGCATCAGCGCCTTCGCTCCCTCGTGGCCCTCCCCCGGAGCGAGCTGCACACAGTCCGCAGGCAGCCCCGAGGACTCCAGGGCCTTGCGCAGCAGGTCGACGACGGCTGCGTTCGAGTGCAGCGCGCTCGAGGAACCACGCAGCAGCACCGCGTTGCCGCTCTTCAGGCAGATGCCGGCCGCGTCCGCCGTGACGTTGGGCCGGGCCTCGTAGATCACGCCGACGACCCCGAACGGCACGCGCACCTGCCGCAGCTCCAGACCGTTGGCCAGCGTCGAGCCGCGCAGCACCTCACCGACGGGATCCGGCAGGCCGGCGACGTCGCGCAGACCCTGGGCCATCGCCGCGACCCTGCCGCTGTCGAGCCGAAGCCGGTCGATCAGGTGAGCCGGGGTGCCGGCCTCCTCGGCCGCGGCGACGTCCTCGGCGTTCGCCGAGAGCACCTGATCGGTCTCGTCGAGGAGCGCCTGGGCCATCGCCTCGAGGGCGGCGTCCTTCGTCGACCGGCTCGCAAGGGCCAGCACAGCGGCCGCCTCGCGGGCCCGGGTCGCCGCCTGGACGATCTGGTCGGACATGGTGATGAGCCTATCCGCCGGAGCAGATCGTGCGTGACCGGGTTCAGAGCCGGAACGTCACCGGCGTCGGCGCGCGGTAGCCGACCGGACGGCCGCCTGCGCGACGGTCGCGCAAGGACTTCTCGACGACCTCCAGACCGATGACCTCCCACGACGGAAGGCCGGCGGATTCCCGGTGCTCGGTCCACAGCCGCAGCGCCAGGGAAGCGACGTCGAGCATCGAGTCGCCCTCGTCCCAGAACTGCAGCTCGGCGCTCGTCCCGGTGAAGCACACCGAGTCGATGAACGGGCGCTGCTCGGTCAGTCGGGCCAGTGCCGACCGCACCAGCAGCGGCTCGACCGGGTCACCACCCACGGTCACGGTCACGTGCCACAGGCGCCCCGCAGGGTCCACCACCACACGTCCTCCTCAGCCGCCAGCCCCTCGACAGGACCAGTCTGTCGGACTGCACGGTAGCCGTGCAGTGGAATCGCCCAACTCGAGGAGGACCCGGGTCAGCGGTCGAGCAGCGTGAGGTCGTCGCGGTGGACCACCTCGCGCTCGTACGACGCGCCGAGCTCGTGCGCCAGCTCCCGGGTGGAACGCCCGAGCAGGGCGGGCAGCTCGGCGGCGTCGTAGTTCACCAGACCGCGGGCGAGGGTACGGCCGTCGGGGTCGACCAGGTCGACCGGGTCGCCCGCCACGAAGGTTCCCGAGACGGCCGTGATGCCGGCCGGCAGGAGCGAGGCCCGTCGCTCGGTGACCGCGCGCACCGCGCCGGCGTCGAGCCGGATCGTGCCCTTGCCCTCGGTCGCATGGGCCAGCCACAGCAGTCGAGTCGGACGACGTTGCCCGGTCGGGTGGAAGAGCGTCCCGACCGGGTGCCCGGAGAGGGTGTCGGCGACCTTGCCGGTGCCGGCGAGCACGACCGGGATGCCGGCTCCCGTGGCGATCCGGGCCGCCTCGAGCTTGGTCTGCATGCCGCCGGTCCCGACACCGGCACTCCCGGACTTCCCGACGCTGACGCCCTCGAGGTCGGACTCGTGCCGCACCTCGGCGATCAGCCGCGTGCCGGGTCGTGACGGCGGGCCGTCGTACAGGCCGTCGACGTCGGAGAGCAGCAGCAGCAGGTCGGCGTGGACGAGATGCGCGACCAGGGCGGCGAGCCGGTCGTTGTCGCCGAAGCGGATCTCGGTGGTCGCGACGGTGTCGTTCTCGTTGACGATCGGGACGACGCCCATGCCGAGCAGCGTGACGAACGTGCGCTGGGCATTGCGGTAGTGGCCGCGCCGGGTCACGTCGTCGAGCGTGAGCAGGACCTGGCCGGTGACCAGGGCATGTCGGGCGAACTCCTCGGTGTAGCGGTGCACGAGGATGCCCTGCCCCACGGACGCCGCCGCCTGCTGGCGGGCGAGGTCACGTGGGCGGCGACGTAGCGACAGCGGAGCGAGGCCGGCAGCGATCGCGCCGGAGGAGACCAGCACGATCTCGGTGCCGGCGCGGTGAGCGGCGGCCAACGGGTCGACGAGCGCCCGCACCCGATCGGCGTCGATCCCACCCTCCGCCGAGGTCAGGGACGAGGATCCGACCTTCACGACCACCCTGGTCGCGCGGGTGACCGCGGAGCGGGTCACGGGTCGTCGTCCTCGTCGTCGCCGCGCCCGGCGTCCAGGCGCCGGGCCACGTCGGCCCGGGTCTCCGTCTCGGCGCGATCGGCCATCGCCTCGTCGATCGCACGCCGCCGGTGGGCGGCCGGCCGGGACTCGCTGAACCGCTGGTCCTCACCGCGGCGGCCGAGCATCTCCGCGCCGGCGTCGAGGCCGGGGCGGAAGTCGAAGACCACAGCGTTGTCCGGGTCACCGATGAGGACGGGATCGCCCTCGACGGCGCCGAGCTCGAGCAGCTTCGCCTCGACCCCGAGCCGGTTGAGCCGGTCGGCCAGGAAGCCGACCGCCTCGTCGTTGCTGAAGTCGGTCTGCCGGATCCAGCGCTCGGGCTTCTCGCCGCGGACCCGCCAGCCCTCACCGGTCTCACGCACGGTGAACTCCTCGCCGCCGTGCCGGGACTTCGGCCGGAGCACGATCCGCTCGGCCTTCGCGACCACACGCTCGCGGCGGGCCTTGGCCACGACCTCCGCCATCGCGAAGGACAGCTCCCGCAGGCCCTCGTGCGTGGCCGCGCTGACCGCGAACACCGGCCACCCGCGGTCGGCGATCTCGTCACGGACCATCTCGGCCATCTCGCGGCCGTCGGGCAGGTCCACCTTGTTCAGCGCGACCAACCGGGGCCGGTCCTCCAGGCCGCCGTACCGGCCCAGCTCGCGCTCGATCACGTCGAGGTCCTCGACCGGGTTGCGACCGGGCTCCATCGTGGCCAGGTCGACGACGTGGACCAGTGCCGCGCAGCGCTCGATGTGGCGCAGGAAGTCGTGCCCGAGCCCGCGGCCCTCGCTGGCGCCCTCGATCAGCCCGGGGACGTCGGCGACGGTGTACGTCGTGTCGCCGGCGCTCACCACGCCGAGGTTCGGTACGAGTGTGGTGAACGGGTAGTCCGCGATCTTCGGCCGCGCCCGGCTGAGCGCGGCGATCAGGCTGGACTTGCCGGCGCTGGGGAACCCGACGAGGCCCACGTCGGCGACGACCTTGAGCTCGAGCCGGATGGTGCGTTCCTCGCCGGGCTCGCCGAGCAGCGCGAACCCCGGAGCCTTGCGCTTGGCCGAGGCCAGAGCCGCATTGCCCAGACCGCCGCGGCCGCCCTCGGCGATCACGAGCTCCGTGCCGGCGCCCACCAGGTCGGCGATGACCTCACCGTCCTCGTCGGTGACGACCGTGCCGTCGGGCACGGGGAGCACGATGTCCTCGCCGTGCGCCCCGTTGCGGTGGCCGCCGGCGCCCTGACCGCCGTGACCGGCCTTCCGCCGGGCGTTGTGGTGGTAATCGATCAGCGTGGTGACGTCGGGGTCGACGCGGAGGATCACCGACCCGCCCGGTCCCCCGTTGCCGCCGTCGGGGCCCCCGAGTGGCTTGAACTTCTCGCGGTGCACCGACGCGACGCCGTTGCCGCCGCGCCCCGCAGCGACGTGGAGCACCACGCGGTCGACGAACGTCGGGACTGCCATCGGGTGCTCCGTTCGTGGTTGTCGGTGGTTGAGGTGCGAGCTCGCGAGCCTCGAAACCACCCGGTGGGGTAAGACCAGGTTCAGGGCCGGAAACACACGTTGGGCGCCCCTGGAAGCTCAGGGACGCCCAACGTCGAGTCGGTCTGCGGTGCTAGCGCCCGGTCACTCCGCCGGGGACGGGACGATGTTCACCACGCGGCGACCACGCCGGCTGCCGAACTCCACACTGCCGCCGACCAGGGCGAACAGGGTGTCGTCGCCGCCACGGCCCACGCCGGTGCCCGGGTGGAAGTGGGTGCCGCGCTGGCGCACGATGATCTCGCCGGCGTTGACCAGCTGGCCGCCGTACCGCTTCACGCCGAGGCGCTGGGAGTTGGAGTCGCGGCCGTTCTTGGTGGACGCCGC
>DATAKN010000160.1:0-4781 GCA_036261595.1 Marmoricola sp.
CCCAGGGCACCGGACCGGCCAGCAGGATCGCCAGCGCTGCCAGCACCAGCGTGGTCATGCCCGTCCGCGACGCTCCAGCGTGGCGAGGGCGTCACGCAGCGCCTGCCGGTCGGCGTCGGTCGCCTCGCCGACGAAGGCCACGAGGGCCGCCTCGCGGTCGCGCTGGTTGGCCTCCTCGGCGAACTCACCGAGCGCCTGGCGCATCACCTCGGCGGTCATCTCGCCCCGGCTCTGCGCCGGGCGGTACTTCCAGGCCCGACCCTCGCGCTCGCGCTCAACCAGGGCCTTGCGAGCCATCCGGTCCAGCACGGTCATCACGGTCGTGTAGGCGATGTCCCGACTCTGCACCAGCACGTCGTGCACCTCGCGCACGGTGCGCCAGCCGTCGCCGGCGTCCCACAGCGTCTCCATGACGCTGCGCTCGAGATCTCCGAGCCGGGACTGGCGGGCCATGGCGGGGATACTACCTGACGTAGTAAGCCTCCCCTGCCCCGTGGACGCCGGCGGGCGTGCGCACGGCGGCGCCGGGTACTCCCGCACCATGACCACGACACCGAACGAGCCCGTCGAAGACCCCCAGGTCGTTCCCTCCGGAGACCCCGACATCCGACCGGCCACGCAGCCCGGCCAGGACCCGGGCGTGCCGAACCCCGACCCGACGCCGCCGGACCTGGTCTGAAGGACGGCCTTCCCGGGCTGCTACTCCGCTTCGGCCAGCCGGGCCGGGAAGCCGCCGGTCGCGATCGGCCCCCACCGGGTCGGGGTGATCCGGAGCAGCGACTTGCCTTGGTCGAGCATCGCCCGGCGGTACTCGTCCCAGTCCGGGTGCTCGCCGGAGATGTTGCGGAAGTACTCCACCAGCGGCTCGACCGACTCCGGGACGTCGATCACCTCGCAGGTGCCGTCCACCTGCACCCACGCACCGCCGAAGTCGTCGGAGAGGACGAGCACCGACACCTCGGGCCGGCGCCGCGCGTTCGACGCCTTGGCGCGCTCCGGGTAGGTCGAGATCACGATCCGGCCACTGTCGTCGACACCGCCGGTGACCGGCGACATCTGCGCCCCGCCGTCGGAGCGGCGCGTGAGGAGCACCATCTGGTGACGAGGGCGCACGAACTCCAGCAGCCCGTCGCGGTCGACCGTGGTGTTGGTTGCGATCGTTCGTGCCATGGCGCCATTGTGACGCGGGCTCGCGGGACCATCTGCCCCGGCCCGACAGCGACCAAGGTCACAGGCGGATCTGGACGCCGGTGTCCCACGCCGCCCGGCCGCGACGGATACTGGTGTCGATGACAACCTCAGCACAGCCTCGACGTCGCCCATCCAGCAGCCCGTTCCAGCCCGACCCGGAGCCGGTCATCGAGGTGTACGAGCTCGATGACCTCGTCTCCCACGACTCCTTCGGGATGGGTCGCGTGGTCCAGGTGGAGGCCGCGGCGGTGACCGTCGACTTCCGCTCGCAGAAGGTCCGGGTGACCAGCCCGTTCCGGAAGATGTCCCGGCTCTAGCCAGCCCAGGGCACACCGACCCAGCGCTCCGTCCCGGCCGGCGCAGGGATCGACTCGTCGAGCCACGACGGGTCCGCAGCGCCTGTTCCCTGCCAGCCGTGGAGCGTCCGCGTGATCTGCTCGGCTCCGCGCCGCGCGCGCACCACACCGCCGCGCGCGACGGTCAGCACCCAGCCGTCGAGTTCCTCGAGCAGGTCCGCGGAACCGCTGTCGCAGGCGTCGCACCCGCAATCGGGCACCGGCTGCAACAGCACCGGCTGGCCCTGGTCGTGCGCGAGCCCGACGTCGAGCCCGAACGGCGCCCCGTCGACCAGAGTGGCGGCGAAGAGGATCGACAGACCCCCCGGACGCGCGGGCGTGATCCGGCGTACGCGCGCCTGGGCCTCGGGATCACGGACCGCATCGACCCACCGGGTCGCCGGGACGTCGGCGGATCGAGCCAGGCCGGCGGCGTGCAGCGCCCGCACCCACGCCTCCACTCTCGCGTCGAGGATGCGGTACTTGCCGACGTCGGTCACCCGCGAGTACTCCTCGTCGAGCGGGCTCCGGTCAGGGTGTGGGTGCGGCCAGCCCGGTGTCGCGGCACCGGTCACCGCGAAGGCGAGGTCCACCTCTCGCAGGATTGAGTGCGCCCAGGCTTCGTCCACGTCCGCAGCATCGGAGACTGCGGCCGGTCGTGCAACGAGGTTTCCTCGCCTCAGGCCGCGTCGATGCGGCCCAACACCCGGGTGCCGGGGTCGGGGGCGCCGGGTGGGTCGGGGTCGCGGCTGTGGTGGCGGCGGGTGGGGCTGGTGAGGTGCAGGATCCGGGTGCCGTCGGATCTGGTGACCAGGCTCGCATCCCAGCCGGGGAGCTCTTTGGTGTAGTTGCAGGTCTCGCACAGCCCGGTGCCGTTGGTGCAGGTGGTCTGGCCGCCGGCTCGGGCCGGAGTGGTGTGGTCGGCGTGTCGGACCGGGGCGTCGCACCAGGGTGTGGCGCAGGTGTCGTTGGTCAGGACGAGTTGGTGACGCAGCTGGCCGGCGAAGCGTCGGCGGCGGGAGTCCATCGCGACCAGGGCTCCGGAGTCGGGGTGGGTGAAGAGTCGCCGGACCCAGGCGTGTGGGCTGGTGCGGACCAGGGCGCGGGCGGTCTCGGCGGGGACGGGGCCGTAGCCGACGAGCTGGGCGGGTTCGCCGGAGCCTTCGAGCAGCGTCCGGTCGGTCATCACCAGCTCCACCTCGACCGGGACGCCGGAGGCGATGCTCTGGCCGGTGAGACGCTGGACCAAGGTGTCGGCCATGATCTGCCCGCGGGTGCGGGAGTCGCCGGCAGCCTTGAGGGTGTCTGCTTCCCGCGACAGGGCGGCCTGGCAGGCGACGCCCTGGGCGACCGGGAGGAAGCCGGTCAGGTAGGCCATGGTGTCCGGAGCCGGTCGAACGCTGACCCGTCGGTCGGTGTGGGCGCCGCGGACGCGGCGCAGCGCGGAGCCGGGGTCCAGGCGGTAGCCGATCCGGCGGGCCTCGTTCCCCAGCCTGCGGTCACCCCACCCAGATGTGCCGCTCAGGTGCGGAGCCAGCTGTCGGTCGACCTCAGCGCGGTGCGCTTCCGTGAGCACGGTGGTCTCCCGCACCAGCAGCGTGGCGCGCCACTCCGACAGCGCCCCCGAAGCCAGCGCAGCCAGCGTGTGCGGCATCTCCCGGGTGAGCGCCAGTGCCACCCCCAGGTGCCGGTTGCCCTGGTGCGGGGAAACCCGCCGAGCCAGCGCGACCTCCGCCCCCAGCCCGGCACACCGTCGACCGGCCGGCACCCCTTCGGCGGCCTCACGACCAGCCCGCGCGGCATACGCGTGCGCGGTCAGCCTCGCCTGGGCTGCGGCCGCCGCGGCCTTGAGCTCCTCCAGCGCACGGACCTGCTCGAGCGCCTCGGCCTCGTCGAGACCCATGCCGGTGACCTCGGCAGCCTGCGCACGCCAGCGACGCAGATTCTGCAGCCCTGGCGTGGCGGTCATGGCGGCTCCCGAGATCGAATATGTGTTCGATTGTAAAGCAAGATCGATCTCCGACGCAAGTGGGGACAGCCGCGGGCGCCGAATCGGCCCTCAGCCGCGCCGCTCCAGCAGCCCGCGCAGGTACGCCGCCTGGCCGATGTGCTGGTTGACCTCGCACACGACGCTGACCAGCCGCACGCCGAGCGTGACGGGCGGGTCCCAGCGCTCGTCGACGACACGGTCGAGATCGTCCGGGCCGAGGCCGCCGACGTACGCGATCGCCCGCGCCGCGGTCTCGGCGTGGTAGCCGGCCAACAGGTCCGAGCCCACTCGCACCTGAGCCACCTCCTCCGCGCTCTGGCCCCAGCCGTGCACCTCGGGAGGGAACGGCAGCGCGAAGCGGTCGTACCAGCCCGAGGAGGTCCAGACCTGGTCAGTGCCGGCGACCTCGGCGATGTGGTCGTCCTCGACCCGGGTGAGGTGCCAGACCAGCCAGGCAAGC
This sequence comes from Marmoricola sp., assembly GCA_036261595.1. Classification (GTDB taxonomy): domain Bacteria; phylum Actinomycetota; class Actinomycetes; order Propionibacteriales; family Nocardioidaceae; genus Marmoricola. Next base: position 3,977 of record DATAKN010000160.1, read on the forward strand.
GAATTCGCCCCGGGGTCGGGCCGCCACGCCAGCTGGTCGAGGTCGAGGCCGGCGACCACGTCGGGCACCTGGTCGCGGACCCGGCCGAGGGTGTCTGACAGCAGTTCTCCAATGTCCATGGGACCACTGTCCCCCACGCCGGGGACCTAGTCCCCTCCGAGCGGAGAACGACATCCCGTACTATCTACTACGTTCTGTAGGAGATCGTTGCCTCTCGACGGGAGCACCCCCCATGGATGTCACCGACATCGCCAGATGGCAGTTCGGAATCATCACCGTTTACCACTTCCTCTTCGTGCCGATCACGATCGGCACGAGCGCGATCATCGCGGCCTTCCAGACCGCGTGGGTACGCACCCGGCGTGAGGAATACCTGCGGCTCACGAAGTTCTTCGGCAAGCTCTTCCTGATCAACTTCGCCATCGGCGTCGTCACCGGCATCGTCCAGGAATTCCAGTTCGGCATGAACTGGTCGGACTACTCCCGCTTCGTCGGTGACATCTTCGGCGCCCCGCTGGCCATCGAAGGACTTCTGGCCTTCTTCCTGGAGTCGACCTTCCTCGGTCTGTGGATCTTCGGCTGGGGCAAGCTCCCCCCGAAGCTGCACGCCGCGACCATCTGGCTCGTCCACATCGGGACCTTGTTCTCGGCCTACTTCATCCTCGCCGCGAACTCCTGGATGCAGCACCCGGTCGGCTACAAGTACAACCCCGACACCGGCCGCGCCGAGCTCCACGACTTCTGGGCCGTGATGTTCAACAAGGTCCAGCTCGTGACCTTCCCGCACGTGGTGCTGTCGGCGTAC
>DATAKN010000167.1:0-44271 GCA_036261595.1 Marmoricola sp.
ACTCGATCCACCCTGGGAGGTCGGGATGAAGAAGCTCCTGCTGCTGGCCGCGGGCATCGCCGCCGGCGTCTTTGCCAAGAAGAAGATGGACGCGAGCCGCCAGGAGCAGGACCTCTGGCAGCAGGCGACCGACCCGGTCGAGAAGGCCTGAACGGGACTTCTCCGCTGCACACCGCTGGTCCCGACCAGCACGGGGCCTTGGCGCAATTGGTAGCGCACCTGCTTTGCAAGCAGGGGGTTAGGGGTTCGAGTCCCCTAGGCTCCACCACGTGAAACCGCAGGTCAGCCTGCGGTTTCGTGCTTTCCGGGACGGGTGCCTCCCGCGTGGTTCGGCGTCGTACCCCAGAGAAGTACGGCTACCGGGATTGCCGAACGGTCGTTGCCGAACAGATCCGCGGAGCATCAGGCGCCCTCACCGAGGCGATTGCCGAGCGCCTGCAGCGCCGCACGGGTCGACTCCGAGGACACTTGGGCGTAGATGTCCATAGTCACGGCGATCTTGCTGTGCCGCATGATCGCCATTGCCACGCGCGGGTGGACGTCGAGCGCCACCAGCAGCGAGGCGCAGGTACGCCGGGCGGCGTGGACCGGGATGACCGGAACGCCGGCCTTCTCCGCGCGGGCCTTGAACCACCGGTGGAAGTTGCGCGGGTCGAGCGGATCGCCGAGCCGGGTGGTCAGCACGAGCCCGGAGCCGGACCACGCCGCGCCCGCCGCGAGCCGCCACCTCGCCTCGGTCACCTTCCGCCGCTCAAGCGCGCTGACCACCAGATCAGGCAGCGGGAGGGGCGCGGTCGACGACGCGGTCTTGGTCGACCGACGCAGCAGATCCCCGCCCACACGCTGCAGCTGCCAGCGCACGAACGCCTCCCCTGCCGCGAGGTCGATGTCCTCCCACGCCAGCCCGAGCACCTCGCCGCGTCGCAGACCGAGCACCAGCAGGAGCACGTAACCGGCGAAGAGCGGATCGTCGTCGCGCTTTGCCGAATCGAGGAACGTTCGGGGGTCGTCCACGCTCCAGATCAGTTGCCGAACGGATCTGGGGACCCTCATCCGGACCAGCGAGGCGACGTTCCGCTTCACGAGGTCCTGCCGAACGGCCTCGCTGAGCGCCCCGCGAAGGACGGTGTAGGCCTGGTGCACCGTCCATTCCGACGCCACCTGGCCGCAGCAGGCAGCTGCCGAACAGCACCGCGGGACCTCCCGGGCGGTGTCCTTGCCCTGGGCGCAGCACTGGCAACGGGTCCGCAGGGTGTTCAGCCACACCTGCACGTCGCGGACGGTGAGCCTCTCCAGCTTCACCCGGCCGAGGTCCGGCTTGATGTAGAGCCGGCAGAAGAGCTCGTAGCTCGACACCGTGGCGGGTGCGAGCGTCGGCTGCGCCACCTCGACCAGCCAGCGATCGAGGAAGTCACCCAGCCGTGGGGACGTCGGTACGACGGGACCGCGAGCGGCCTCGTCGTACAGCGCGAGGTACTTCGCGTGCACCTCCTCGCGAGTCTTGCCGTAGACCGACTTGCGCTGACGCCGTCCCTCGGGCGTCATGATCCACACGTGCGCCCGCCCAGCCCGTGCGGTACCGGTAGATCGAGCCCTCGCCGTTGGCCCGCGCCCGCTTGGCCATCAGCTGTCTGCCTGCCCCTCAGCGACCTTTCGCTCGACGTACTCGTCGATCCACTCGGGCAGGACCCGCCGGAACCTGCCGTCCTTGATCGACCGGAGATCGCCGCTGATGATCGCCATCCGCACCTTGCTCTCGCCGTAGCCGAGGATGCCGGCCACCTCCGCGACGGTGTACCAACGCCGCGCGAATCGCTGCACCTGTGCCATCTCTCCGCCCTCCTGGCACCGGTCCGTCCTCCCGGTGCCTGATTTGTCCGGTCACCCCGGCGTCCCTCAAGGGCCCTGCGGGTCGCTGCGCGACTCGCTGCGCTCGCCCTTGACCGACGCCGCGGCGCCCTGGGTCTTGCATCGACCGGGAGGACGCGGCAGCTGGTCGCTCACTCCTGCACCCGCGGCTCTCGCCAGTCGACCTCCCCCTAGGAAACCCCGACCGACGGGACGGCAACACCACGCTTCCGGGACGGCTGTGGACAACTCCTGCCCCTGAAACGTCCCCCGGCGTCCGTCGGCAGTCCCGCGTACGCTGGTGACATGACCGCCCGGCTCGACGAACTGGCCCAGGCTGCGCTCGCCCTGCAGCCTGACGAGCGGGCTGCCCTGGTCAGCGAGCTGCTCTCCAGCCTCGAGCCGACCGACGCAGATCCCACCGAGGTCGATGCCGCCTGGGCCGAGGAAGTCACCCGGCGTGCCGACGACCTGCGAAGCGGTGCCGCCGCCGGCGAGACGTGGGAGGGCGTCCGCGCCCGTATCGAGGACCGGATCACCAAGACCAAGTGACGCGCGCGGTCCACCTCCACCCCGAGGCAGCAGCAGAGCTCGAGGAGACCGTCGTCTGGTACGAGCAACGCCATCCCGGCCTCGGACGGCGCCTCCTTTCGGCCGTCGACGCAGCCATCGAGGGCATCCAGCTCTGGCCTGAGTCTGCGCCCGCGTGGTCGGTTTCGGGCTCGTCTGGGGCGATTCGCCGGTCGGCGGTCCGGGGGTTTCCCTATCGGATCATCTACACCGTCGGTGAGGAGACGATCGAGGTGCTGGCGCTCGCGCACGACAAGCGGAAGCCGGGCTACTGGCGAGATCGCGAGCCGATGATCTGAGATGCACGTCTTCGGCCGATGCGCGCGGCCCAACCGGCGTCAGTCGATTGGCATGACATCGAGCCGGGTGACCTTGAAACCACGAAGCTTGTCGCTGGTGTCCGGGGCTACCTCGCAGACGAAGTCAACTGCCTTGGTCACCTCGCCGACGACAGAGGACCTTCCCCTGACGCGGTAGCGCCCATCGGTGAGATCCTCGACCTCGACTGCCTCGTTCTGCGGCGACGAGTCCTCCGGAAACCCTGCTTTCTCGGACACGGGCATTGAGCACTTCGCCGCGGCGACTGCGGTTCGGTCCTCCTTGTCGGAGCCACATGCGGCCAAGCCGGCAGCGGCAACCAACACCAAGACGGCAGCACATGCGGAGTGAGCTGTGCGGCCGAGGGTTCGTGTCATGGCAGCCATGTTGCCGCACATGCAGAGCCGCGCCCTTCGAACGAGCGAATCAGGGCACGACCGGAACGCGGCAGATCCGGACGGTTCGCTACTCGTACACGACTAGTGATTGGGCTCGACTCTGAAGTGTCTGCCACCTGCGATACCAATCGTCACGGCGAGCGCGCTGCTCGTGATCTCGTACAGCGTCCATCCAGCAACTGCCGCCAACAGGTCGGTGACGTTGGTCTCCTGCGCCGTTGATCCGGGCCACTTGGCTACGAAGAACATCGGGGCATACAAGGCGAGCAGGCCGATGACGACCAGAACGGTTGCAGGAACCCACCACCGCCATCCGAGCCGAATGGACAGCCCCGCAACGGCGCCCGATGGCGCGGCGAAGGCCAAGGCAGGGAGCCACAGCAGCGGCCAACTGATCGAGTCCAAGGACGACATCTCATCGAAGTGCAGGGGTGTTGCGACCCACCAGAGCAGCAGTCCACCGGCGATGAACACCGCCGCTTGTATGACGAGCACCCGTGCGGTGGTGGTCAACTCCTGCCCGCCCCCGACGAGGCCATTCTTCTCCACGACATGAGGTTCACGGTACGAGAAGAGGCGCGCCGCGGCATGAGTACACCTGCTCAGCCAGGCGTACTTCGTTGCTCGAACACAGTCGAAGCGAGGCGCTGGGGCGAGGGCTCGCTCATCGGCACCACCGCGCACATCGCGGCAAATGAGGGCGGTTCAGTGGTAGTCGTACAGCCAGCCCAGGCCAGCTCGGATGCCCCTGCGCAGAGATCGGACAGCGGGTTGGCCGAGCCGCCTGGCATTGCGAAACGCGAGCACGCCCACCGCGACGCACCCGAAGAGCAGAACGACGATGCCCACGACCAATACCGGCACGTTGCCGAATAGCGCCGCGACGAACGCGACCAACGACCCAAGCATGCTCGCTCGGATGACCCAACTCATTGCGCGAGTGGCCGCGTCTTCTGGACCAGGAACGCCCGCATGTCTCGGCCGTGCGTTCCGGTCACTCGTCATGGACGCATCATGCCTCGTCACCAAGCCACCGAGCGCTCGAGGCACGACCGAGCGGAACGCGGCATGAGCGTGCGCTTGGACAGGGCTACGGGTCCATCGGCGTGCCGTTGTTCGCGCACTTGTCCGACAGCCCCTCGGACGCGGCCCAGAACTGCTCAGTGCCCCCGACAGGCTGGGTATCGGGTGTCGTCGGGTAGGCATTCACACTCTCAATCAGCGGAGCAAGGGCAGACTTGGTCGCCTTGTCGCCCCTCGCCGTCCATTGCGCCAAGGACGCTCCGAACACCGCCATCTCCCTACGGTTCATGAGGGCGTTCGGGAGCGCGCTGTTGACGTGGTCGCATGCCTTGCCAAGCGCGTCGTCTTTGACATGAGACCCACAACCGGAGAACGCGAGCGCGCCAAGACCAAGGGCTGTCACAAGGAACCGGCGCACGCGGGCAAGGGTATGTGACCACTCAGCAATGACCGCCCGAAACGCGGCATGAGCGGATACTTCATAGCGTGCGGACGACAGGAACGCGCGTCACCATGGAACCGTGCGATTCCCGGGCGCGTCCTAGCGACATGGCTCGCAATCGCGCGCTCGCGCTGGTCTTCCTCGCGCCCATCCTGTTGTCGGGATGCGGCAGTTCCGATTCACCTGAGGCTGCCCCTGCTCCAGCGACGGCGACGGCGACGGATGAAGGTTCTGGCGGTGCGCAAGGCGCGTTGCCCGACCGAGTCAGGGTCAAGTGTTCACCCCATGGGGTCACCGTGTCTTCAAGCGAGATCGCTGCTCAGGCGGCTGGTGTGGTCCTAGTGGTCTCCAGCACAATGCGCCCGGGCACGTACCTGAGTTACGCATCTGACGGAGCCGGATCCTTCGCGGGCGGCGACCCTCTGCCTTCACGGCCTTTCAGGTGGGCCTTACCGCTTGCTCCCGGGACCATCACACTCGCCTGTAGTCCCGATGGCGAAGAAGATCCCGCGCACACGGCCAAGGTGCGGGTGAGTGATCCAGGCGGGTTCTGGCGCGGAGAGTCACTTGCCAAACTGGGCTGTGACCTCTCCGGGGGACAGCCGTCGTGGGTCGCTGGGCTCGGAGGAACCGGTAGCACCGCCAAGGAGGCCGTGCAGCAGACACTGGACGCGTTTGAAGCGCTCGCCAACTCCCAGCACCGATCTGTGGCGTACACAGCTCGGCCAGCGGAGATCGGGTATTCGGGTGCCGCAACCCAGACTTGGGTCGCCATGGAGAACGGCCGCGCAAAGTTGACCATCGACGTGACCCACGCACGAGGCCACTACACCGCCTACCCCGACCATCTGTGCCACGACTAGTCAGGATCGACCTCCGCACGGCAGGTGTCCGCTCATCGGCATGACAGAGCGCTTCCCGGCGAGCCACGAATCACTCCATTGCCGAATTGATCTCTTAGAGATCAAGGGCGCCGGCTCCGCCGGCGCCGGACCTGCGGGCGGCGCTGACGCGCCGTCCTCGGCCAATCCCGGATGCCAAGCGCCGTACCCCAGAAAAGTACGGCAGTACGTCCCCGTTCAGGGTCGTCCGTCGTCGTTCGCCGTCCCCGATCCCCGCGTGGATCGAGGCACAGCGCGGCTCGGCCGCGTCTTTGCAAGCAGGGGGTTAGGGGTTCGGGTCCCCTAGGCTCCACCACGTGAAACCGTAGGTGCTCCTGGCCTGGGCGTCAGGCCCTGCGACGTCCCGCCGAGCGCGGCTCAGCCGCGCTCCCCGGCCGCAGGTCGCCGGGCCGTGCCGAGCGCGATGCTGAGCCCCACGGCACCGAGTCCGAGCAGGACCAGGGCACTGATCCGCACTCCCGCCTCGAGGTCGCCCGTCGGCGCGGTCGTCACCCGAGCGGCGGCCCAGCAGGCGCCGGACGACAGCCACAGGAGGCCGGACCGGCGTACCCACAACCGCACGAGCGGCGTCGGTACGGCGGCGCGCGGCGGACGCAGGTCGAGCAGCAGTGCGGCGACGTGGCTGCCGACGACTCCTGCCGCCGCGAGCAGGACCCAGGCGCTGACCACGCCGTCCGGTGCCGCGAGCCAGGCGGCGAGCATCGTGCCGAGGGCGAGCAGTGGGACGAGGGAACCGGGCCGGGCGGCAGTGGCGATCGAGAGCGCGGTCGCCGTGGCCCAGAGCCAGAGCGGAGTCTCGCCCCCGGCGAGGTGGACCGCGGCGAGATCGCACCACCCGCCGACCAGGACGGCCACGCGCAGCGCCCATGTCCCGTTGAGGTGCGCGGTCACCGGATCGCCGCCCGAGGGGCGGCACTGCGCCGGGAGAGCTGCAGCATGACCTCGTCGAGCGTGCCGGGTCCACGCCAGCGGACGATGGGGATGCCCGCTGCACGCAACGCTCTGAGCTGGACGTCGCGCTCGAGCATCCGAATCCGCCAGGCCAGCGCGTCGGGGCTGAGCGGTGCCGCTTGCCAAGGCCCGGTCAGCTCCGCCGGCGACGTGTCGACAGCCACGGCGGTCAGCCCGCTCCGGGCGAGGAGCGCGAGCGCGGCCGTGGCCTCCTCGGCGAGCAGCGGCGAGAGCACCAGAACGACCGCACCGGCGCCGAGGCCGCGATGCATCCGGGTCACGTCGAGGTGGTCGGGACGCCCGGAGTGGATGAGTGCGAGGACCTCGAGGATCCGTCGGTGCTGGCGGGTCCCGGCTCGTGCCGGGACGACGGTGCTGATCCGGCCGAGCACCCGCAGCCCGACCCGGTCGCCGATCCGAAGATGATGCTCCGCGAGAGCGCTGGCCGCGCGGACGGTGACGTCGAGGGTGCTGGCCTCACCGCCCACGCCGGCGCTGGGGCCGAGATCGGCCATGGCGTCGACCAGCAGGATCACCTCGCTGTCCTGCTCGGCGTTGGTGGTGATCACCTGCAGCCGGCCCGTCCGCAGGGAGCTTCGCCAATGGATCCGACGCAGGCGGTCGCCAGCCGCGAACTCCCTGATCCCGGAGAACTCGCGCCCGGTCCCGTCCTGGCGCGAGCGATGCGCTCCGACGAGGCCCACCGGGTGAGGCGCCTGCGCGCTGGCGTCGAACGGGGCACCCTGCGGCAGGACCGTCACCGGCGAGCTCGGCACCGGCCACGGACCCCACCGGAACCCACTCCAGCTGCTGGTCACGGCCAGCTGACCGCCGCCGGCCTCGTGGACGCCCCAACGTCGGGCGTGGACCTCGGTGAGCACGGTCGTGGTCCCGGAGTCCGACGCCGCGAGGACTGCGCGCTGCGCGGGCGGCACCTCGACGTACGGCGACGAGGACATCAACAGCCCGACGGATTCGGCCTCCGGGGACGTGACGGAGGTCAGCATGGTGGTCGCTTCGCCCTCGCGGAGCCTGCGATGCGACCACCGAGTGGCGACCTGCGGGTCCGTCGATGGCCGGTGCCACAGCCCGGTGGTGACCAGGACGGCGAACGGCACGGCCAGTACCACCAGGGCCGGACGGCCGGCGGCGACCGCACCCAGCAGCGCGGCGGTCGTGAGGGTGCCGCTGCGCCAGAGCGCCGGTGTGGCGGACCAGGCCATCACTGGTCGACCGTGCTGCGGCCCTGACGGCGACTCTCGATCGGCGCCGGGGTGGGCACTCGTCCGAGCACATCGGCGATGACCGCGGCGCTGGTCACCCCCGACATCCACAGCTCGGGGCGCAAGGTCACCCGGTGCGCCAGCACGGCCGGCGCGACGGTCTTGACGTCCTCCGGCAGCACGTAGTCCCGATCGGCGATGACCGCGAGCGCACGTGCGGTGAGCACCAGGGCGAGTGATCCACGCGGGGACGCACCGGTGAGCACGTCAGGGTGTTCGCGGGTGGCGCGGGCCAGCGCCACGCAGTACTCCTGGACGCTCGCATCCACCGCCACCGTCTCGACCGTCGCCTGCATGGCCAGGAGGCCGGCGGCGTCGGTCACCGCCGTCAGGCTGACCTCCTCGCGCTGCCGGTCGAGTCGGGCGGCCACCACGTCGTGCTCCTCCTCGACCGTGGGATAGCCGAACCCCACGCGGAGCAGGAACCGGTCGAGCTGCGCCTCCGGCAGCGGGTAGGTGCCTTCGTACTCGATCGGATTCGCCGTGGCGAGCACGTGGAACGGCGCCGCCAGCGGGAACGTGGTGCCCTCGACGGTGACCTGCCGCTCCTGCATGGCCTCCAGCAGCGCGGCCTGGGTCTTCGGCGGCGTGCGGTTGATCTCGTCGGCCAGGAGCAGTCCTGTGAAGAGCGGTCCCTCCCGGAAGGCGAAGGTCGCCCGCCCCTGGTCGTAGACGAACGAGCCGGTCAGGTCGGCGGGAAGCAGGTCGGGGGTGAACTGTGCGCGGGTGAAGGTCAGGCCGAGGCACTGGGCGAACGAACGAGCGGCCAGCGTCTTGCCGAGACCGGGGAAGTCCTCGAGGAGGACATGTCCACCTGCCAGGATCCCGGCCAGCACGAGGCGCAGTGGCTCCCGCTTGCCGATCACGGCGGTGCCCACCTGGTCCAGGACCTGCCTGGCCCGGGCGGAGGTGGTCGCGACGTCGGCAGTGGTCACAGTTCCTCGATCTCGTCGATCACACGGGACAGGTCGGTCGGGCCGAAGCGGACCGGCCGGGATTCGTGGCGCAGCCGTTGGAGGACTTCACCGTCGGTCGAGCGCGGTCCGCGGCGAGCATCAGCGAGGCGGAGGAGGCGCTCCTGGAGCGCACGGTCGGGGGTGCGGGCGCTCTGGTTGTCCGTGATCAGCCGCCGGAGGCCGGCCAGTCCGGCATCGCTCGGCGACCGGTGGGGAGCGAGCGTCGGCTGACGGGTCCAGACCGTCGCCGGCTGGGTCGAGGCCTCGAACGCCACGCCGACCATCCCGACCGTGGCGAACACGACCAGCGTGGCGACGACCAGGTCACCCCCCCGCAGGAGCAGTACGCCGTCGACCAGCACCGCTGCGACCGCGGAGGTGCCGAGGTAGGCCCACACGCGCCTGGTCATGCTCCACCACCTGACGGTGAAGCGGCAGGGAGGGCAAGGTCGAGCTCGCGGTGGATGGCGGCCAGGGCGCTGCGGGCCTGGTCGCGATGCGCGGGCCCCACCACGTGCGCGGAGAACCGGGCCTCGACGTAGAGGGCGCGGAGCCGGCCGACGGCCGCCGGGTCGATGTCGAGCAGGTGCAGCAGGCGCACCACGAACTCAGTGGTGGTCTCGGCACGAGCCCGAGCCACGCCGGCGTCTCGTGCCGCTTCCTCGAACAGCACCCACGACTGCACGATCCCGTTCCGCGGGGGCAACCGGGTCAACGCGGCCACCTGGTCGGCGTACTGCTCCGCGAGGCCGGCACGGATCGCGTCGTGGTCGAGCGCCTGCCTCCCGGCCGCCCCCAGGTCCACGGACTCAGGGGACCCCGCGACGCGTCCACCGGCTGTGCGACGCCAACGGCTGGTCCCTGCGAACCACCGGTACACCAGGAGAGAGACGACCAGACCCAACCCGATCACGACGATCAGATCGACCAGCTCGCCGACCCACCCGGCCCCCGACGTGCTCGTGTGGCTCGCCGGGGCCGGAGTCGGCGAAGCCGACGAAACCGGGCTGGGGCTGGAGGTCACGGCAGTCGCCGTCGGCAGCGGGAGCCTCGGCAGGGGATGCGTGGAAAGGCTCACCGGACCCGCCATGGAGGCCCACAGCACGAGAAGCAGTGCCCCGGCGCCCACCGCCGTGAGCGCGAGCACGGGTCCGAGCCGGCCAAGCACCGCACCAACGTACAGCGAGCCGTGCTCCGAGGGACCCCTCGTGGTCGGCGACCCGAACGCACGTGACGCGGGTCAGAAGGGCCGCACGCAGGTGAACATGACCGTGCGGATCCGGCGCTCGGCGAGATTCGCCACCTGGTTGGCGGCCATCTCCCCGAACCTGTCGCCGAGGAAGGCGGCGAAGGTGACCGGAGGTGGTCCGTCGCGCTCGATACGGGCGCGCATCTCCCGGAACCACCCGAGGCTCTCCTCGGAGGAGTCGACCTCCGCGACCACGTCGAAGCCCGCTGCCCGCAGATGGTCGTCCATCTCCTGGGGCGTGGCGAGGAAGCTCGTGGAGGAGTCGGTGGCCCACGGAACGGGATAGCGGATCTCGCCGCCCTCGCCCTGCAGCACGTCGTACACGACGAATCTGCCGCCGGGTCGGAGCACCCGGAAGGCCTCGGCGTAGAGCGCCGGCTTGTCGGAGATGTTCATCGCCACGTGCACCGTCGACGCGGCGTCCACGGTGGCGTCAGGAAGGTCCGTTGCCGTGGCGTTCCCGACCCGGAAGCGGGTGCGGTCGGACAGGCCGGTCCACTCCGAGAGCGCCGTCGCCACCTCGCAGAACTCCGGGGTGAGGTCGATGCCGGTGACGGTGCACCCCGACAGCTCGGCGAAGGTGCGTGCGGGACCGCCGAGTCCGCTGCCCAGATCGAGCACGTGCGAGTCGGCGGTGATGCCGAGTGCCTCGAGGATCTCCAGGGATGCCGCCCGGCCGCGGATGTGGAACTCGTCGACGGGAGCGAGATCGGCTGGGCGCAAGGTCCCGCGTTCCGTCCCCGCCGCGTCCAGGGCGGACGCGATGGCGGCCAGCAGGTTCGACGTGCCGCTGTAGAACCTCGCCACCTGGTCCATGGGCGTCATGGTGACATCGGGTCGCCGCGCCCGTCGATGGCACGTTGTGGCCAGAGAGCCGACTCGCGTCACCACATTGACAAACGTCGATATATAGTTCGATGATGATCGATATATTCACCGACACGACCGGGAGGACGTCATGACCACCACCAGCAACGGATCCGGCAAGACCGCCGAAGAGCTCCGTGAGGAGGTGCGCATCCGGTACGCCGACGCGGCGCGAGCCGTGTCCGCGACCACCACGAGTGGCGACCCGGACCGCGCACTGCCGGTCCTCGACGACTGCTGCGGCTCGACCTCGTGCTGCGACGACGACGTCGTGGTGGATGAGGTGTTCGGCGCGAGCCTGTACGCCGCCGACGAGCAGGACGCGCTGCCGGCCGAGGCGGTCGCGGCCAGCCTCGGGTGCGGAAACCCCACCGCCGTGGCGGCGCTGCGTCCGGGCGAGCGCGTGCTCGACCTCGGTTCGGGCGGCGGCATCGACGTGCTGCTCTCCGCCCGGCGGGTCGGGGAGACGGGCTTCGCCTACGGCGTCGACATGACCGACGAGATGCTCGAGCTCGCGCGTGCCAACGCCACCAGGGCGGGGGCCACCAACGTCGAGTTCCTCAAGGGCACCATCGAGGACGTCCCGCTGGCCGACGCCTCTGTCGACGTGGTGATCTCCAACTGCGTGATCAACCTGTCGGTCGACAAGCCGAAGGTCCTCGCCGAGATGTATCGCGTGCTCGTGCCCGGTGGTCGGCTCGGGATCTCCGACGTCGTGGCGGAGGACCACCTCACCCCGGCCGACCGGGCCGAACGCGGCTCGTACGCCGGCTGCATCGCCGGGGCGCTGTCCCGGTCGGAGTACCTCGACGGGCTGGCCGCGGCCGGTTTCGTCGACGCCGAGGTGGAGTTCACGCACGAGACGGTGCCGGGCATGCACGGCGCGATCGTGCGGGCGGTCAAGCCCACGGCCTGAGCGACAGGGCCCAGAACAGCGTCGTACGGTCCGCAGCCGATGCCGCGGACCGTACGACGGCCCCCCAGTCCCCCTGGTTCAGGCTTGGGCGGCGGCCGCGGAGACCACGAACTTGCCGACCTGCTCCTGCAGCTCGTTGGACAGGCGGGCGAGCATCTGCGACGCCTGGGTCGTGTTGCTGATGCTGACCGTGGTGTCCTGGGAGGCCTCGGCCACGCCGGCGATGTTCGTGGCGATCTCGCTGACGCCGGTCGACGCCTCGGTCACGCTGCGGTTCATCTCGGTGGTCGTGGCGGTCTGCTCCTCCACGGCCGAGGCGATGATCAGCTGGAAGTCGTTGATCCGGCCGATGATCTCGCTGATCTCGCCGATCGCCTGGACCGCATGCGTGGTGTCGGCCTGGATGGCGTCGACCCGGCGGGCGATGTCCTCGGTCGCCTTGGCGGTCTCCTGAGCCAGGTCCTTGACCTCGTTGGCGACCACGGCGAAGCCCTTCCCGGCATCCCCGGCGCGCGCCGCCTCGATCGTGGCGTTGAGCGCGAGCAGGTTCGTCTGCTCGGCGATCGAGGTGATCACCTTGACCACGTTGCCGATCTCGAGCGAGGACTCGCCGAGCTTGGACACTGTGGCGTTGGTCGCCTCCGCGACAGCCACCGCCTGGCTGGCCACCGCGGCGGCCTCGCTGGCGTTCTGGGCGATCTCCTTGATGGAGGCGTCCATCTCCTCGGAGCCGGTCGCCACGGTCTCGACGCTGCGCGAGACCTGCTCGGCGGCGGCGGCCACGACATTGGCCTGCGACGCGGTCTCCTCCGCACTCGCGGACACCTGCGTGGCGACGTCGGACAATTCGTGGGCCGAGGAGTCCAGGGAGTGCACACCGCCGGCGATCGCCTGCACGGTCTGGGCCATGCTCTCGGTCGCGGTGTTCAGCGACTCCGCCATGGCGCCGACCTCGTCGTGGCCGCTCACCGTCACGCGCTTGGTCAGGTCGCCCTCGGCGACCGCCTCGAGCGCCTCGGACACCTGGCGCAGCGGTCGGGTGACCGCGCGGGTCGCCACGGTGGCCAGGGCAAGCGCGACCAGGGCGGCGAGGACGGCGACCAGGAGCAGCGTCCGTCGTGCCGAGGAGTAGTCGCTCTGGGCTGCCGCGAGCGCCTGGCGGGTGTTGAGGCCGATGTGCTGGGTGAGCTGGTCCAGCGACTCCTGGATCGTGACCGCTTGCGGCTTCACCTGGGCGTCGCGCATCGCGATGTAGGCCTTCTTGTTGCCGCTGCGAGCGAGCTGCAGGAACTCGTCGCTGGACACGACCTTGTCGTACGCCGCCCACGCGGTGTCGAGCTTCGTGACCAGCGCGGACAGACCCTTGTCGCTCTTGACCGCCTTGGCCAGCGCGTCGACCGCCTTGTGCGTGGCCTGGACGTCGGCCAGGTAGGCGGTGTGCTCGACGCCGTTGGTGTCCGCCACGAACTCGTCGGCGAGGGCGTCCACGCGGGTCTGCAGGTAGGCCCGACGGACCTCGTCGAACTTGGTCAAGGGGACCACGGCCTCGGCCTGCATCCGCTCCTGGCCGGCGTGCAGCGAGCTGAGGCCGCTGATCGCGACCCAGGTGATCACCGTCATGCCGAGGCAGGCTGCGATCACCCCGGAAAGGATCTTGGTCCGGACCGATCGATCGGCCAGGAATCCCAACGCGCCCCGAGGCCCGACTGTCTGTGCTTGATGGGTCGTGGACATGGCTCGTTGTGCCCTTCAGGCCGCGCCGCGGCCGTAGTCGTGGTGTTGTCGATTCCATCGGCGCGGCGCGCGCCGACCTGAGGCTTCGGTCACGTGCGGACAAGCCACCAGAGCGCAGACGCGACCGGCGGCGGACACGGTCTCGTGTCCGCCGCCGGTCCCGGATGGATCCGTGCCGGGTGCGTCAGCTCAGCGGGCGAGGTACCCGCCATCGATGTAGAGCTCGTGTCCGGTGACGAAGGCGGCGTCGTCACTGGCCAGGTACGCCACGCCCGCCGCGACCTCCTCCGGCCGCCCGAGCCGACCCATCGGGGTCAGGCCGATCATCGCCTGCTCGAACTCCGTGCCCTTGGCCTGGTCGAGGATCGGGGTGTCGATGAAGCCGGGGTGGATGGAGTTCACCCGCACGCCGTCGGCCGCCCAGTGCAGCGCGACGTTCTTGGTGAGCGTGCGGACCGCACCCTTCGCCGCGTGGTACGCCGGCGACGTACCGAACCCGCCGCTGGTGCCGAAGATCGAGCTGATGTTGATCACCGAGCCGTGGCCCGACGCCTTGAGCGCCTCGGCCGCGGTCTTCATCCCGAGGAACACCCCGGTCTGGTCGATGCCGACCGTGCGGTTCCAGTCCTCCAGCGAGGTCTCCTCGATCGCGGCGAGGTCGCCCATGCCGGCGTTGTTGACCAGGATGTCCAGACGCCCGTAGGTCTCCATCGTGCGTGCGATCGCGGTCTCCCAGTCCTCCTGCGAGCTCACGTCGTGGTGCACGTAGCTGGCCCGGCCGCCGTGGTCGACGATCTCCTTGGCGACCTGCTCGCCGGCGGCGTCCTGGATGTCGGTCAGCATCACGCCTGCACCTTCGTCCGCGAGCCGGCGTGCCGTGGCGGCGCCGATGCCGCTGGCCGCTCCCGTGACCAGCGCGACGCGTCCTTCGAGTCGCAACATGTTCTGCCCCTTCCTGACTCACCTCGACTCTCCTCGCCGCGCCGGAGGCCGGGTAGAGCAGGAGGTCCCACTCAGCACGGCGAGACGACCTAGAACGAATTCCATTTTCGCTGGTAGCGTCCGGCCATGGCCGCCCTCTCTGACGACCAGCGCGTCGTCGTGATCACCGGTGCCGCATCCGGCATCGGCTTCGCCACTGCCGAGCTGTTCCGCGACGCGGGAGATCTCGTCTACGGGCTCGACGTCGCGGCGACCGTGCCCGACGGCGTCACGTACGTCGAGTGCAACGTCGCCGACAAGGCGTCGGTCGACTCGGCGATCGCGACCTGTGCCGAGCACGGCCGGATCGATGTGCTCGCCAACGTCGCCGGTGTCGTGCAGTTCGGCCGGTTCGACCAGATCACCGAGGCCGACTGGGACCGGGTCCACGCCGTCGACCTCAAGGGACCGTTCCTGATGATGCAGGCCGCGCTTCCGCACCTGCGGGCCTGCCGCGGCAACATCGTCAACGTCTCCTCGGTCGCGGGCAACAAGCCGCAGGGGTACACGACGGCGTACTCCGCGGCCAAGGGCGGGCTCACCATGCTGACCCGGTCGCTGGCGCTGGAGCTCGCGCCGGAGCGGATCCGGGTCAACGCGGTGTGTCCCGGCACGGTCGACACCCCGATCGTGTCGCAGGTCGCCGAGATGTTCCCGCCCGACCTCGACCCACGGGTCGCGGACCGGCTCATGATGATGCTGCCCGGCAAGGCGATCAGCCCGGCCGAGATCGGGTCCGCGATCGTCTACCTCGCCTCCCGCGAGGCACGGATGATCACCGGTGCCGTGCTGGCCTTCGACGGCGGGATGTAGGTCGCCCGACGGCTGGGGCTGCTCCGGCCACCCGTAGGCTGGTCGGGTGCTCGCCCCGCTGCTCCGGCCGAAGTTCTGGCCCGGGCACCTCGCGATGCTGGTCGCGGTCGCGATCGCCGTGGGTCTGGGGGTGTGGCAGCTCGACGCGTGGCGGATCCACCGGGCGGACGCCGCGCGCAACCTGACCACCAAGCCACCGGTGGCCCTGGGCACGGTGATGACCGGCGACAGCCCGTTCCCGGGCCGCTCCGTCGGGCAGCCGGTGTCGTTCACCGGCCGGTGGACCGGCGGCAACATCTACGTCTCCGACCGCTATCTCCACGGCACCAAGGGCTACTGGGTGGTGTCCTCCGCGCTCGTCGACGGCACCCAGTCCGCGATGCCGGTCGTGCGGGGCTGGAGCCGCGGGACCGACGTGCCTGCCCCGACGGGCGCGACGGCGGTCACCGGGTGGCTGCAGCCGACCGAGGGCAGCGGGCCGCCCGACCCCGACCCGCACGACGACGTGATCCCGATGATGCGGATCGCCAGCCTGGTCGAGAAGGTCGACGCCGACCTCTACAGCGGGTACGTCGTCGCGAAGACCGTCTCGAACCCCGCCGACGGCACTCTGGCGCCCGTGCAGCCGCCGGCGCAGCCCGGGGTGTCGATGTGGACCGCGGCTCGCAACCTCTTCTACGCGATCGAGTGGTGGGTCTTCGGCGGGTTCGCCGTGTTCATCTGGCTGCGCTGGTGCCACGACACCCTCGTGGGACCACCGCGCCAGGACAGCCCGGACGACGTCGCGGCCCCCGCCGACGCATGAGCGGCCTCCTCGTCGCCGGCACGACCTCGGACGCCGGCAAGAGCATCGTCACGACCGGGCTCTGCCGGGCGTTCCGCCGGCGCGGGGTCGACGTCGCGCCGTACAAGGCGCAGAACATGTCGAACAACTCGATGGTCTGCGCGGGCGGCGGGGAGATCGGCCGGGCCCAGTGGGTGCAGGCGCTGGCGGCCGGGGTCGAGCCCGAGGTGGCGATGAACCCGGTGCTGCTCAAACCGGGAGGTGACCGGAGCAGCCACGTCGTCGTGATGGGTCAGCCGGCCGGTCAGGTCTCCTCGGCGGACTGGACGACCGGCCGCGCGCACCTGGCCCGGGCCGCGCACGACGCGTTCGACGCGCTCGCCGCCCGTTTCGAGGTGGTGGTGGCCGAGGGCGCCGGCAGCCCGACCGAGATCAACCTGCGCGAGGGCGACTACGTGAACCTCGGGCTGGCCCGCCATGCCGGCCTGCCCGCTGTGGTGGTCGGCGACATCGACCGCGGCGGCCTGTTCGCCGCGATGTACGGCACCATCGCGCTGCTCGAGCCGGCCGACCAGGCGCTGGTGGCGGGGTTCGTGGTCAACAAGTTCCGCGGAGACCCGGCACTGCTCGAGCCGGGGCTGGCGGACCTGACCCGGCTGACCGGACGGCCGACGTACGGCGTGCTGCCCTGGCACCCCGGCCTGTGGCTGGACTCCGAGGACGCGCTGGACCTCGACGGCCGGCGCGCAGACGCCGCGGGTGCGCTGCGGGTCGCGGTCGTGCGGCTGCCGCGGATCAGCAATTTCACCGACGTCGACGCGCTCGGTCTCGAACCGGACGTCGACGTGGTGTTCGCCGCGTCCGCGCGCGACCTCGCCGGTGCCGACCTGGTCGTGCTGCCGGGCACGCGGGCGACGCTGGCCGACCTGGACTGGCTGCGTGGGCGCGGGCTGGACGCGGCGATCATCGACCACGTCGACCGCGGCGGCTCGGTGCTCGGGGTCTGCGGTGGCGCGCAGATGCTGGGGCGGACGATCAGCGACCCCGACGGTGTCGAAGGACCGGCGGGTGCGGTGGCCGACGGTCTGGGGTTGCTGGCGGCGCGGACGGAGTTCGGCACCGACAA
Source organism: Marmoricola sp. (assembly GCA_036261595.1). Classification (GTDB taxonomy): domain Bacteria; phylum Actinomycetota; class Actinomycetes; order Propionibacteriales; family Nocardioidaceae; genus Marmoricola. The sequence goes on from DATAKN010000167.1 coordinate 17,162, forward strand.
GGTGCTCCGGCTGCCGTCGGGCACGGCGCTCGGAGAACCGGTCAGCGGCTACGAGATCCACCACGGCCGGCTCGAGGTCGAAGGCGGTGATCGGTTCCCCGGCGGGCTGCGCGACGCCTCGGTGTACGCGACCATGTGGCACGGCAGCCTGGAGAGTGACGGCTTCCGGCAGGCGTTCCTCGGCGAGATCGCGCAGCGGTCGGGCCGCACCCGTACGCCGTCCGGCGTCGTCTTCGCCGACCACCGCGAGGCCCGGCTGGACCTGCTCGGCGACCTCGTCGAGCAGCACCTCGACGTCGACGCGCTGCTCGACCTGGCCCGCTCCGGGCCGCCGGCCCGGCTGCCGCTGCTGCCTCCGGGGGATCGGCGATGAGCGTGCTGCTCCTCGGTGGCACGGCCGAGGCGCGCGAACTCGCGGTCCTCCTGCACGACGCCGGCGTGGACGCGGTGTCCTCGCTGGCCGGACGGGTGGTGCGCCCGCGGCTGCCGGTCGGCCGCGTGCGAGTCGGGGGTTTCGGCGGTGTGGACGGGTTGCGTCGTCACCTCCTCGAGCACGCGGTCTCTGCAGTCGTGGACGCGACGCACCCCTTCGCGCGGGGCATCTCGGCGAACGCGACCGAGGCATGCGCTGCGGCCGGCGTACCGCTGCTGCGGTTGGAGCGGCCCGGGTGGTCCGAGGCGCCCGGTGCCGAGGGCTGGCACTGGACGGCCGACCACGACGAGGCCGCAACCCTGACCGCCTCGCTGGGCGACCGGCCGTTCCTCACGATCGGCCGCCAGTCGCTGGATCGGTTCACCGGGCCGTTGGCGAGCTGCGTTGCGCTGGTACGCGTGGTCGACGAGCCGGACCTTGCGCTGCCGCCGGGGTGGCGGGTCCTGCTCGACCGCGGCCCGTACCGGCTGGAGTCCGAGCGTGATCTGATCCGCGCGCACCGTACGGACGTGCTCGTCACCAAGGACTCCGGCGGCACCTGGACCTGGCCCAAGCTCGCCGCCGCCGGCGAGCTCGGTGTGCCGGTCGTGGTGGTACGCCGGCCCGCGACGCCGCCCGGCGTACCGCTGGTCAGCGAGCCGGAGGCCGCCGCCGCCTGGATCGCCGCTCTCTGACCAGCGCGACGAGCACCGACACGACCACCGCACCGACATGCACCCGGGCGGCCAGCGTGCGTGCGGCCTCGATGTCCGCCGGCACGACCGGTCGGCCGTCGCCGAGTACCGCGCGGTGCTCCACGTGGCGGTCCTCCGCGTCGCCGTACACGTTGCTGCCGCCGAGTCGGACACCGAGGGCACCGGCGAAGGCCGCCTCGACGGGCCCCGCGTTCGGACTCGGGTGGCCGCGGGCGTCGCGCCGCCAGGCCCGCACGGCGCTCGCCCGGTCCTCGCCGAGCACCACGGCCAGGCCGGCGGTCAGACGTGAGCCCGGGAGGTTGAGCAGGTCGTCGAGCCGGGCGCTGGCCCAGCCGAACTGCCGGTAGCGGCGGCTGCGATGGCCCACCATCGCGTCGAGCGTGTTCGCGGCCCGGTGGCCGAGCAGCCCGGGCACGCCGGCGACGGAGCCGAGCACCAGCGGTGCGACGACCGCGTCGGAGGTGTTCTCGGCGAGCGACTCGACCACGGCGCGAGCCACCTCGCCCGGGTCGAGCGTGCGGGTGTCGCGTCCGACCAGGTGGGTGAGCCGACGTCGTGCGGCGACCAGGTCCGAGTCCAGCAGCCGCCCGACCGTCGCCGCCTCGCGGTCCAATGAGCGTCCGCCGAGGACCGCCCACGTGGCGGCCGCCGTGACGGCGGTGTGCATGACCGCACGCCCCCGGGTCCTGCGCTCGAGGACGACACCGGCAGCCGTCGTCCCCCCGACCAGCACCAGCGTGTATGCCGCGCCGCGGGTCCGGGCGTCGGCGTACGTCCGGCGTTCCAGAGCACCGGCGACCCGGCCGAACCCGGCGACCGGGTGGAACCGCCCGGGGTCCCCGAGCGCTCGGTCGGCGAGGTGGCCGAGGAGCAGCCCAGCCGCCCGGCTCACCTACCCTTCACCCCATGCGGATCCTGGTGACCGGCGGCGTGCGGTCCGGCAAGTCGCGGCACGCCGAGCGGCTGCTGGACGGGCGCGCCCGGGTCCGGTACGTCGCACCGGGGCCGGTGCCGTCGGCCGAGGACCCGGACTGGGCCGCCCGCGTCGCCGAGCACCAGGCGCGTCGGCCGAGCCACTGGGACACCGTCGAGTCCACCGACCTGGCCACGGCGATCGACCCCAGCGGCCCGACCTTGGTCGACTGCCTGGGCACCTGGCTGACCGCGGTCGTCGACGAGCTCGACGGCTGGTCGCAGGAGCCGGACGCCTGGCGTCACGAGCTCGAGCGACGGCTCGCCGCAGTCGTAGAGGCGGTCGCCGCGGCCGACGACGTGGTCCTGGTGACCAACGAGGTCGGGCTCGGCGTGGTGCCGGCGCACGCGTCCGGACGGTTGTTCCGCGACCTGCTCGGCACGGTGAACCAGCGGGTCGCGGCAGCCTGCGACGAGGTGCATCTCGTGGTGGCCGGCCGGGTGCTGCGGCTCTAGCGCGTCAGAGGCCGAGGTCGGAGAGCAGGGCGACGTCGCGCAGCACCGCCGCGGCCGAGCGCAGCACCGGCACGGCGGCCACCGCACCGCTGCCCTCCCCCAGACGCATCCCGAGGTCGAGCACCGGCACCAGCCCGAGCTTCTCGAGAGCAAGCATCTGCGCCGGCTCGGTCGACCGGTGACCGGCGGCGAACCACGCGGCGGCTCCCGGTGCGAGCCGGTCGGCGACCAGCCCGCACGCCACGGCGATCACGCCGTCGAGCAGCACCGGGATGCCCTGGCGCGCGGCCTCGACCATGAACCCCACGGAGGCAGCCAGGTCGGCGCCCCCGAGTGCGGCGAGAAGGCCCGCGGCGTCGCGGTCACCGGCCCGGTCCACGGCCTTCTGGACCAGCTGCTGCTTGAAGACCAGGGTCTCGTCGTCGATGCCGGTGCCCCTTCCGGTCAGGTCGGCAGCCGGCAGTCCGAGCACGGCGGCGATCAGCGCGGTGGCCGGCGTGGTGTTGCCGATCCCCATGTCGCCGCTGATCAACAGGTCCGCGCCGGCCTCGATCTCCTCGCGCGCGACCGTGGCGCCGGCCGCGAGGGCCTGCTCGACCTCCTCGGCGGTGAGAGCATCGGCGAGATGGATCGGCTCGCTGGAGCGCCGTACCTTGAAGCGCTGCACGGCCGGGTCGACGCCGTCGAGGTCGTCGTCGACGGCCAGGTCGAGCACGCGGACGTGCACGCCGTGGGCGGCCGCGAGCGCGGAGACGCCGGCGCGGCCGAGCACGAAGGTCCGCACCATCGCCGGCGTCACCGCGGAGGGGTACGCCGACACGCCGTGGCCGGCGACGCCGTGGTCACCGGCGAAGATCACCGCGCGCACGCGGGCCGGCGGGCTCGGTGGGCACGCGCCTTGGACCGCGGCCAGCCAGACGCCGAGCTCACCGAGCCGGCCGAGCGCACCCGCCGGTGTCGCCAGCCCGGCCAGCCGCTCCTCGGCGGCGGCGCGGGCGGAGGCGGAGGGGGGATTGATCGTGGTGTCGTTCACAGGCTTGCCGCCAGTTCTCGTCGGGCCGATCGCTCGGCGTGGGTGCGATGGGTGCGTCCGACGAGGCCCACCAGTGCCACACCGAGGATGGCCCACAGGGTCGCCTGGGTGGCCAACGAGGCTCGTCGGAACAGCCAGAGGGTCTGAGCCGGAACGTCGCCGGTCGCGCCGACCGCCGGCATCAGGGAGCCGGCCAGCACGGCGACCGCGAGATAGCCGCCGACGCCGGCCAGGACGGAGCGGTACGTTCCGACCCGCGGCAGCAGGCGTGCGGCCAGCACGGTCGCGGCGACGGCTGCGACCACGGAGATCGCGGCGAAGGCGAAGTACTCCGCGGTGCGGTCACCGATCGTGTCGGCCCGGCTCACGGCCGGTGGGGAGGCCGGGTACTTCCAGAAGGGCACGAGTCCCGCAGCGGTGAATCCGACCAGGACCACCAGGGCCGTGCTCTGCGACGGTCGGAGCCGGCCGATCCGCCCGACGGCCGCAGCTGCGGCGAGCGCGACCAGCCCGCCGAGCGTCGTACCGATGCCCAGCGTCGCGGTGGCCAGCCCCCAGGTGGACTGGTCGGCCCGGGAGACCAGGGCTGCGCCATCGTGGTGGTGCGCGGCCTCGACCGCGATCGCCGCGTCCAACGGTGGCTCCCCGAGCTGGTGGGCCACCAGGAACGCCGCGAAGCCGGCGACCAGGCCCGCGAGCAGACCGTGGACGAGGAAGGTGCGCGGGGAGAGGGCGCGCGTCAGCGACGGCCCGGCCACGTCAGTGGCAGGGGTAGCCGAGCAGGTGCCGCCCGTCGTGCACCCACTCGTGGATCGCGGTGCCGGCGGGAAGGGAGATCGCGCCCTGGTCGGCGCTGATGAAGAAGACCGTCACGGCCGCGACCAGCGCGGTCAGCAGCAGCCACGGCAGAAGCTCGAGGAGCGGGATCGAGGGGATCTCGGCGATGGGGGAGGCGACGACGTCGGCCATGGTTCCTCCTTCGGGATGGTGCGTCCCGGGTGGTTGGGAACGACCCCGGACGGGGTCGCGATCCAGGCCTTCGGGTCTGACTTCACCGCCGAAGCGATGTCACAGTAGCGCCACTGTGCCGGAGTCCCACCGGCTTCCTCGGGCCTGGTCGGCTCATCGTAGCGATGCCAGCGCGGCGAGCAACCGGTCGGTCCACTCACGAGGCCGTACGGCGATCCGCACCCAGGCCGGACCCAGGCCCGGAAACGTGTCGCCACGGCGTACGGCGATGCCGGCGTTCCGCAGCGCCGCGTGCACACCCGCGCCGGGCCGAGCGAGCACGAACGGTGCCGAAGAGCCCGTGACACAAGGGATCCCGAGCTCGTCGAGACCCGCGAACAGATGCGCCCGGTCCTCCTCGATCCGGGTCAGCCGCCGTTGCCGCTCGGCTGCGGCGGCCGGTGTCGTGCAGGCCACCAGCGCCGCCACCGCGGGTGCCGAGACCGACCACGGCGTCTGCGTTCGTCGCAGCCCGGCGACCACGTCAGGGTCACCGACCAGGTAGCCGGCCCGGATGCCCGGGATGGCCCAGAGCTTGGTGAGGCTGCGGACGACGACCAGGCCCTCGGTCCGGTCGCCGGCCAGGGACTCCCGACCGTCGTCGAGGAACGCCTCGTCCACCACGAGCAGCCGGCCCGGGACGACCAGCTCGCGCACCGCGTCCGCGGGGTGCCGCACGCCGGTGGGGTTGGTCGGGTTGCCGATCACGACGAGGTCGGCGTCGGCCGGGACGACGTCGGGATCGAGGGCGAAGTCCTTGCGCTGGTCCAGGAGCACGTGGTGCGGGCGGTGCCGGGCCTCGGTGAGCGCGACGTCGGGCTCGGTGAACTGCGGGTGCACGACCACCGGCCGACGCCACGGTCGTAGCCGGGCGACCAGCCCGAACGCCTCGGCGGCGCCGGCGGTCGGCAGCACGTCCTCGGTCGGACGGGCGTGGTGTGCGGCCAGCGCGTCCTGTGCCGGACCGGAGTCGGGGTAGCGGGCGAGGTCGGCGCTGCGGAGTGCCTCGTCGAGCCAGTCGGGCCGGGGTGCGTCGTGGACGTTGACGGCGAAGTCGAGCAGTCCGGGGGTCGTCTCGCGGTCGCCGTGGTGGCGCAGCGGGTCGGCCACGAGGGACCGTGGTGCGTGACGAGCGGGGCGGGCCGCGGGAGCGGGCGCCGCAGCTCGGGCAGCCGTGGCGAACCGCCTGGCCAGCTGTGGGTGGCCGGCCCAGTGGGTGTGCAGGTACGCCGCGTGCAGGGTCGACGTCGCGACCCCGTCGGACCCGTCGGGGAACGCCCACGCCGGCGCACCGGGCGACCCGAGCAGCCCGGTGCGGTGGAACTCGTGGCCGGTGACGTGCTCACCGGGCCGACCGAGCAGGTTGCGGGTCGGAGCCGTGGCGGAGCGGTAGGCGAGGGTCAACCGGGGCGCCATGGCGGCGTCGACGTCGAGAGCACCGGACATCGGGGATCCGTCGACGCTGCGAGCGAGGTAGAGCAGGCCAGCGCACTCCGCGACCGTGGGAAGGCCCGCCCGGACGGCGTCGCGGACCTGCCGGCGCAGCGAGTCGTTCGCGCTGAGGTCGGCGGCGTGGACCTCGGGGAAGCCCCCGCCGAGGTAGAGAGCCCGGGTGCCCTCGGGCAGCGACTCGTCCATGGTCGGATCGAAGACGGCGACGTCGCAGCCGGCGGCCCGGAGCAGCTCGTCGGTCTCGGCGTACCGGAAGGTGAAGGCGCGGCCGCCGGCGACCGCGACCACCGGACGCTCACGGGGGACGTCGGGCTGCGGAGCCGCCCACGGGCGGTCGGGCAGGTCGGGAGCCAGCTGGGCCAGCCGGAGCACCGCCTCGAGGTCGACCCGGTCGGCGACCTGCGCGGCCAGCCGGTCCAAGGAGGCGGCCGCGTCGGCGCGCTCGGCCGCGGGCACCAGGCCGAGGTGGCGCGAGGGCGCGACGATCCCGTCGTCGCGGTGGAGTACGCCGAGCACCGGGACACGGGAGGTGGCCAGCGCGGCGACGACCTCGTCGGCATGACGCGTGGAGCCGGCCTTGTTGAGGATCACACCGACGACGTGCACCGAGGGGTCCCAGGTGGTCATCCCGTGCACGGTGGCGGCGATCGAGCGGGAGGCGTGGGAGATGTCGACGACCAGCAGCACCGGGGACCGCGTGTGCGCCGCGACGTGGGCCGTGGACGCGAACCCGTCGCCGCCCAGGCGGCCGTCGTACAGGCCCATGACGCCCTCGACCAGCGCCACGTCGGCGCCGGCCGCACCGTGGAGCAGCAGCGGGACCAGCAGGTCCTCGCCGACCAGGTGCGGGTCGAGGTTGCGGCCTGGCCGACCGGTGGCCAGCGCGTGGTACCCGGGGTCGATGTAGTCAGGGCCGACCTTGTGGCCGCTGACCACGAGCCCCGTGCGTGCCAGCGCGGCCATCAGGCCGGTCGCGACCGTCGTCTTCCCGTGGCCCGACGCCGGCGCGGCGACGACCAGCCGAGGCAGGGACGTCATGGCCTCACCACTCGATGCCGCGCTGGCCCTTCTGGCCTGCGTCCATCGGGTGCTTGACCTTGGCCATCTCGGTGACCAGGTCCGCCGCCTCGAGCAGACGCGGGTCGGCGCGGCGTCCGGTGATCACGACGTGCTGGTGTCCGGGCCGGTGCCCCAGGGTCTCCAGCACGTCGTCGAGGTCGACCCAGCCCCAGTTGATCGGGTAGGTGAACTCGTCGAGCAGGTAGAGGTCGTGGGTCTCGGCCGCCAGGCGGCGCTTGATCTCGGCCCAGCCCTCGGCGGCGTCGGTGGCGTGGTCCTCCTCCGTGCCGGCCTTGCGTGACCACGACCAGCCCGAGCCCATCTTGTGCCACTCGACCGGTCCGCCGGCGCCAGTCGTCTCGTGCAGCTCGCCCAGACGCTCGAACGCGGTCTGCTCGCCGAGCCGCCACTTCGCCGACTTCACGAACTGGAAGATGCCCAGGCTCCAGCCCTGGTTCCAGCCCCGGAGCGCGAGCCCGAACGCCGCGGTCGACTTGCCCTTGCCGTCTCCGGTGTGGACGACGACCAGGGGGCGATTGCGACGCTGCTTCGTGGTGAGCCCGTCGTCGGGCACGGTGGTCGGCTGTCCCTGGGGCATCAGGCTGCTCCTTCGTCGCGGTGCCGTCGTACGGCGGCGGTGAGGTCGTCGGCGCGGACCTCCGCCAGTGGGAGGTGCTGGGCACCGAGGGCGGCGGCGAGCTCGGCGGCCAGCCCGAGCCGGAAGCGCCCGGTCTCGCAGTCGACCACGATCGCGCTCAGGCCGGTCGCGGCCAGCCGGCCGGCCGCAGTGTGAGCCCGGGCGAGCGCGTCCGCGCCTGCGGTCGCGCGGCCGTCGGTCACCACCACGAGCAGCGGGCGCCTCCTGGGGTCGCGGATTGCCTCGAGTCGCAGGGTCTCCGCGGCGCTGACCAGCCCCTCGGCCAGGGGGGTGCGGCCGCCGGCCGGGAGGTCCGCCAGGCGGGCCGCCGCGATCTCGACCGATGACGTCGGCGGCAGTGCGACCTCGGCCCCGGTGTCGCGGAAGGTCACGAGCCCGACCTTGTCCCGCCGCTGGTAGGCGTCGAGCAGCAGCGAGAGGATCGCCGCCTTGACCTGCTCCATCCGGGTGCGGGCCGCCATCGACCCGGAGGCGTCGACGCAGAACAGCACCAGGTTGGACTCCCGGCCCTCCTTCACCGCCACGCGCAGGTCGCTCCTGCGGAACGCGAGCGCCGAGCCGCGACGCTCGCGCGAGGCCTGGTACGGCGCCGCCGCCCGGATCGTCTCGAGCAGGTGGATGGACCCGCCGGCTCCCGTGCTCGGTCGCGCGCCGGTGCGGCGGCCCGAGTCGGTGACCGCCCGGCTGCGTCGGCCGGCGGTGCCGTGTCCGAGGCCACCAACGGTGAACAGCCGGGCGCGGTAGGGCGCCGCCGCACCGACCGTGGTCGGGGAGGCGGCTCCGGGAGCGCTGCCGTCGGTCGTCGAGCTCGTCGAGACGCTCGGGGCCGGGGTCTCGACAGGCTCGACCTCCGGATCGGGATCGGCTGTCTCGCCGCTCGGCCCGGTGGTCGCGTCCGGTTCCGTGTCGCGGGGCCTCTCGTCGTTCGGGCCGTTGCCGTCGTCCGGCCCCTCCGGTGGTGGCGGCTCGTCGTCGCCGAGCAGCTGGTCGAGCAGCTCATCGTCGAGGCCGGGGGCGTCGAACGGGTTGCGCCGCCGGCGGTGCGGCAGCGCGAGCCGGGCGGCGGCCCGGATGTCTGCGCGAGTGACCCGGTCGCGGCCGTGCCAGGCGGCGTGCGCGACCGCGGCGCGTGCGGTGACCAGGTCTGCGCGCAGGCCGTCGACGTCGAAGGCGGCACAGATCTCGGCGATCGTGAGCAGCGCTGCGTCGTCGAGCTCCACCGAGCCGACCCGCGCCTGCGCGTCGACGATCCGCTCGGTGAGCCGTCGCTCGTCCTCCGCGTACGCCGCCACGAAGGCGTCCGGGTCCGCGTCGTAGGCCATCCGGCGGCGGACCACCTCGACACGAGTGGCCGGGTCGCGGGGCGCGGCGACCTCCACGGTGAGGCCGAACCGGTCCAGCAATTGCGGGCGGAGCTCGCCCTCCTCGGGGTTCATCGTGCCGACCAGCACGAACCGCGCGGCGTGCTCCACGGAGACCCCGTCGCGCTCGACCGTCGACCGGCCCATCGCGGCGGCGTCGAGCAGCAGGTCGACGAGGTGGTCGTGGAGCAGGTTGACCTCGTCGACGTACAGGATGCCGCGGTGGGCGCGGGCCAGCAGGCCGGGCTCGTACTCGGCACGGCCCTCGGACAGCGCGCGCTCGAGGTGCAGCGACCCGAGCACGCGGTCCTCGGTCGCGCCGACGGGAAGCTCGACCAGCCGCACCGGCCGGACGACCGTGGGCGCGTCGGCGGGGAACGGTCCGTCCGGCGAGCGCGGGTCGCGGGGGTCGGAGGAGAACCGGTCGCCCTCGATCACCTCGATCGGCGGCAGCACGGCGGCCAGAGCCCGGACGATCGTGGACTTCGCCGTGCCCTTCTCCCCCCGCACCAGCACGCCGCCGATCTCCGGCGAGATCGTGCTCAGGATCAGGGCGAGCGCCATGCTGTTCGAATTCGGCTCGGTGGTAGAGCCGACGACGGCACTGAAGGGGTACTGCTGTGGCATGGGGGCTCCCGCTCGTCAGCCAGCGTGCAACGGTGGCGCGAGGCCGGTCTTCGGACTTCCGGAGTTCCGTCCTCGTGGACGGCCTCCGGTCACCGCAGCGGGCCCTGTGCCGGACTTTCACCGGCTTCCCAGATTCTCCCCGTCGGTCTCACGGCCGTGTCTCGCGACAGCGGCGCTCGGCCTTGGGGCACCTCGTGCCATGGAGCCGCAACGATATCGTTCCCGCCCATGGAGCCCGCCCTGACCGTCGTCGGCATCGGCGTGGATGGCTGGGAGAGTCTGGATCCCCAAGCCTGCAAGGAGATTCTCGCCGCCGACGTGCTGATCGGGGGCGAGCGCCACCTCGCGATGGTGCCCTCGTCGGACCAGCAGCGGATCGCCTGGCAGCGACCGCTGCGCGACCACCTGGTCGCCCTCCTCGACGAGCACGCAGGCCGCCGCGTGGTGGTGCTGGCATCGGGTGACCCGTTGGTCTCCGGCGTCGGCAGCATCCTGGTCGAGCGGCTCGGAGCCGATCGGGTCCGGGTCCTGCCGGCGATCTCCTCGGTGGCGCTGGCCCGGGCCCGGATGGGCTGGCCCGCGGAGACCGTCGAGGTGATCACACTGGTCGGGCGCAACGAGTACGCCGTCCTGCGCGCCCTCGCACCGGGGCACCGGCTGCTGGTGCTGTGCTCGGACGGCTCGACGGCCGCGCGGATCGGCGTACTGCTGCGCCAGCACGGGTTCGGCGAGAGCCGGATGACCGCGCTCGGCGACCTCGGCTCACCATCGGAGTCCCGCCGTCCCGGTCGCGCGGACGCGTGGACCGAGACCACGCCCGCCCTGACCGTGCTCGCGATCGAGTGCGTCGGCACGGGCTGGGGCTGGGCGCCCGGTCTGCCCGACGACGCCTACGAGCACGACGGCCAGCTCACCAAGCGTGACGCGCGAGCCTCGGCGCTGGCGCGACTCGCCCCCGGACCGGGCCAGCACCTCTGGGACGTCGGCGCCGGGGCCGGATCGATCGGCATCGAGTGGCTGCGCATCCATCCGACCACGACCGCCACCGCCGTCGAGGCGGACGCCGAGCGAGTGGCCCGGATCGAGCGAAACGCCCGTTCCCTGGGGGTTCCGCGCCTCGCCGTGGTCGAGGGGCGTGCCCCCGACGCGCTCACCGGGCTGCCCGCGCCGGACGCCGTCTTCGTCGGTGGCGGCATGAGCCGGCCGGGAGTGCTCGAGGAGGTGGTCGCGGCCGTGCGGCCCGGCGGACGCGTGGTCGCGCACGGTGTGACGCTCGAGACGGAGGCAGTCCTGGCCCGGGCGTACGCCGAGCACGGCGGTGAGCTCGTCCGGTTGCAGGTCGAGACCGCGGCACCGATCGGTGGCTTCACCGGCTGGACGCCTGCCCGGACGATCACCCAGTGGAGCTGGACGAAGGCGGTGCGATGACGGTCCACTTCGTCGGTGGCGGACCGGGCGCCGCGGACCTGATCACCGTACGCGCGGCCCGGCTCCTGTCCACCGCCGACGTGGTCGTGTACGCCGGCACCTACCTCGACGCCGAGGTGCTCTCGCACTGCCGCGACGGGGTCCGACTGGTCGACACGCAGGACCTCGACCTCGACCAGATCACCGCCGAGCTGGTAGCTGCCGATGCGGCTGGTCTCGACGTGGTCCGGCTCTGCTCCGGCGACCCGTCGCTGTACTCCGCGCTCGCCGAGCAGACCCGCCGGCTCGACGCGACCGACGTGCCGTGGGACGTCACACCCGGCGTGCCGGCGTACGCCGCGGCAGCGGCTCTGCTCGGCCGTGAGCTGACCGTGCCGCAGGTGGCGCAGTCCGTCGTGCTCACCCGTGCCCAGGCCCGGTCGACCCCGATGCCGGCCGGGGAGGACCTGGCGAGCTTCGCCCGCACCGGAGCCACCCTGGTCCTGCACCTGGCGATCACCCGGGTGCGCGAGCTCGCCGACCAGCTCGCCGGCCACTACGGCGCGGACTGCCCGGCCGCGGTGGTGTTCCGGGCCAGCCAGCCCGAGGAGCTGGTGCTGCGTGGGACTCTGGCCACGATCGCCGACGACGCCGAGGCGGCGGGGCTGCGCCAGGCCGCGGTGATCCTGGTCGGCCCGGCGCTCGCCCGGCCCGACTCCCCGGAGTCGTTCCTCTACGACCCGGCCAGGGACCGGTCGACGAAGCGTGGTGTCCAGACCTGACCCGAGCGGGTCCGCCGGGTTGTCGATGCGCCGACGATCAGCAGGCACTTCATGTCGACCGCGGCGGCGTCGAGCTCCGCGAGCGTGGTGACGGTCAGGGATTCGCCGGGGCGGCCGACGTCGCGCCCGACCACGACGACCGTGTCCGCCGAGCGGCTCTCGAGCAGGATCTTCTGCGCCTCCGCCACCTGCGTCGTGCGTGAGCGCGACGCGGGGTTGTAGATCGCCAGCACCAGGTCGGCCGCGGCGACGGCGCGGAGCCGTTGCTCGATCACCGGCCACGGCTTGAGCCGGTCGGACAGGCTGAGCACCGCGAAGTCGCCGCCGATCGGCGCGCCCGCCCGCGCGGCGACGGCCTGCACCGCGCTCACTCCGGGGAGCACCCGCACCGTGACGGCCGAGTACGCCGGGTGCTGGGCCGCCTCGAGCACGGCCGAGGCCATCCCGAACACGCCCGAGTCGCCGCCGGAGACCACCGCGACCCGTTCGCCCTGGCAGGCGAGGTCGAGCGCCAGCCGGGCCCGGTCGAGCTCGACGGTGTTGCCCGAGGCGTGCCGGGTGAGCCCCGCCCGCTGCGGCACCCGGTCGACGTACGGCGCGTAGCCGACCACGTGGTCGACCTCGGCCAGCACCTCCTGCGCCTCCGGGGTGAGCCAGGCGTCGGGACCCGGACCGAGTCCGACCACGAACAGCTCGGCGTCGGCAGCGGGTCGCGGCTGGACGGGCGGCGTCGCCTCGCGTCGGCCGGTCGGCTCGGCGGCCAGCGAGTCTCCGGGCACGACGATGAGCGAGAAGTAGGGCACGGAGTCCGGGTCGACGTCGCGCACGGGCAACCAGCGCTGCCCGGGCATGGAGGCCCGCTCGACGTACATGGCGTGGTCGAGCCGGCCGGCCTGCTCGAGCGCCGAGCGAACCTTCGGGAAGGTGCGGCCGAGCTTCATGATGATCGCACCGTGGGTGTCGGCCAGCCGCCGAGCTAGCTCGGGCTCGGGCAGCGTGCCGGGCAGCACCGTGAGCACGTCGGTCTGCCGGACCAGCGGGGTTGCGACGCTGGCGGTCGCCGCCGCGAACGACGGCACGCCGGGGACCACCTCGGTCGGGAAGCGGTCGCTGAGCCGGTCGTGCATGTACATGTAGGAGCCGTAGAACAGCGGATCGCCCTCGGCGAGCAGCACCACGGTGCGGCCGTGCTCGAGGTGGGCGGCCAGCCGCTCGGCGCTGGCTTCGTAGAACTCGGCCATCGCGCCGGCGTACCCGCCGGGGTGGCCGGTGAGCCCGGTGGTGACCGGGTACACCAGGTCCTCCTCGATGACGTCGTCGGGCACGAGGTCGGCCGCGATCCGGCGCGCGTTGGACTGCTTGCCGACCCCCGAGTGGTAGGCGATCACGTCCGCGTCGCGGATCAACCGGGCTGCCTTGAGCGTGGTCAGCTCCGGGTCGCCGGGGCCGACGCCGACGCCGTACAGCCGGCCGGTCACTCCTGCTCCTGGGCGAGCGCGTTGAGGGCGGAAGCGGCCAGCGCCGAGCCGCCGCGGCGGCCGCGCACGGTGAGGAACGGTACGTCGATCCCGTGCTCGTCCGCGAGATCGGCGAGGGCCTGCTTGGACTCCGCGGCGCCGACGAACCCGACCGGGACGCCGATGATCGCGGCCGGCGGGGGCGCCCCGTCGAGCAGCATCTCGAGCAGGTGGAACAGCGCGGTCGGCGCGTTGCCGATCGCGACCACGGCGCCGTCGAGGTGGTCGACCCACAGCGACACCGCGGCGGCGGAGCGGGTCGTGCCGAACGACCGGGCCAGGTCGGGGACCCGCGGGTCGCGCAAGAGGCACAACACGTCGTTGTCCCGTGGCAGGCGGGCCCGCGTCACACCGGAGGCAACCATGTGCGCGTCGGTGAGGATCGGAGCGCCGGCCTCGAGCGCGGTGCGGGCGGCAGCGACGAGACGCGGGTGCACGACGAGGTCGTCGACGAGGTCGACCTGGCCGCAGCCGTGCACCATCCGTACGGCCAGGCGCTCGGCGTCGGGAGGCAGGCGATCGACCCGGGCCTCGCGCCGGATCGTGGCGAACGACTCGAGGTAGATCGCCGCGCCGTCGTCGGCGTACTCGTAGCGTCGGGTGGGTCGGGTGGGCCGCGTGGGCACAGCGGTCGCAGGGACCTGGGTCATCGTCGCTCCTCGGGGTTCTCGCCCCAGTCGATCGAGACGACGCGCGGCCAGTGTCTGGCTTGCCGGTCGGACGGGTGCCCGGTCGGCGTTCACAGTGGCGGAACCGCCCCGGACTCGCACCGGGTTCCTGTGCCACGCATCGGAGGCCCTCACCCTAGAGGACGCCGGTCAGCGGGTCGGTACCACCAGTCCGCGCCACGGCGTGACGACGAGCCGCTCGGTCTGTGCGAGCGCGACCACCTCGTCGAGCGTGGACCGGTCCAGCACGCCGCCCGGAATCTCCACGTGGGCACCCGGGCCGACGTCTCCGAACGGCAACGGACCAGAGGCCACCTGGGTTCGGGTGTCGCGCCTGCTCGCCGCGAGCAGTGGCCGGTCCAGCTCATCGACGTGCCAAGCGGCGGCGGGACCGTCGCCACGCAGCTCGAGGAAGCGGCGCGCGAGCTCGACGAGGCGGGGCGCGAGCTCGTCGAGCGGTACGACGTCACCCCAGCCCGTCGCCCCCGCACGCACCTGCGCGTGGCGCGCGTCGACCGCGACGGCACCCAGGTCCAGGTCGTGGCCGACGAGGTCGCCACGCCCGTCGTCGAGCACGGCCAGGAACTTGCCGGGGAGCCGGGCCAGGGCGGGGTCCGCGCAGAGCAGGTCGTCGTAGGCGCGGGCGGTCGGGCGCAGGTCCGCCCGGCCGCCGTGGAGGCCGGTCAGCGGGGAGACCATGACGTTGCGCACCAGGTCGTGGGAGTGGCTCGGCAGCAGCCCGGTTGCCCCGAGTGCCGCGACCACGTCCGGCTCGAGCTCACCGTCGGAGGTCGTCGGGAGCGCGCGTAGCTGGAGGTTGGCGCGCGAGGTGAGGTGGAGGCGGCCGTCGCCGTACCGTGCGGCGACGTCGGCCAGCCCGAGCAGCTGGTCGACGGTGATCTCACCCCCGACGAGTCGCACCCGGGCCAGTGCTCCGTCCTCGGCGGCCCACGGCCGCAGGACGCCCGGGCAGCGATCAGGGCGGCTCCGCGGCGGCGTCAGCACGGGCTCGGTCACGCGCGCCATCGTGGCACGCGTCCCTCCGATGAGCCGGACCCGGCTGTTAGCGTCCGCGCCCATGGTGGCTGACGACTCGAGGCAGCTCGTCCTGGTCGGCATGTCCGTCCGCGAGGTGGCGGCGCGCGACCGCCTCCTCGACGCGGCTCGCCGGCTGGACGCGTCCGTCGCCTTCCTCCAGGTCGGTGATCCGAGCCTGTCCCGAGAGCTGACTCGTCTCGCCGACGCCGGTGCACCGAGCATCGTTCTCCTCGGCGTCAGCCTGGGCCGCCTCGCGCCGGCGTCCTCCTGGCTCCGCCGCATCGCAGCGCACTGGTGGCGCGGGCGGGGTTCCTCGGCACCCGTGGTCGAGGTGGCCCGCTCGCTCGTCACGGATCTCGAGCGCCTCGATCTCAGGTTGCTGGAGACCCGGCCGGTCACCGGCACCGAGCCCGGACTCCGCTCGACGGCGTGGGAGTGCGTGCCCTCCCATCGCCGCCAGGTCTTCGTGTGCCGCGGCCCCCGCTGCACGGCCCTCGGTTCCGACGCCACCGCCGAAGCCCTCGTCCTCGCGCTGATGCGCCGCCGGCTCGGTGACGACGACGTCCTCCTGACCCACACCGCCTGCCAGTTCCCGTGCAACCAGGCTCCGGTGGTCAGTGTCCAGCCCGACGACGTCTGGTACGGCGGCGTCTCCCCGGCTTCCGTGGACCGGATCGTTGCCGACCACCTGGTCGGGGGTCGCCCGGTGGCGGACCTGCGGCTTCCGCGCCACGCCGGATCCTGACGCGCCGCCGTCTCCCGGGCATGCCGGCGCCCCGGCCGAAGTGGGGGTCGGCCGGGTGCGGTTCAGCCGGTTCGTCGTCTCGGTGGTGCTGGGTCGGGTGGGCTGAGGTCGGTGGTGCCGTGCCGGTCGGTGCGCCAGGTGTGTCCGTAGGGGTCGCGCCAGAGGAACACCCCGTTGGTCACCATCGAGTAGGACCAGTGGCTGTGGGTCTTCAACCGGTGGTGCTTCACGCACAGACACGCGAGATTCCACGTCACCGTGGGGCCGCCTTGCTCCCACGGGGTGATGTGGTCGATCTGGCAAGCCCGCGCGGGGCGATGGCACCAGGGGAACACGCACTCGCGGTCACGCAGACGGACTTGCTCGACCAATCGGGCGGAGGGTTGGTAGCCGGTGCAGACGATCGACTCGTTCAGGTCGATGACGGGTTTCACGGTGATCTTGGTGGTCTCGTCTCGCCGGCACCAGGCGGCGACCTGTACGGCGGTGAGCAGCTGACCGCCGGCGTTGTCGACGTGGACGGGTGCGTCCGGGTCGCCGGAGGTGAGCGCGGCTTCGGAGAGGTGCGCGTACAAGACCACCTCGCGCCCAGCGCCCCGCGCGGTGGTTGAGGTGCGAGCGCAGCGAGCCTCGAAACCACCATCCGCGAAGTCGTCGAACTCCAGTGCCTGCTCGCCGCGAGCCAGCATCCCGACCGCCAACGACCGGCGCACGTCCAACGATTCGGTGTTGCCGAGCGCGGCGAGCTGTTCGGCACCGCGCCGGATCG
Organism: Marmoricola sp.; assembly: GCA_036261595.1. Classification (GTDB taxonomy): domain Bacteria; phylum Actinomycetota; class Actinomycetes; order Propionibacteriales; family Nocardioidaceae; genus Marmoricola. Next base: position 33,842 of record DATAKN010000167.1, read on the forward strand.
CGTCTTCGAGGTCGAGTGCGTCAGCGAGGTCCATCTCCCCGTGGACGCGGGAGGTGCCTGCGAAGGAGACCTGGGTGTGGTCGATCGTGAAGTACCGCTGCTCCGCCGACCGCTCCCGCTGCTCAGCAGCGGTTTCGGGCATGAACCGTGCGATCGCCTCGTCCACCAACCGTTGGGTCTGCGCCGGGCCGGTCTGGTGCGCGAACGGCGCCACCTGCGCATCCACGAAGGAGGCGGCTTCCGCTGAAAGGTGCAGGGTGTGCTCGGCGATCCGCTTCGCCCGCCACGGCGCCAACGACCCCGCCTGCACGCGTGCCCACACCTTCGGCAACCGGTGGGCAAGCTCCAACGCCAACCCGACCAGGTTCCTCCCCGCGTCCGCGGTCAGGCCCAGCGCGGTGGCGAACTCCAGCACCGCGAACTCACTGACCAACGGAGCACCCTCACCCGCGATCGGGATCCCGGTGTCCTGACCCATCACCTTCGTGCCCGACCACCAGGTCGCCGCATCGTCGAGATCAGACACGGTGTGCAGGTGCGCCCACTCCACCGCACTGGCCAACACCTGCGCCTCAGCAGCGTTCGCGGTCGCTCGGGCACCCCGCGCGACGGCGAGGATGCCGGTCGCGTCGGTGGTGCGGGTGCCCGAGTTCATGGGACTGAATCTAGGGACACGCACCGACAGTTTCGGGTCCAGATCCCTTGTTTTCAGGGGGTTGCGAAGAAATTTCTGGAAGAGCTCCTCGCCGGCTCCGGCTGGTCCGCGGGCGTGGTTCCGGCCGACTCAACCAACCGCGATCGGCCGCTCGCAGCGGAAGGCGACCACGCGCCCAGCCCGTCGTCGCTGCCGAGAGACCCGACGCACGCAGACCAACGCCGACAGCAGAAGCCGACCGTGCGCCGCTACCCGTCGACGCCCAGGGTCTCGGCACGCTCGACCAACCACCCCGATATCCGCATGCGGCCTCCGCACCGCGTGACCGATCATCAGTCCCATGGCTGACCTCGACGACATCGCGGCACTGCCGTGGCCCAGACGGACCGAGCGGCTGCTGTTGAGGCCGGTGACGAAGGACGACTTCGAGGCGGTGTGGCAGATCCGGCGGCAGGAGTCGGTGAGCCGGTGGATGACCAGCCTGTCCGATGACCGGGACCGCTTCTTCGAGCTGATGGCCGACGCCGACCGGATGGCCAAGACCTTGGTGATCGAGCGTGACGGCCAGGTCATCGGCGACCTCATGCTGGCCCCCGAGAACGCCTGGGCGCAGGCGGAGGTGGCCGATCAGGCCAAGGGGGTGCAGGCCGAGATCGGCTGGTGCCTGGACCCGGCTGCCGGCGGCCGGGGCTACGCCACCGAGGCGGTCCGGGAGCTGATCCGGATCGCGTTCGAGGAGCTCGGGCTGCGGCGCCTGGTGGCGAATGCGTTCGCGGCGAACGAGCCGTCGTGGCGGCTGATGGAGCGGGTCGGCATGCGCCGCGAGCTGTACGCCGTGCGCGAGTCGCTGCACCGTAGCGGCGAGTGGATGGACGGGATCAGCTACGCCCTGCTCGCGGACGAGTGGCGAGAGGCCACGGGCCGCTCCTAGGGCTCGCGGCCCAGCAGCTGCACCAGGCGGGACGACGGTCCGACCGACGGACCCGCCACCGGGTGGTCGAACCGTGTCGGTCGGTCGGCGTCGGTGACCAGCACGTCGGCCCAGGTGAGCAGGTCGCGCGCCAGCCCCGCCGGGATCGGTTCCCTGGCGCCCGTCGTCTGGGAGACGTCCCAGCCGTGCACGGCCACCTCGAGCGCACCCGCACACGCCAGCAGCGAGGACGGCAGCGCCCGGTCGCCGACGGTCAGGTCGTCGTCGTGCGCGACCGCGGCCCACGCGCCCACCAACGAACAGGCTCGCTCGCGCAGCCGTTCGACCGCGTCGACGGAGGAGAACCGCGGACCCGTGGGCAGCGAGAACACCACTGCGCGCAGGTCGGCGGCGTCGATCAGCGCGTCCAGGGAGTCGGCCATGTGGTCGAGCAGCGTCGCCAGTGACCAGTCCACGCACGGCGTCGATCGACGCAGCATCTCGGGCGTGATCACCCGCAGCTGCTCCCGGGTGTAGCCGATCGCGCGCTCGAGCAGGTCGAGCGACTGGTGCAGCGGCGCATGGGAGGGGGCTGACCGGGTCGAGCTCATCGCCGCGGTCCTGCGTCGACCAGCCGGCGGCGACCTGCGAACAGCTCACGGCGGTGGGGATCGGCCGGCGCGGGCACCGCCACGCTCACTGCCGCCCCACCGGCGCGGTCGGTGCGGGTCGGGTCGCTCATTTCGATGACCATTGTCGACTCCTTCGCCTCGTCCGACGACCTACTCAGGTATCGCCTTCACGTGCAGACCGGCGACCCAGGGAGAACTCATCGGTGTCGCTCGCGATGAATTCAGGAGCGGGCCGGCCGCCTGCGGACGGCCACGCTCCAACTGTCCAAGGAGACCAGCCCCCACCGACATTCCCGTCCGTCGCTGGACCGAATCTCGGCCTACCCCCGCGTACGGCGGGAATCGACCGGGTACGGCCACGGCAGCCGCCCCGACACGCGGGGCCCGCACTCCCAGGAGGAGTTCCGCATGCCGTCACCGTCGCCGCGCGGTCCCCGCCCCGAGAAGGACAAGATCGGCCTGCTGCCCTGCGTGGCGTTCGCAGTGGGCACGATGATCGGCGCCGGCGTCTTCGTGCTGTCCGGCCTGGCCGTGCAGAAGGCCGGGCCGGCTGCCCTGGTGTCCTTCGCGCTGGCCGCGGTGCTGGTGCTGCTCTCGGCGCTCTCCTTCGCCGTCGTGGCCTCCCGGGCACGGCCGGGCGAGACCGGCTACGCCTACGTGGGCCGGTCCCTCGGGCAACGCTGGCGGTTCCTCGCCTCCTGGGCCTTCTACCTCGGCGGCCTGATCGGCGTGGCCTTCGTGCTGCACGCCTTCGGAACCTACGTCCACGACTTCTTCGTCAGCGGCGTCAGCCCGTTGGTGTGGGCCGTCGCCGCGGCCGTGCTGCTCGCCCTGCTCAACCTCGGGCCGGCCGACCTGATCGGTCGCGCGGAGATGGGCCTGGTCGGCCTCAAGGTCAGCATCCTCGTGCTGCTGGTCGTCTTCGGGCTGATCCACGTCAATCGCGCGCACTTCTCGCCGTTCGTGCCCCACGGCGCCTCGTCGGTGGTGACCACGAGCGGCCTGCTGTTCGTGGCCTACCTCGGCTTCAACGTGGTCTGCAGCATGGCGCCGGAGGTCCGCGATGCCTCCCGCACGATCCCCCGGGCGATCGTGGTCAGCATGGCGGTCGTCGCCGTCGTCTACCTCGGCGTGGTCATCGCCCTGCTCGCCGGCGGTATCCACACGTACGACGAGGCCAGCGTCGGCCGGGCGGCCGAGCACCTCATGGGTCACTGGGGCGGCGTGCTCATCCCGATCGGTGCTGTGGTGTCCACGCTCTCCGCAGCCAACGCCAACGTCCTCGGCTCCTCCGAGATCATGGTCCGGCTCGCCTCCATGCGCGACGTGCCCACGGTGCTCGGTCGGATGTGGCGCGGGCACCCGGCGGTCAGCGTGCTCGGTGGCGCGGTCGTGTACGTCGTCCTCCTCCTGGTCGGCCACGGCGAGGCGATCGTGGCGCTGGCCAACGTCGCCGCGATCGCCGCGATGGCCGTGATCAACATCGGCGCGATCGCCGCCCAGCGCGACGCGGAGAGCCCGGGCATGCGCCTCCCGTTCGGCCCCGTGCTGCCGGCGCTGGGCCTGGTCACCGCACTCGCCCAGTTGTTCTTCATCCCCGTTCTCGACACTGCCGTCGGCCTGGTGATGCTGGCGCTCGGCCTCGTCGTCTACGCGCTGCGGCACCGCATGCACCGGCCGGAGCACCACGAGCAGGTCCGCGAGAACGTCGAGCGCGGCGACACCCCGGCCGCCCGCGCGATCGGCGGCCGCCGGCGCGCGGGTGCCGCCTCGACGGGCCGTCAGTCCGACCGCGTGCCCGTCGGCTGACCGGCCGCGGTGGCCCGATCCTCCGCGAGCGGACCCGCCAGCGCCGACCGCCACGAGTCACCGGTACGCCGGGCCGCCTGCACCCGGCGTACCGCATCACGGCCCTCGCGGAGCCGGCCCACCGCCAGGATCGTCAGTGACAGGGCCGCCGAGCACAGGCACAGCAGGCACCACGACCCGACGACCGTGGCCTGGAGCAGGACCAGCAGGACCGCGGCGAGCCCCAGACCGAGCCCGGTGGCGTCGTACAGCAGCGGCAGCAGCGGGCGCCGCTGCCACCGGTGATCACCGCCGCTGAGCCCGAGACCTGCCTCGACGAGGTAGGCGACCAGCCCCAGGCCGGCATCGGGGAAGGGCAGCGAACGCGAGAAGTTCGAGCGGAGCACGTGGTCGGAGCCGTCGTGGAACACCGGGTCCCATGCCCGGCTGACGACGTCGGTCTGGACGAGCGTGAGGTACGCCGCGACCGTGGCCCCGGCGAGGGCGAGCACGACGACGATCGAGCGGGACCGGTCAGACGACATCTGGGCTCCTCCGGGACGGGTACGGACTGGCAGTTCCCCGTCCAGAACCGGCCGACACCTATGCTGAGCGCTTCCACGTCCCGTGGGACCAGGAACCCGGTGTGACTCCGGGGCGGTTCCGCCACTGTGACGTCGTCCGGCCCGCCGGGCGACACAGCCAGACACTGGCCACGGGATGCCCGACGACGAGGGGCGAGAACCCCTCCAGGAGGACCCCGTGCCGCGCCCGGAAACTCGCATCGCCCTGCTGTCCACGTCCGACACCGACCTGCTCAGCGCCCGCGCCTCCGGAGCCGACTACGTCGTGGCGAACCCCTCGCGGCTCCGCCTCGAGGACCTTCCTTCGCTCCTCGCAGGCTGCGACCTCGTGCTGGTCCGCCTGCTCGGCACGCCCCGGTCGTGGCAGGACGGCTTCGACGCGATCGACGCGACCGGCCTCCCCACGATCGTGCTCGGCGGGGAGCAGGCCCCCGACGCCGCGCTGATGGCGCTGTCCACCGTGTCGATGGGGATCGCCGCCGACGCCCACGCCTACCTGGCCCACGGCGGCCCGGCGAACCTGGCCAGCCTGCACGCGTTCTGCTCCGACACGGTGCTGCTCACCGGCGCCGGGTTCGACCCACCCGTGGCGGTGCCGCCGTGGGGCTGGGCGGAGCGGGCCGCCGACACGACCGGCAAGCTGCGGGTGGGCGTGCTCTACTACCGGGCCCACGAGGCCAGCGGCAACGCCGGCTTCGCGCATGCGCTGGCCGACGCGATCGACGCGACCGGCGAGGCGGTCGGGCTGCCGCTGTTCTCCTCGAGCCTGCGCTCCGCGCCCGACGACCTGTACGCCGCTCTGGCCACCCTCGACGCCCTGGTCGTCACCGTACTGGCCGCCGGTGGCAGTGCGCCCGGGACGGCCAGCGCCGGAGGTGACGACGAGGCTTGGGACGTCGCCCGGCTCGCTGCCCTCGACATCCCGGTGCTGCAGGGGCTCTGCCTCACCTCGAGCCTCGACGAATGGGTGGCCAGCGACGAGGGGCTCACCCCGATCGACTCTGCCAACCAGGTCGCGATCCCGGAGTTCGACGGCCGGATCATCACGGTGCCGTTCAGCTTCAAGGAGACCGACGAAGAGGGCCTCCCCCGCTACGTCGCGGACGCTGAGCGGGCCGCCCGCGTGGCCGGCATCGCGGTAGGACACGCGCGCCTGCGGCGTACGGCCCCGGCAGAGCGGCGGGTCGCGCTCGTGCTCTCGGCGTACCCGACCAAGCACAGCCGGATTGGCAACGCAGTCGGCCTGGACACCCCCGTCTCTGCGATCCGCCTGCTCCGGCGGCTGCGCGATGCGGGCTACGACCTCGGGCCGGCCGACGGGGAGGTGACCCGCTTCCTGGACCACGACGACGAGACCGAGGCCGGCAACGGGCTGATCCACGCGCTCATCGCGGCGGGTGGGCAGGACGAGGAGTGGCTGACGTCGGCCCAGCTCACGGACTCCCACGTGCGGATCGGCGTCGAGGCCTACCGGCGCTGGACCGCCGGCCTCCCGGCCGAGCTGCGCGAAGCCGTTGAGGCGGCATGGGGCCCGGCGCCCGGCAGCCTGTTCGTCAACGACTCCCGGGAGATCGTGCTCGCCACCCTGCGCGCAGGGAACGTCGTGCTGATGATCCAGCCGCCGCGCGGGTTCGGCGAGAACCCGGTCGCGATCTACCACGACCCCGACCTGGCCCCGAGCCACCACTACCTCGCGGCGTACCGGTGGATCGGCAGCTCCGTCGGCGACGGCGGCTTCGGCGCGCACGCGGTCGTGCACCTGGGCAAGCACGGGTCTCTGGAGTGGCTGCCCGGCAAGAACGCCGCCCTCTCGGCTGCCTGCGCCACGGACGCCGCGCTCGGCAACCTGCCGCTGATCTACCCGTTCCTCGTCAACGACCCCGGCGAAGGAGCGCAGGCCAAGCGCCGGGCGCACGCGACGATCGTGGACCACCTGGTGCCGCCGATGGCCCGCGCGGAGTCCTACGGCGACATCGCCCGTCTCGAGCAGCTCCTCGACGAGCACGCCAACATCGCGGCGATGGATCCCGGCAAGCTGCCGGCGGTGCGGGCGCAGATCTGGACGTTGATGCAGGCCGCCCAGATGCACCAGGACCTCGGCCTCGACGAGCGGCCGGCCGACGAGGAGTTCGACGACTTCCTGCTGCACGTCGACGGCTGGCTGTGCGAGATCAAGGACGCCCAGATCCGCGACGGCCTGCACGTGCTCGGGCACGGCCCCGAGGGTGAGGCTCGCGTCAACCTGGTCCTGGCGATCCTGCGGGCGCGGCAGGTCTGGGGAGGCACCGAAGGTGCCGTGCCTGGGCTGCGGGCCGCCCTCGGGTTGAAGGAGGGCAGCGCGGCGACGACGGAGGTCGACGAGACCGAGGCGCAGGCGCGGCACCTGGTGGAGCAGATGGAGGCTGCCGGCTGGGACCCGGCGGCCGCCGACCGGTTGCACGGCGATCCGGAGGTGCGCCGGGTGCTGCGGTTCGCCGCGACGGAGGTCGTGCCCCGGCTGCGGCGTACGACCGACGAGGTGGAGGCGGTGCTGCACGCGCTGGACGGCGGCTACGTCCCGGCCGGGCCGAGCGGCTCGCCGTTGCGCGGGCTGGTCAACGTGCTGCCGACCGGGCGGAACTTCTACACCGTCGATCCCCGGGCCGTGCCGTCACGGCTGGCGTGGGAGACCGGCGTGGCCATGGCCGACTCGCTGCTGCAGCGGCACCTCGCCGAGACCGGTGAGTATCCGCGCTCGGTCGGCCTGAGCGCCTGGGGCACCAGCGCCATGCGCACGAGCGGCGACGACGTCGCTGAGGTGCTCGCCCTGATCGGCGTTCGGCCGACCTGGGACGAGGCGTCCCGGCGCGTGGACGGGCTGGAGGTGATCGACCTCGACGAGCTCGGCCGCCCGCGGATCGATGTCACCGTGCGGATCTCCGGATTCTTCCGGGACGCCTTCCCGCACGTGGTCGCCATGCTCGACGACGCGATCGCCTTGGTCGCCGACCGTGACGAGCCCGACGAGCAGAACTTCGTGCGGGCTCACACCGGGGCCGACCTGGCCCGCCACGGCGACCGCCGCCGGGCGACGATGCGGATCTTCGGGTCACGACCCGGCACGTACGGCGCCGGCATCCTCCAGGTGATCGAGGCAGGCAACTGGCGCGACGACCAGGACCTTGCCGAGGTCTACACCCAATGGGGCGGCTATGCCTACGGCCGCGGCCTGGACGGCGTCGACGCCGCCGAGGACATGCGCGCGAACTATCGCCGGATCGCGATCGCCGCGAAGAACGTCGACAGCCGCGAGCACGACATCGCCGACTCCGACGACTACTTCCAGTACCACGGCGGGATGGTCGCGACCGTCCGGGCGCTCACCGGAGAGTCCCCGCGCGCCTATGTCGGCGACTCGACCGCGCCCGAGGCAGTGCGGACCCGGAGCCTTCAGGAGGAGACCGCGCGCGTCTTCCGGGCCCGGGTGGTCAACCCGCGCTGGATCGCCGCGATGCAGCGCCACGGCTACAAGGGTGCCTTCGAGCTGTCCGCGACCGTCGACTACCTCTACGGGTTCGACGCCACCGCGGGCGTGGTCCACGACTGGATGTACGACGCGCTCGCCCGCGAGTACGTCCTCGACCCGGTCAACCAGGATTTCATGCGCGACGCGAACCCGTGGGCCCTGCGCGGCATCGTCGAGCGGCTGCACGAGGCGGTCGACCGAGGCCTGTGGGAGGAGCCCGACCCCGATCTGCTCGCAGCGATGCGGCAGGTCTACCTCGAGCTCGAGGGGGATCTCGAGGACCGGCATGGCTGAGCCTCGCCGCGTGCGGGTGATCGGCATCGGGACCGGCCACCCGGACCAGCTCAGTGCCGAGGCGGTCGCGGCGTTGCGGTCGGTGGACTACGTCCTCGCCGCTTCCAAGAGGCCCGACGACCCGTTGCTCGTGGTGCGGCGCGCCCTGTGCGACCGGTACGACGTGCCGCTGGTCGCCGTGTCGGACCCGGTGCGCGACCGCGACGACCCCGCCGACTATCCCGGCGCTGTTCGCGACTGGCACGAGGCCCGCGTGGCGGCATACGAGGCGCTGCTGCTGGAACGCCCCGGCGACGTGGCCTTCCTGGTCTGGGGAGACCCGGCGTTCTACGACTCCACGCTGCGGATCGTCGAGCGGATCCGCGAGCGCGGCCGGGTGGCCCTGTCGCTCGACGTGCTGCCCGGAGTCTCGAGCCCGCAGCTGCTCGCCGCGCGGCACCGGATCGTGCTGCACCGGGTCGGGGAGCCGGTCGTCCTGACCACCGGCCGCCGGCTGCGCCGGTCGATCGAGGCCGGGCACGACAACCTCGTGGTCATGCTCGACGGCCGCCTCGCCTGCCTGGACCCGGCGACGGATGCCTCGGCCTGGCAGATCTGGTGGGGCGCCAACCTCGGCACCGACGAGGAGCGGCTGGTCTCCGGCCGGCTCGACGAGGTGGCCGACGAGCTGCGCGCGCAGCGAACGGAGGCTGAGCGCGCGGCCGGATGGGTGATGGACACCTACCTGCTGCGGCGCGTCACCGCGGGGCCGGTACCTTCGAAGCCGTGAAGCCGCTGCTGAACGCCTACCGGGTGCTCGCCACCGTGGTCGGCCTGTCCATCATCACGCTCGTCGCCATCGGCGTACCGCTGAAGTACGTGCACACGATCTGGCCGAGCGTGCTGCCCGAGGGCAGCAGCGGCTGGAAGCTCGGCTCCGACATCAACCTCTACCTCGGCACCGCGCACGGGTTCATCTACATGGCCTTCGTGCTGGTCGCCTTCATGCTCGCGCTCCGCGCGCGCTGGCCGATCGTGTTCACGATCGTGACGTTGCTGTGCGGGACGATCCCGTTCCTCAGCTTCTGGGCCGAGTTCCGCGCCGTGCGTCGGGTCGAGGCGCAGTTCCCGGCCGAGCTCGGCAAGAGCCCGGCCGGGACCACGACGGTCGGCTAGCTCTTCTTGCTGACGTCCTGGACGTCGGCAGGCTGGTCGGGAGTGGTGACGGGGTGCGGCTGCTCGTCGGCGTCGGCGGCGACTTCGTCGAGGAACGCGCCACCGGCGTCGGTCGTGCCCTCCACGTCCGTGCCGGGACCGGCGTCGGTGGGATCGGGCTCGAAGTGCATCTCCGGCGGCGCCGGCGGCGTCGTGGCCACCGGGTCCGGCACGGACCGGGGTGCCGGCGGGGTGTAGGACGTGGTCGCGGACGAGCCGCCGCCCTGCAACTTCTTGAAGACCGCCGCACCGGCACCGACCAGGGCGAGCAGGAAGAGGAACCGGCGCTTGCCCTTCGACTTCTTCTGCTCGGGCTTGATCTTCTGCGCGACCGCGGCGGCGGCGGGAGTGGCGGCGGCTGCCGCTGCCAGGCTCTTCGCCTTGGCCTTGGCGTTCTTGGCGGCCTTCTTGCGGCTCTTCCGCGTCGACTTCTCGGCGTTGACAGCCGCCTCCTGGGCGGCCTGGCGCGCGTCCTTCGCGAGCTCGACCGCGGTCTCGCGCGCGTCGGCCAGCACGGTCTGGGCGACCGGCAGGTAGTCGTTGACGATCCGCTCCCGCGCAGCCTCGACGTGCGGAGTGACCTGCTCGACGAGCTGGCCGGCCTGGTCGGTCAGGGTCTTCTTCGACGGAGTCTTGGTACGCATGGCGTCCTCTCGCTCAGCGGTTTCCGGAGGGCCCAGTCACTGTGCCCATCCCCCCACCGATCATGCCCCGCCCCTCCTGAGCAGGGAACCCTTGGGGGACGTGGGAGGATCAGGCGCGAAGACATCCTCAACACCCGCCGTACTCATGCGGCGCCCGCCGCGGACGACACCGGCGGGAGATCCTGGAAGGCAGCCCATGTCGGACCTCAAGGCCACCCTGCACA
>DATAKN010000304.1:0-15151 GCA_036261595.1 Marmoricola sp.
CCGGATGCGGACGATCGCCGCCGGCGTCGTGTTCGTCGGTGGTGTCGCGCTCCTCATGGGCGGGGCCATGGCCCAGATGACCTGGCTCGGCATCCTGGGATTCCTGGTGATGCTGGGATCCGCGACGATCGGCCTCGCCGCATGGCGGGGTCATCGTGTCCAGGAGGAGCATCCGGCGCAGCCCGGCGACGCCCACGTCGACTTCGACGACCGCCCGCACCGCTTCGAGGTGCTCGACGGCGGCCGGGCGAGCAAGCCGAAGCGGCCGCGCCGGCAGCCCCGAGCCCGCCGCCACGGCACCTTCATGCAGCGTCTCGAACAGCGCTGGCAGCACCGGCGCGAGCAGGGCGGCTTCTGAGCTAGCGCACCTCTCCGGCTCCAGCCATCTCCAGGGGCCGGTCAGCCGATGGCGTGACGGACCTGCGATCGAGCACCGACCGGGGGAAGACGCGCGCCAGCCGCTCGCGTGAGGCCGGTACCGACGAGGCCAGCACGCCCGCCCAGGTCTCCACCGCCTCCACCACGCGCTGCCGCGTGGCATCGTCGACATCGAACGGCCGGCCGTAGCGGGCTCGCTCGACGAAGTGGGCCAGGTCGTCGAGCCGCCGGGGTGCATCGGAGCCGGGCAGCGCACGACGGTGCAGCACGGCGGCAATGTCACGGACGGACTGCTGCACCGGCAGGGTGATGCCGAGGTCGCGGGCCGTGGCCAGGAGCTCCTGCCAGGCTCCTTCGGCCAGGACACCCGCGTCGGACGTGCGCGGCCCGAGCCGGTGGTCGTCGAGCCGGTTCCGGCGCTGCCGGCGGCGCACCAGGCTCGGCAGCGTGAGCAGGACGGCGAGCAGCAGCCCCGCCGCGACCCAGGGCAGCACCCGGGCGATGCTGGAGGACGAGGTCGAGGACTGCTCGGCGGTCTGGTGCTTGCGCGCCGGGTTCGCGGACCGGTCCCGCGGTGCCGCGGTGGCGCCCGGCGTCGCCGTGGCGGTCGACCGGCCACCGCCCAGCGTCCAGGCCGGCGGCGGTCCGGTGCGACTTGCCGGAGTGGGGTCGAACAGGACCCAGCCAACGCCGCTGAAGTAGATCTCCGGCCAGGCGTGCAGGTCGTCGCTGGTGTAGAGGAAGCTGCCGTCGGGCTGCTGGTGCGGCGCGAGGAAGCCGACCGCCACGCGCGCGGGAACTCCCAGGGTCCGGGCCATCACCGCCATTGCCGCGGCGAACTGCTCGCAGTATCCGACCTTGTCGGTGGTGAGGAAGCGCACCAGTTGGGACATGCCGCTGCCGGAGGCCGGGGCCAGCGAGTAGCTGAAACCACCGGTGTTGCGGAACCAGGTCTGCAGCATGACCATGCGGTCGTAGTCGGTGGTCGCGCCGGCGGTGACCTCGCGCGCGAGCTTGGTGACCACCGAAGGCCGGTTGCCCGGGACCGAGGTCATCGGGTCGAGGATCTCCGGCGGGGCCCTGAGCGCGTTGCGCAGCAGTGCGGGCGAGAGATCCGGGGTGAAGCTGGTCAACTGGTACTGCAGCCCAGCGGTCGTGGCCCTGTCCACACTCGCGATGTCGAGCGTGCGCAGGTCGTAGCGCCAGTCGCCGGTCGGGATGCTGATCCGTCGGATCGGGTACGGCGTGGGCAGCCAGGTGCTGTCGAAACCGGGGTCGAGGCGGAGTGTCCAGTCCGCCTCGGTGCCGGCCGCAGTCCGTGCCAGGCCGGGCGCCAGCGGGAGCGTTCCGTTGGCCTTGTTGCTCTCGGCCAGGCGGCGGGCGGACGGCTGCCACTCGACACCGTTGAACTGGTCGAGCACCGTGAGCCGCAGGTACGACGGGTCGGCCGTGGTGCGGGCCTCCACCAGGGGGATGTGGTCCTTGGTGATGAGGTCCCGGCGCAGGTCGACGATCGGGTTGCGCAGCGTCACGCTCGCGTCGCGGCCGCTGCCCTGCCCCGGGCCGTTGCCGCCCTTGAACAGGCCGTGACTCACGGGCACGAAGATCGGTAGCACCAGGGCGCCGACCGTGGCCAGCATGCCGATCCGCAGGGCTGTTCCGCGCACGGTTGATCCGTTCACGACCTGGTCGAGGGAGTCGATGCGCTCGCCACGGCCGGCGATGGATCGCCCCCACCCGAGCACGCGCTGGGTCTCCTCGGTCGCCAGCAGCATCATGAACAACATCGCGGTGCCGACGAACACCGCCCAAGGCAGATCGCTCTCGAGCACGCTGATCGGCACCGTCAGGGTGACGATCACCGGCAGCCCCGCCCAGGGCACCCGTCGCAGGCCGCACGCGAACAGGTCGGTGGCCAGCAGCACGAGCATCGCGGCGGCGAGGAGGTAGGCATGGGTCTCCGGGTGCTCGGCACTCACCGGCGACGCGTAGGTGTTCACCGCCACGGCGCCGTCGTGGATCCGTCCGCTGAGCGTCTGGACGCTGGCAACGGTCGGCACCCACCCACCCCAGGCGTCCGTGGCGGCGTACCGGTGGTCCAACCAGCCGACGACCACGACCAGCTGAGCCGGCAGCACGACGTACCAGGGCCACCGCAGCGTGCGGCCGACCGTGCCCACCGCGACGACGAGCAGGGCGCCGACCACCGCGGGGAAGATGAACCGGCCGGGTTGCTCGACGAGCCCGGCCCATGACCACAGTGCGACCCAGGCCATCGCCGCGGCGAGAGTGGCCGCTCCGAACCGGGACAGCAGCTGGTCACTCATCGACCCAGCTCCTGCCAGGCGGCGGGCAGCGAGCCGTCACGTCCGAGTTCGGCGGCCTTCCACCCTCGCTGCCGCAGCCAGGTCGCCGTCGGGAGCCGACCGGGTCTCCGGGTGAAGTCGGGCTGTGGCATCCGCGATGCCCACGTGTCGACGTCGAGCACCAGCGCGTACGACGCGCTCCCGCGATGGTGCAGCCGGGCCAGGAAGTCCCGGTCGTGGTCGTCCACGTCGCCGAGCACCGCGACGAACAGCCCTGAGGTGACGCTCTCGTCCACCCACCCGGTGTACAGATCGTGGTTGGCCACGGTCGGCAGCACCGCGAGGCGCTCGAGCAGGGGCCTGGGGCTCGCGGCGATGACACCGTCGTGCCAGCCGTGCTCGATCTCCTCCCCGAGGGCACTGACCAGACGCACCTGGAACCCCTGCGAGGACAGATGGACGGCGAGTGACGCCGCCGAGGTCACTGCCCGCTCCAAGGAGGAGTGCGGTCCTTGACCGCGGTGCACGCGCGCCCGGTTGTCGATGAACACGGTGCATCGGGACTGCCAGGGCTGCTCCTCCCGCCGCACCATCAGGCTGCCCACCTTCGCCGTGCTGCGCCAATGCACCCGGCGCAGGTCGTCGCCCCTGCGGTACTCCCGCACGGTGACGTCAGCGGCGCCGCCGCTGGCGAACGGTCGGTGACGGTTGTCGCCGCTCCCGGTCCAGGCGCCGAGCAACGGGATCGCCGGCAGCGGCTCGGTCGTGGGGATCACCACCAGGCCTGCCGTCTTGGTGAACGTCCGCTGCAGCTCGAGCAGCCCGAAGGGGTCGCCCACGCGGACTCGCAACGGGCCGATGTCGTACTTGCCCCGGACCTCGGCCTGCACCTGGTAGTCGATGTGGCGGGTCCACCCGGGCCGCATGCTGTCGACCACGAACCGCGGGCGGGACCCCAGGGCCCACGGGATCTGCTCCTCGACCAGGAGCACGCCCGTGGTGGGTCCGAGGTTCGTGAGCTCCAGGTGGACCACCGCACGCTGTCCCACCTCGACCTGGGAGGCGCCGAGCGTGCGGCCCAGGCCCAGGCGATTGCCCGCGCGGGCCACCCAGAGAGCGGCCACGACGGGCAGGAGTGCCACCAGCAGGCCGATGCGCACCAGGTCGTGCTCGCCGAGCACGATCCCGCACGCCACTGCGGTGAGCCCGGCGGCGACGAAGCTGCGTCCGCGCAGGGTGAAACCGTGCAGTGCCTCGCGGATCGCCGGGCCTGCGGGCACGCGCCCGGAGTCGGCGACGAAGGCGGCGACGCGGGACATCGGACTAGTGGGTGCTCGAGCCGGACCGGCCCGGCGGCGTCGCGGTGACCTCGGAGATCGGCACAGAGTCCAGGACGGTGCGCAGGATGTCCTCGGGTCCGCGGCCGTTCATCGCCGCCTCGACCGTCGGCAGCAGCCGGTGCGCCAGGATCGTCGGCGCCAGCTCGCGGACGTCGTCGGGAATGACGTAATCGCGGCCGGACATGGCCGCCCACGCCTTCGCTGCGCGCACCAGGTGCAGCGTGGCCCGCGGAGACGCGCCCAGCCGCAGTTCGTGGGAGCGGCGGGTCGCGGTCGACAGTGCGACGGCGTAGCGCTGCACCGCCGGCGAGACGTGCACGCCCGCGACGACCGCGATGAGCTTGAGGATCTCCGCACCGTCGGTGACCGGCTCGAGATCGTCGAGCGGGCTGGCCGTCTCGCGCGCGGAGAGCATCGCGATCTCGGCCGCCTCGACCGGGTAGCCCATCGACACGCGGGCCATGAAGCGGTCGCGCTGCGCCTCGGGGAGCGCGTAGGTGCCCTCCATCTCGAGGGGGTTCTGGGTGGCGATCACCATGAACGGCGGCTCGAGGTGGAACGTCTGGTTGTCGACCGTGACCTGCCGCTCCTCCATGCACTCGAGCATCGCGGACTGGGTCTTCGGCGAGGCGCGGTTGATCTCGTCGCCGATCACGATGTTGGCGAACACGCCGCCCGGACGGAACTCGAAGTCACGGGTGTCCTGGTTGAACACCGATACGCCGGTGACGTCGGAGGGCAGCAGATCCGGGGTGAACTGGATCCGGCGCACGGTCAGGTCGATCGACCGGGCGAGCGCCTTGCTCAGCATGGTCTTGCCGACTCCCGGCACGTCCTCGATGAGCAGGTGTCCCTCGGCGAGCAGCACGACCACCGCAGCGCGCGCGACCTCCGGCTTGCCCTCGATGACTCGCTCGATGTTCGCACGGACCCGGTCGGTGACCGTCCGCAAGGTGTCCAGGGCGGGGGTGCTTCCGGGGGTGGTGCCGGTGCCGCGCATCCCGATCGGGGACGCCGAGCTCGCTGGTGCTTCATGCATGCGACTAGTGAACCCCATCTGGGAAGCACCGGCTCTGGGATCGATCCCGGGGGTGTCCGGGAGGACGGGGGAGCGAAATGGTGCGAATGTGGTTGACCGTGGGGTGTCGTGGAGTATCGTGGGGGAAAGTGGAGGAAGGGATGGGGTGGCGCGATGTTCTCCGGCACCTTCAGACCGAAGCTCGACGACAAGGGCCGTCTCTTCCTTCCTGCGAAATTCCGAGAGGCCATGGGGGATGGACTGGTGATCACGAGGGGTCAGGAGCGCTCGATCGACGTGCGCACCCGTGCCGACTTCGCCGCGTTCACCGAGAAGTTCAAGAACGCCTCGCAGACGGACGCACGCATGCGGGCCTACGGCCGGATGCTGTTCGCTCTCGCCTCCGAGCAGGTGCCGGACAAGCAGGGCCGGATCACCGTGACGCCGGAGCTGAGGGAGTACGCCGCGCTGAAGCGTGACTGCGTGGTGATCGGCATCTACGACCGGATCGAGATCTGGGACCCGGAGCGCTGGGCCGAGTACACCGCCCAGCAGGAGAGCGCCTTCGCCGACATCCAGGAAGAGATCTTCCCGGGCTTCTAGACCGACACAGCCGCTGGTATCGGGACCGGCCACAACTCCACAACGGTGATCGCAGGACGAGGCTCGCGTCCGCTCCTCCTCGCTCGGGGAGCCGTCTGGGGCACCTTCCCCGGCTCCAGAACGCACCCCCGGGGAGAGAGCGGACGGGAACCTGGCCCGGCGATCACCATCCGGCACCTTCCCGCCGGACCAGCGCGACCAGTCAGTCAGTCAGTCATCAGCAGCAGCCAGCCAACAGGGGTCGAGACCATGAGCGGAGTCGCACCATCGGTGGACGCACCGGCGCCGCCGGAGCGACGCGTGCGCGAGGCCGCACGTGACGGCCTGGCCGTGATGGCGTTCTCCGCGGTCACCAGTGTCGCCCTGGCGACGCTGCTCACCTTGCTCGCAGGACTCGGGAAGTAAGGGCGGATGACCAGCCCCGCTCACGTCCCGGTGCTCCTCGACCGGGTCGTCGCCCTCGTCGCACCCCCACTCCAGCAGCCCGGCGCCGTCCTCGTGGATGCCACGCTCGGCCTTGGTGGCCACACCGAGGCAGTGCTGTCCCGGTGCCCGGAGGCGCACGTCGTGGGGGTCGACCGTGATCCGCACGCACTCGAGGCGGCCGGCGAGCGGCTCGCCCCGTTCAGGGCCCGGACCACGCTCGTCCACGCCGTGTACGACGAGATCCCGCGGGTCCTGGCCGACCTCGGGATCGCCTCGGTCCAGGGGGTGCTGTTCGACCTCGGGGTCTCCTCGATGCAGCTGGACCTGAGGGAGCGCGGGTTCGCCTACGCGGAGGACGCGCCGCTGGACATGAGGATGGACGACACGACCGGGCTGACCGCCGCGGACGTGCTGAACACCTATCCCGCGGCCGAGCTCGCGCGGATCCTGCGGTCCTACGGCGAGGAGAAGTTCGCCCGACAGATCGCCCGAGCGATCGTCAGGGAGCGCGAGAGGGCCCCGTTCGAGCGGTCGGCCCGGCTCGTCGACCTGCTGCGCGAGGTGATCCCGGCGCCGGCCCGGCGTACGGGAGGACACCCGGCCAAGCGCACGTTCCAGGCGCTGCGGATCGAGGTCAACGACGAGCTGGGCGTGCTGCGCCGGGCGATCCCCGCAGCGATCGACGCCCTGGCGGTCGGTGGTCGCGTCGTGGTGATGAGCTACCACTCGCTGGAGGACCGCATGGTCAAGCAGGAGCTCGCCGTCAGGTCGCGCGTCTCCGTGCCCGACGACCTGCCCGTGGTCCCGGAGGAGTACCAACCCGAGCTCCGGCTGCTGACCCGGGGAGCCGAGAAGGCCTCCGACGAGGAGATCGCCGAGAACCCGCGCGCCGCCTCGGTCCGGCTGCGCGCTGCCGAGCGAGTCAGGAGAGGGGTGGCTGCATGAGTTCGCTGGTGTCACAGGCCCGCAGCCGGGCACCGCGCCTGGCGGAGGCAGCGGTCGAGAAGGCCCGGCTGACGCTGGTGCCGTCCGCCCGGCCGCGCGCTCGGCGAACTCCCTTCGCCGTGCTCGTGCTCGCGATGCTGGGCGCAGGAGTGGTCGGCCTGCTGATGTTCAACACCCACATGCAGCAGGGCTCCTTCTACGTGACTCGCCTGCAGAACCAGGCCGACGACCTCACCGCCCGCCAGCAGAAGCTCGACATGGAGCTGGAGCGCCTGAGAGCACCCCAGCGACTGGCCGAGGCCGGCAAGCGGCTGGGCATGGTGGCGCCCGGCGTACCGGCCTTCGTCAAGCTCTCCGACGGCACCGTCGTCGGCACGCCGACTCCGGCGACTCCTGACGAGGCGGTGCGGATCAACCCGCTGCCGGCGCAGCTGCCGGCACCGCTCCGGCCCAAGCCGATCATCGTGCGCGTCCCGGCACCGGCCGACCCGGCGCAGACGACCTCGAGTGTCACCGGTGCGGCCGCCGGCACCGCCCAGCCTCCGGCGGCCACGGCACCGACCACGCAGTCCGCGACCCGCAAGCATGCCAGGGGAGCCGGACGGTGACGCCGACCCGGCGCCCGGTGGCACGCTCGGGCTCGCGCTGGCGGGGGTCGTCGGAGCTGCGCTTGCGGGTCGGCCTGATCGTGATCGCCATGGTGATCTCGGTCTTCGGCGCACGGCTCGTGCAGCTGCAGGGTCTGGACCCCAAGGCGTACGCCGCGAAGGCCAACGCCGAGGGCCTGGTCTCGATCCCGCTGCCGGCCACGCGCGGTGCCATCCTGGACCGTAACGGAGCACCCCTCGCCGAATCGGTCAGCGGCCTGATGATCGTCGGGGACCCGACGCGCACCGACGCGCACGCCGAGGACATTGCCCGCATTCTCGCCACCCGGCTGCACCTGGACTACTTCGACCTGCTCAGTCGGCTGCGCAAGGACCCCTCCAAGCCCGGTGCCCGGTTCGCCTACGTCGCCCGGCGGGTGCCGGCGACCCTCGCCCGCGAGGCGGTGTCGGAGGTGGAGAAGGCCGGCTTCAAGGGCCTCGACACCCGGGTCGACCCGGTGCGGGACTACCCGGGTGGAGACGTCGCGGCCAACCTGGTCGGCTACATGAAGGCCGACGGGCAGGCCGACACCGGTGGCGGCCTGGAGCGGTCGTTCGACACGATGCTCGCCGGCAAGGACGGGCAGGAGACCTACGAGGTCGGCGGTGGCAACCGCATTCCCCTCGGGGAGAACACCGAGGTCAAGCCGGTCAACGGCAAGAACCTCAGCCTGACCATCGACCGCGACGTCCAGTGGTACGCGCAGCGCGTGCTCCGCACCGCGGTCCAGGGCGCGAACGCCGAATCGGGTGCGGCGGTTGCGCTCGACAGCCGCACCGGCGACATCCTGGCCCTGGCCGACTACCCGACGTTCGACGCCAACGCGCCCGGCCAGGCCAAGGACGCCGACCTCGGCTCCCGGGCGCTCAGCGACGTCTACGAACCGGGCTCGGTCGCGAAGGTGCTCACCATGGCGGGCCTCATCGACGAGGGCAAGGTGAGCCCGCGCACGAAGGTGAAGGTGCCCAAGGACCTGCCGGTCGCCGACCGGGTCATCCACGACTACTTCCCCCACGACACGTTGCGACTCACGCTCGCCGGCGTGATCGCGAAGTCCTCCAACATCGGCACGGTCCTGGCCGCACGGCAGTACCAGCAAGGTGAGCTCTGGAAGTACATGGACGCGTTCGGACTGGGCCACCGCACCGACGTCGGCCTCCCGGGCGAGACCCGGGGTCTGCTTCCGAGCCCGCCCTGGAGCGAGCTCACGCAGGCGACCGCATCGTTCGGCCAGGGCATCTCGGTGAACGCGCTCCAGATGGCCACCGCGGTCAACGCCATCGCCAACGGCGGCGAACTGATCACCCCCAGCCTGATCAAGGGCCGGGCCGTCACGTCGACCGGCCAGGTCGTCGGCACCGACACCGCCACCCGTCGCCGGGTGGTCAGCCAGCAGGCGGCCGAGAAGGTCTCCCGGATGATGGAGATGGTCACCACCGAAGGGGCCGGCACGGCTCCCGGAGCGGGCATCGCCGGTTACCGAGTGGCCGGCAAGACCGGCACCGCCCAGCAGGCCGGCGCCACGTGCAAGTGCTACGACGGCTCGCTCGCGGTCTCGTTCGCCGGCTTCGCGCCGGCCGACAATCCGCGGTTCACCGTGTACGTGGTGATCCAGAAGCCGCAGGGCTCGGCCAGCGGCGGTGGCACCGCAGGCCCGGTGTTCCGCAAGATCCTCGCCTACCTGCTCCAGAAGTACGCCGTGCCGCCGACGAACACGCCGCCCGCACGCCTCCCGGTGGAATGGTGACCGGTAGGTTCACCGGGTGGTCACCGATTCTCTGCTGACGCGCCCCGAGCGACCCGTGACCACGCGGCTGGCCGATCTGGTCGGCGATCTCGACGCCCGGGTCCTCGGTGACGCCGGACCGGTCGTCGTCACCGGGCTCTCCCTGAGCTCCGACCGGATCCGGCCC
The DNA here is from genome assembly GCA_036261595.1 of Marmoricola sp. GTDB lineage: Bacteria > Actinomycetota > Actinomycetes > Propionibacteriales > Nocardioidaceae > Marmoricola. The sequence goes on from DATAKN010000304.1 coordinate 9,578, forward strand.
GGCGACCTGTACGCCGCCATCGCCGGCTCGCGGGCCCACGGGGCGGCGTACTCGGGTGCGGCCGTGGCGGCCGGTGCCGTGGCGGTCCTCACCGACGCCGAGGGTGCCGGCGCGGCTGCGGCCGCCGGGGTCCCCGTACTCGTCGTCGAGGCGCCGCGTGCCCTGCTCGGCTCACTGGCAGCACGGCTGTACGGCCGGCCGGCGGAGGCACTGACACTCATGGCCGTGACCGGCACGCAGGGCAAGACGACGACCACGAGACTGCTCGAGTCCGGCCTCCAAGGGTCTGGGCGGCACGCGGCGGTGGTGGGCACCGTGGGCACGCGAATCGACGGTGAGGACGTGAAGACCGCGCTCACGACGCCCGAGGCACCCGACCTGCACGCCCTGTTCGCGGTCATGCGGGAGCGCAACGTCGAGGCCTGTGCGATGGAGGTCTCGAGCCACGCGCTGGTGATGGGCCGGGTCGACGGCGTGGTCTTCGACGTCGCCGCGTTCACCAATCTCGGCCGAGACCACCTCGACTTCCACGCGGACCTGGAGGACTACTTCTCCGCCAAGGCGTCGCTGTTCACGCCCGAGCGCGCGCGGCTGGGCCTGACCAACGTCGACGACGCGCACGGTCGCCGCCTGCTGGACCGGGCGACGATCCCGATGCGCACCTTCTCCCCGGCTGGCGCCGACGCCGACTGGGTCGCTCTCGACCCCTCCTACGACCTGGACGGGACGGCGTTCACGGTCCGGACGCCGGCCGGTGACCGGTTTCGGGCGCGTGTGCCCGTGCCGGGGGAGTTCAACGTGGCCAATGCCCTCTGTGCGATCGCACTCGCCGGAGAAGCGGGATTCGACCCCGTGGCCGTGGCGGACGCGATCGCCGACTCGCCCGGCGTCCCGGGCCGGCTCGAACGGATCGACGAGGGCCAGCAGTACCTCGCCGTCGTCGACTACGCGCACAAGCCCGACGCCCTCGAAGCGGTGCTGCGGGCGCTCCGACCGCAGACGCAGGGGCGGCTGGTGGTGGTGATCGGTGCCGGAGGCGACCGCGACACCGGCAAGCGCCCGGAGATGGGACGGATCGCCGCCCGGCTTGCGGACGTCGTGGTGGTCACCGACGACAACCCGCGCAGCGAGGACCCCGCCGCGATCCGTGCCGCGGTGCTCGCGGGGGCGCGCGAGGTCGACCCGACCCAGCGGCAGGCGGTCGAGCTCGCAGAGGTCGGCGACCGAGCCGCGGCGATCAGGCGCGCCGTCGGCCTCGCCCGGCCGGGCGACATCGTCCTGGTCGCGGGCAAGGGTCATGAGACCGGCCAGGAGGTCGCCGGCGCGGTCACGCCGTTCGACGACCGCGACCAGCTGCGCGCGGCGATCCGGGAGGCGCGATGATCCCGCTCTCGCTCGCCGAGGTCGCCGCGATCGTCGGCGGGCAGGCGCACGGAGAGGCGACGACCGCGGTCACCGGACCGGCGTTCCTCGACAGCCGCCGGCCGGAGCCGGGCGGCCTCTTCGTCGCGATCGCGGGAGAGCGGGCGGACGGCCACGCGTTCGCCGCCGCCGCGGTCGACGGCGGTGCTGCGGCCGTGATCGGGTCGCGCCCGACCGATGTGCCGACGGTCGTCGTGCCCGACGTGCAGGCCGCGCTGCACCGGCTGGCGGCCGAGGTGCTTCGCCGGCTCCGGCTGGCCAACCCGGACCTGCGTGTGGTGGCGATCACCGGCTCGCAGGGCAAGACCAGCGTCAAGGACATGCTCGCCGCCGTGCTCTCCGATGCCGGGCCGACCGTGGCGACGTACCAGTCGTTCAACAACGAGCTCGGGCTGCCACTCACCGTCCTGCGGGCGGTGCCCGAGACCCGGTACCTGGTCCTGGAGATGGGGGCCCGCGGCATCGGGCACATCGCCGACCTGTGCCGCACGGCTCCGCCGGACGTCTCGGTGGTGCTCAACGTCGGCCTGGCACACGTGGGCGAGTTCGGCTCGCAGGCGGCGATCGCTCAGGCCAAGGGCGAGATCGTCGAGGCGCTCGAACCCGGGGGCGTGGCCGTGCTGAACTTCGACGACCCCCTGGTCGCGGCGATGGCGCCTCGCACCCGCGGTGAGGTGTACACCTTTGGCAGGGGCACCGGTGCAGGCGTCCGCCTGGACGGCGTCGAGGTCGACGACCTGGGCCGGGCCCGGTTCGACCTGGAGGCGGGCGGACAGCGGGTCCATGTCGGCCTCCGGCTCGTGGGCGAGCACCAGGCGCTCAACGCGGCAGCGGCGTCGGCCGCTGCCCTCGCCCTCGGACTGACGCTCGAGGGGATCGGTGACTCCCTCCGGGCGATCGAGGTGCTCTCGCCGTGGCGCATGGAGCTGCGCGAGCGGTCCGACGGCCTGATCGTGATCAACGACGCCTACAACGCCAACCCCCACTCGATGCGTTCGGCCCTCGAGACCCTGGCCGGGATCGGGCGGCGCACGGGGCGGCGTACGGTCGCGGTGCTGGGCGAGATGCGTGAACTCGGCGACGTGAGCGAGGAGGAGCACCGCGCGGTCGGCCGGCTCGCCCGCGAGCTCGGGATCGACGAGCTCGTCGTCGTCGGTGAGGGTGCTCGCGGCATCGTCCGGGGTGAGGAATCCGCCACGTTCCACGGGTCGGTGCCCGAAGCCGTCGAGGCCGTGAGGAAGAATGTCCGCGGCTCCGAGGTCGTCCTCGTGAAGGCGTCGCGGGCCGCAGGCCTCGAACGCGTGGCGCAGGGCCTGCTGACGGACGGGGCTGCACGGACGGAGGAGGGGAACGGATGAAGGCGATCCTGCTCGCCGGCGGCCTCTCCGTGCTGTTCACGATCTTCGGCACCCGCGTCGCGATCCGCGTGTTCGCCGCGCGCGGCTACGGTCAGCTGATCCGCGACGACGGACCCACGACGCACCACACGAAGCGCGGCACCCCCACGATGGGCGGGCTGGTGATCGTCCTGTCCACCCTCGTGTCCTACTTCCTGGCCAAGCTGATGACGGGCTCCGACGTCAGCATCTCGGCGCTCCTGCTGCTCTTCCTGTACGTCGGCCTCGGCACCGTTGGCTTCCTCGACGACTTCATCAAGATCTACAAGCAGCGCAACCTCGGCCTGCGCAGCAAGGCGAAGTTCATCGGCCAGACCGCGGTCGCCGCGGTGTTCGGCTGGCTCGTGCTCTGGCGGGTCCACCCGTTCACGAATGCCGAGGGCGAGACGCCCGCCGAGCACGGGATCTCCTTCACCCGGAACATCACCACGTTCGCGATCCCGACGGTCGTGCTCGTCGTGTTCATCGTGCTGATGATCGCCGGCTTCTCGAACGCCGTGAACCTCACCGACGGGCTCGACGGCCTCGCGGCAGGTACCTCGGGCATGGTCTTCGGCGCGTACATGCTGGTCAACATCTGGCAGAACAACCAGTCCTGCCAGTACCACCACGGCCCCGCCTGCTACGACGTCCGGGACCCGCTCGACCTCGCCGTGGTGGCCGCCGCGATCACCGGGGCGTGCTTCGGATTCCTCTGGTACAACGCCTCGCCTGCGCAGATCTTCATGGGAGACACGGGCTCACTCGCACTCGGCGGTGCTGTCGCCGGCATGGCCGTGCTCACCCGCACCGAGCTGCTGATGCTGCTGATCGGCGGCCTCTTCGTCCTCCAGACGGCCTCGGTGATCCTGCAGGTCGGCTACTTCAAGTTCACCAAGGGCAAACGCCTGTTCCGGATGGCGCCACTGCACCACCACTTCGAGCTGCTCGGGTGGGAGGAGATCACGGTGGTGGTGCGGTTCTGGCTCATCGCCGGCGGGTTCGTCGCTGCGGGGCTGGGCATCTTCTACGCCGAGTGGGTGGCGGGCACCTAGTGGCGATCCGGTGACGGAGAAGCGTGTGGAGCAGCTCGGCCGGCACGACTCCTGGACAGGCGTCCGGGCCGTCGTGGCGGGGTTCGGGGTGTCCGGGTTCGCCGCGGCCGACAGCCTCACCCACCTCGGTGCATCGGTCATCGCGCTCGACGAGTCCGACGCGGGCGACCGGCAGGAACGGGCGGCCCTGCTCGAGATGCTCGGGGCCACGGTGCGCCTCGGGCCCGGGAGCACCGCCGAGCTGCCGGACGACGTGGACGTCGTCGTCACGTCGCCCGGGTGGCGTCCGGACGCCCCGCTGCTCGCACAGGCTGCCGCCCGCGGCGTACCGGTGTGGGGCGAGGTCGAGCTCGCCTGGCGCCTGCGCGACCCCGACCACGACACGCCCTGGCTCGCGGTGACCGGCACCAACGGCAAGACCACCACCGTGCAGATGCTCGAGGCGATCCTGCGGGCGGCCGGCCTGCGCACGGTCGCGTGCGGCAACGTCGGTCTCCCCATCGTCGAGGCGGTCATGGACCCGACGCCGTACGACGTGCTGGCCGTCGAGCTCTCCAGCTTCCAGCTGCACTACACGACCTCGATGCGCGCGCACTCGGCCGCGGTGCTCAACGTCGCCGAGGACCACCTCGACTGGTACTCCTCGTTCGAGGACTACGTCGCGGACAAGGCGCGCATCTACGAGGGGGTCCAGCACGCGTGCGTCTACAACCTCGCCGACCCGCTGACCGAACAGCTCGTGCGCGAGGCCGACGTGGCCGAGGGCGCCCGAGCGATCGGATTCACCCCGGGCATCCCGGACGTGGGCATGGTCGGGGTCGTCGACGACGTGCTGGCCGACCGTGCGTTCATCGCCGAGCGACAGACCACTGCGGCGGAGCTGTGCACGCTGGCAGACCTCGCCAGCCCGGCGCCGCACTTCGTCGCGAACGCCCTCGCCGCCGCGGCGCTCGCGCGCTCGTACGGCGTACCGGCCACTGCTGTGCGCGACGCGCTGCGCGTGTTCACCCCGGCCGGCCACCGCATCGCCGAGGTCGCGACCTTCGGCGGGGTCACCTGGATCGACGACTCCAAGGCAACCAACCCTCCAGCCGCCCTGGCTTCGCTGCAGGCCTACGACCCGGTGGTCTGGATCGCCGGGGGCCTGGCCAAGGGTGCGTCGTTCGACGACCTCGTCGAGCAGGTGCGCGACCGGCTGCGGGGGGTCGTGCTCCTGGGCGCCGATGCGCCGGTGATCGCGGCGGCCCTGGCCCGACACGCACCGGATGTACCGGTCTTCCACCTGCCCTCCGGGGACACTGAACCCATGGACCGCGTGGTCTCCGAGGCTGCGGCCCTGGCGCAGCCGGGGGACACGGTGCTGCTGGCACCGGGCTGCGCGTCCATGGACATGTTCACCAATTACGGTGCCCGGGGTGACGCGTTCGCCGCGGCGGTGCACCGGCTGAGGCAGACCACCGAGGAGGAAGCGTGAGTGCGACCACCGGTGGGTCAGGCACCGTGCTGCTGGCACCGGGCTGCGCGTCCATGACGGTGCCGTGGGTGCTGTTCACCAATTACGGTGCCCGTGGTGACGCGTTCGCCGCAGCGGTGCACCGGCTGAGGCAGACCACCGAGGAGGAAGCGTGAGTGCGACCACCGGTGGGTCAGGCACCGTGCTGCTGGCACCGGGCTGCGCGTCCATGACGGTGCCGTGGGTGCTGTTCACCAATTACGGTGCC
>DATAKN010000173.1:0-12515 GCA_036261595.1 Marmoricola sp.
AGTGCGGGGAGGGCACATGGCTGAGCTATCGGCACAGCCCCGGCCGGCGCGCTCGCGAGACGTCCAGGGAAGGTCCACGAGGTCGGCTCGGGGGCCGCAGCGCAAGGGCGAGCACGAGCAGGCGACGGCGGCCGGCCTGGATCTCCTGCGCGTGCTCGGCTGGCTGGTGCTCCACGACGTCACCATCCCCGCTGATCCCGCGAACGGGGTGGCGGAGGTCGCCGTCGACCACGTGCTGGCCGGCCCGCCCGGCGTGTACGTCGTCAACACCGTGAGCTGGTCGGGACCGATCGCCGCCGCCGACGGCGTCCTGACCGTGGGCAAGACCGACCACAGCGACGTCCTGGTGGAGGCGGCGGCTGCTGCCGACGTCGTACGGACCCTGCTGGGTGGTACGCCGGTGGCGCCGTTGCTGTGCTTCGAGCGGCTCGAGGCCGTCGCGGGTGTTGCGGGCGACGTGGCGCTGTGCGCGAGCGAGAACATCCTGGATCTGCTCACCAGCCAGCCGCAGATCCTCGACGGCGCAGCGGTTGCGCAGGCGTCGGCGCGGTTGGCAGCGGCATGTCGCGCTCTGCGTGGTGCGCCGACCGTCGCTGCGAAGGCGCCGGTGCACGACCAGCCGGCACCGCGACCCGTGGTGGGCCCGACGGTCGAGGAGTTGGCGCGCGCCCGGGCCGAGCAGCTGGCCGCGCAGGCCGCGGCCGATGCGGCCGAGAAGTCCGCCGAGTTGGTCGGCGAACCCGAGCGGCACGAGACGCACGAGCGGCACGGGCTGGCTCGGGCGTTCCGGCGATCTCGGCGTGGCGCAGTGGTGGCCGACCCCGTGGTCGAACCGGTGCTGGATCAGCCGGCCGTGGAACCGCTGATCGAGCCCGGGCCGGCCTCGGTGGCCGCGGAACCCACGGACGCGGAGGACGCCAGGAGCGGGATCGGTCCGGACCTCGCCGGGGCCGACGACTCGTCGGGAGAGCCGCCGTCGGCCGAACCCGCCCCGCTCGAGGTTGGACCGGTCGAGGTTGGACCGGTCGGGGGACCGTCGGTGGAGTCCGGGTCGGAGATGACGGTGGCACGGCTCTCGAATGCCGCAGTGGCCGAGGCCGGTGCCGCGCTGTGGCGCTCGTTGACCGAGAGCGCCCACGATCACGGCGGTGGCCACCATGACGACGTGGTGGCCGAGCCGCACGTCGAGGACCATGGGCGGCCGGACGAGCCGGTCGTGCAGCTCGAGTCCGGGCCCGGCTTCGGGGCGGTCGAGGAGCTGGACGTGGAGGCCGCCTTCGCCGAGGCGGAGGCCCGGCAACGTGAGGCGGAGGAGTGCGAGGCCGCCGCGGGTGCAGGTCCGGTCCCGATGCCCGCCGGACTGGACGAGGTGTCCGAGCCACGCGAGGAGGATCCCGAGCTGGAGGCACAGCTGCAGGCCGCGCGCGAGGCTCAAGAGGCCCGGGCCCGAGCCGTGCAGGAACTGCTCGAGCAGGCCCGGCGCGAGGCCGAGGAAGCCGAGGCTCGTGAGCTTGCCGAGCGGGAGCGGGCGGAGGCCGAGGAGCGGGCTCGGCTGGAGGCTGAGGCGCGGGAGCGGGCGGAGGCTGAGGCGCGGGCTCGGTTGGAGGCTGAGGCTCGGGAGCGTGAGGAGCGCGAGCGAGCTGAGCGTGAGGCGCGGGAGCGGGCGGAGGCCGAGGAGAGAGCCCGGTTGGAGGCTGAGGCTCGGGAACGTGCGGAGCGCGAGCGGGCCGAGCGTGAGGAACGCGAGCGCGCGGAGGCTGAGGCGCGTGAACAGGCGGAGCGCGAGGAGCGCGAGCGGGCCGAGGCTGAGGAGCGCCGACGCCTCGAGGAGGAGGCGCGCGAGCAGGCCGAGCAGCAACAGCGTCGCGAGGAGGAGGCCCAGGAGGCCGCCGCCCGTGCCGCCTGGGAAGCCCGGCTGCGGACGGCCCGTGAGGCGCGGGAGCGTGAGGCCCACGAGGCAGGCGCGGTGGGCGACGGCCGCGACCAGGGCGTCATGGCCGTCATCCGGGCGCACCAGCCCGACGTACGTCAGGCCGAGCTGCTGCTGCCGGAGCCGATCGTTCCGGCGAGCGCCGGCGTCACGACGGCCGAGCACACCGCGGCCGCGGTGCCCGCCGCCGAACCCGTCGAGTCGACGGCCGACGTCGACCCGGGAACCTGGGAGCCGGCGGTCGACGCCACGCCCGACGTCGTGGACGCCGAGCTGCAGGTGGAGGAACCGCAGTGGGAGGCGCAGGCCGCGGTGGTCGCGCCGCGGGAGCGGGCGAGCGCACGGGTCTCGGACGCCGACGTCGTGGACGCGCCGCTCGCAGAGCCGCGACTCGATGCCTCGGGCGACGAGCAGCCACGCGGCCTGCGGGCGAGCTGGTCACGCCGTCGCCGTCGGCGTGCAGCCGAGGCCGAGGACGGTGCGTCGCCGGGCCAGCGGTTCCCGGCCCGGGCGATGGTCCACGTCGCTCTCGGTGCCCTGCTGATCGCCGGTGTGATCGTCGGGGCGCCGCGGGCACACGACGCCGTCTCGTGGGTGCGGCACCTGGCCGGTGGGAGCGACGGCACAGCCGTCGGCACGCTGGTCGACGTCGGTGCCGACACCGAGCACCCGGCCGTGGAGGTGTTGGCCGGTGCTCCGGTCGACGTACCGCCTGCTGTCGCCGCTGCCGGCAAGGGCAAGCACCTGGTCGTGGTGCCGCTGCGCCTGCAGAACCGGGGCACCGAGCCCTGGCCGGTGCCGGTGGCGGCTCGGGTCACCGTCATGGACGACCTCGGCGTGACCCACCCGGTGGCGAAGGCGGTCAAGGCGGTCAAGGCGTACCCCCTCCTGCCCGGCAGGGCGACGGTCGCGCCCGACCAGGAGACCAAGGGTTACGTCGCGTTCACGGTCCCCGATGGCCGCACGGTCACCTCGGTCACGCTCGGTCTGAGCCAGTCCGGCAAGGATGCGGTCACCTGGCAGGTGAGGCCCTGACCCGCGGCCCTGACCCGCGGTCGTGGCCCTGCACCGTCCCTCGTCGATGACCTGTGGACGGCGCCGGCGGGGGCAGGCGCGGCAGGGCCACGATCGTGCTCATGACGTACGACGAGCCACCACCACTGCTGTCGCCGGCGGTGCTGCCCGCCGTACGCACCGACGCCGACCTGCGTCGCGCCTGGCACACCCTCGTCGGGGCCGAGGTCTTCGCCGACCGACGGCTCTGGCTGCTGTTCCTCGGGCCCGGCGGTCGCCCGGCCGGCCCTCTGCTGACCCTCGGCGACCTCCCCGACGGGCCGTGGGGTCTGCCCGTCGAGGACCTCGTCAGCCTGTGCCGCGACATCCTCGACGGGCCCGGCGGTGGAACCGACGCCGACAAGTCCGTGGCGATGCTCCTCACCCGGCCCGGCCGTGGTCCCTGGCACGTCGGCGACCGCGCCTGGGGCCGCTATCTCGTGACGGCGGCGCAACACGTGGGCGGCGGCTGCGTGTGGCCGGTGCACCGCGCGCACGACCAAGGGTTCGGCCCCGTCGCGGGGGACGAGACCGCCGCCTGCAGGTGACCGGCGAGTAGGGGTCGTTCGGCTCACCGTGCCGGGACCTCCTGATCTGCCTGCCCGGGCCGTCGGCAGCGTGGGATGGGAGGGAACCCAACCCTGAGGAGTACCTGATGAAGGCTGCCGTCGTCCCTGCTCTTGGAGCTCCGCTGGAGATCCGCGAGGTGCCAGTCCCCACGCCCGGCCCGGGACAGGTCCTGGCCAAGATCGAGGCCAGCGGGCTGTGCCACACCGACATCCACGCTGCACGGGGAGACTGGCCGGTCAAGCCCAAGGACCTGCTGATCCCCGGCCACGAGGGCGTCGGCCGGATCGAGACGGTGGGCGAAGGCGTCGAGCTGCTCGCCGTGGGCGACCGGGTGGCCCTGCCCTGGCTCGGGTTGGCGTGTGGGCACTGCCGCTACTGCGTCGCCGGCTGGGAGACCTACTGCACCACCCCGGAGTACATGGGCTACACCATCGACGGCTCGTACGCCGAGTTCGCGGTCGGCTACGCGTCCCACGTCGTCAAGGTGCCCGAGGGGATCAGCCCCGTCGACGCGGCGCCGTTGACCTGTGCCGGAGTCACGACGTACAAGGCGATCAAGGTCGGCCGGGCTGCGCCCGGCGAGAACGCCGCCGTCGTCGGGATCGGCGGACTCGGCCACCTCGGCCTGCAGTACGCGAAGATCTTCGGGGCGACCACGATCGCCATCGACGTGGAGGACGAGAAGCTGCAGCTCGCCAAGGACCTGGGCGCCGACCACGTCGTCGACGGACGCGGCGACCAGGCGGCCGAGCTCGAAGCGCTCGGCGGTCTCGACCTGGCGTTGGTCACCGTGCCGTCCCCGGCCGCGATGCACGCAGCACACGCGGCGCTGAACCCGAACGGTCGCCTCGTGATCGTGGGCCTGCCGGCCGACAACCGGCTCGAGCTGCCGGTCTTCGAGACCGTCCTCAAGGGGATCACCGTGACCGGGTCCCTGGTCGGCACCCGCAACGACCTGGAGGACGTCTTCGACCTGCACGCCCACGGGCGCACCCGGGTCGTCGCGGAGACCCGTCGGCTCGAGGACGTCAACGCCTGCTTCGACGAGGTGCTGGACGGGAAGGTACCCGCGCGGCTGGTCTTCGACTTCGCCTGAGGCGGTCGCAGCCGGCCCACCAGCACGGTGCGTGGTCACGGCCTGTGAGCACGAGTTCACACGACCGCGACATGGGGCGCTGCCGCGGGTAACACGCCCGCGGCAGGGTCCTGCCATGGATGCCGACCTCCTCGAAACCAGCCTGGCCCTCGTGGACACGCCCGACGAGGGCCTGACCCCCTGCTTCTACGCGATCCTCTTCGAGCGGTACCCCGCTGTCCGGCCGATGTTCTCCGAGGACATCGGCCAGCAGGCGAAGATGCTCCGCAGTGCGATCGTCTCCGTCGTCGACCACCTCGACGACCCCACGTGGCTCACCGAGACGCTGGGCGCACTGGGTGCCCGCCATGCGTCGTGGGGCGTGGTGGCGCCGATGTACGACGCGGTTGCCGAGTGCATGGTGGCCGCGATGGCCCGGATCGGCGGTGCCGACTGGACGCCGCAGATGACCGATGCCTGGGTCGAGGCGCTCGACGCCGTGTCCGGGCTGATGCTGCAGGGCTACCCGTCGGACGCTGAGCTGGCCAGCTGACGAACCAGCGGCCCGCTCAGCAGCCCAGCTCAGCAGCCCCGCTCAGCAGCCCCGCTCAGCAGCCCAGCGTCGCGACCAGCACGGCCTCGATCGTGTGCATCCGGTTCTCGGCCTGGTCGAACACCACGGAATGGGTGGACTCGAAGACCTCTTCGGTGACCTCGAGCGCCGTCAGCCGGTGCACAGCGTGCAGCTCCTCGCCGAGCGTGCTCTCCCGGTTGTGCAGCGCCGGCAGGCAGTGCATGAACTTCACGTCGGGGTTGCCGGTCCGTTCGAGCAGCTGGTGGTTGACCTGGTACGGCGTGAGCAGGGCGATCCGGCTGCCCCAGGTGGAGACCGGTTCGCCGGTCGGGACCCACGCGTCGGTGTAGACGATGTCCACGCCCGCGACCCCCGCAGCGACGTCGGCGGTGTGGGTGATCTGCGCGCCGGTGTCCGCGGCGATGTCGCGAGCCGCGCTGACCACGGTGCTCGGGTTCCACAACGTCTCGGGTGCGACCATGCGCACGTCCATGCCGAGCATCGCGCCGGCGACCAGCAGGGAGTTCGCCACGCTGCTGCGGGCATCACCGCAGTAGGCGAAGGAGATGTCGTGGTCGGCCTTCCCGGTCGCCTCGCGCATCGTGAGCATGTCGGCCAGCGACTGCGTGGGTTGCCAGGTGTCGCTCAGCGCGTTCCACACCGGTACGTCGGCGTACCGGGCCAGGAGCTCGACGTCGGCGTGCGAGGAGCCGCGGTAGGCGATGCCGTCGTACATCCGGGACAGGACGCGGGCGGTGTCCTTGATCGATTCCGCGCGCCCGAGGGGGGAGCCCTCCGGGTCCAGGTAGGTCACGTGCGCGCCCTGGTGGTGGGCAGCCACCTCGAAGGCGCAGCGGGTGCAGGGGAAGTCCTTGGCGAAGGTGAGGGCGAGGTTGGAGCCGTTCAGCCGCGCGCGCTTCATCCCGATGACGTGCTCGAGCTTGAGCCGCTGGGCCAGGTCGAGGAGGTAGCTCCACTCGAGCACGGTGAAGTCCTGTTCCTTGAGGAAGCTGCGCCCGACGAGGTCGTGGGCGATGCGCTCCGCACGGGCCAGGCTGTCGCGGGTCAGCTGGTGGGACATCACGAAACCCCCTCGTCGACAGGTTCAGGCTCGATCAGGCAGGTCAGGCGCCGAGGTCCGCGGGCCTGAGCAGGCCGGCCCACCTCGGCGTCGACATGGAGCGTCATGGTGGTCTCCTCTGGCCACGGTCATCCACCTCCACGGAACCACCGAGCACCATCCGGCAGGAACAGGACAAGGGCCTCGCCCGGCGGCCGAAGGTCCCAGCGCGGGAGGGCCGGAAGGACATCACCGTGGGCACGCGCATCGACGGTGAGGATGTCCGCCCCCAGCACCGCTGGGCACCCTGTGCCACCATCGCCGGATGGAGCCACGGCCGCTGAGCAGGCGCGAGTTCGACCGGTTCACCGAGGCGTTGGACTACCCGATGTTCGTCGTGACCACGACCGACGGGCAGGAGCGGTCCGGCTGCCTGGTGGGATTCACGACCCAGACCGGCATCGATCCGCCGCGGTTCCTGGTGTGCTTGTCGGACAAGAACCACACGATGCGGGTGGCGACACGTGCCCAGGCCCTCGGCGTGCACCTGCTCGGCGAGCACCAGCACGGGCTGGCCGAGCTCTTCGGTGCGCAGACCAGTGACGAGGTCGACAAGTTCGAGCGGTGCTCCTGGGCTCCGGGACCGTTCGGCGTCCCGCTGCTCGACGAGTGTCCGCGCCGCGTGGTCGGGCGGATCCTCGAGCACGTGCCGTTGGGCGACCACGTCGGCTTCCTGCTCGAGCCGCTCGCGGTCGACGCAGCGGACGACGCCGAGGCGCTGACCCTGCGCGACGTCTCCGACGTCGAGCCGGGCCACGACCCCTAGACCCGTTTTGTGCCCTGGCGCACGGGTACCGCTCCGGCATGCGCATTCCGGAGGACAGCCCGGCCAGGATCAGGGAGCCATGGGGGGAGCGGACGCCGTACGCCGCGGGGGAGGACTGGCCCGTCCGCGTCGACCTGCACCTCGCCGATGGCCTCACCGAGGACGACGTCGACCGGTGGGTCCCCTCCGCCTCGCTGCTCCACTCCAACGGCGACGCGATGGACATCGCGGTCAAGGACGGCCGCATCGTCGGCGTCCGCGGTCGCGGACAGGACCGGGTCAACCACGGCCGGCTCGGGCCCAAGGACCTCTACGGCTGGCAGGCGAACAACTCCCCGGACCGCCTCACCCGCCCACTCGTGCGCCGCGACGGAGAGCTCGTGGAGACCGATTGGGACACCGCCCTGAACCTGGTCGCGTCCAGGACCAGGGACCTCGTGGCCGAGCGCGGACCTGGCTCGATCGGGTTCTACACCACCGGGCAGCTCTTCCTCGAGGAGTACTACACGCTCGGGGTGATGGCCCGCGCCGGCATCGGCACCAACCACATCGACGGCAACACCCGGCTCTGCACCGCCACGGCCGGAGCTGCGTTGAAGTCGTCCTTCGGCAGCGACGGCCAGCCCGGGTCCTACGAGGACGTCGACCACGCGGACGTGATCGCGCTCTACGGGCACAACGTCGCCGAGACGCAGACGGTGCTGTGGACCCGCATGCTCGACCGCCTCGAGGGTCCCAACCCGCCGAAGGTGGTCTGCATCGACCCACGGCTCACTCCGGTCGCCCGCAAGGCCACCGTGCACCTCGCGCCTCGCCCGGGCACCAACCTGATGCTGATGAACGCGATCCTGCACGAGCTGTTCGAGCACGACTGGATCGACCACGCGTACGTCGACGCGCACGCGGTCGGTCTCACCGAGCTGCAGCAGACGGTCGCCTCGCACACCCCTGAGCACGCGGCCGAGGTGTGCGACGTACCGGCCGCAGACATCCGCGAGGCCGCCCGCATCCTCGGCACGGCCGAGCGCCTGCTCTCCACCGTCCTGCAGGGCTTCTACCAGTCCCACCAGGCCACGGCCTCGGCCGTGCAGGTCAACAACATCCACATCCTGCGCGGGATGCTGGGCCGACCCGGCTGCGGCGTGCTGCAGATGAACGGCCAGCCGACCGCTCAGAACACTCGCGAGACCGGCGCGAACGGCGACCTCGCCGGCTTTCGCAACTGGGCCAACCCGGCGCACATCGAGGAGCTCGCGAAGCTGTGGAACGTCGAGCCCGCGTCGATCCCGCACTGGTCCGCCCCGACGCACCTGATGCAGATCATCCGGTACGCCGAGGAGGGCTCCATCCGGATGCTCCACGTCACGGGCACCAATCCGGCGGTGTCGCTGCCCGAGCTGGAGCGGATCCGCGGGGTGCTCAGCCAGGAACGGCTGTTCCTGGTGGTGCAGGACATCTTCCTGACCGAGACCGCCCAGCTGGCCGACGTCGTCCTGCCGGCGGCGACCTGGGGTGAGAAGACCGGCACGTTCACCAACGCCGACCGCACCGTGCACCTGTCGGAGAAGGCGGTCGAGCCACCCGGAGAGGCGCGGCCCGACCTCGACATCCTGCTGGACCTGGCCCGTCGGCTCGACCTGACCGACAAGGACGGCGGTCCGCTGATCACGTGGAGCGACCCGGAGTCGGCGTTCGAGGCCTGGAAGGAGTGCAGCCGCGGCCGACCGTGCGACTACTCGGCGCTGACCTACGAGCAGCTGCGCTCCGGCGGTGTCCAGTGGCCGGTGACCGAGGAGCATCCGGACGGCACCCCGCGGCTCTACGCCGACGGCAGGTTCTGGGCCGCCCCCGACATGTGCGAGAGCTACGGGCGCGACCTGATCACCGGGGCTGCGAAGACCCGCGACAAGTACGAGCTGCTCAACCCCGAGGGCAAGGCGATGCTCAAGGCGTGCGAGTACGTCCCGCCGCACGAGGAACCCAGTCCCGACTACCCGTTCACGCTGACCACGGGACGCACGCTCTACCACTTCCACACCCGCACCAAGACGGGCCGGGCCCCGGAGCTCCAGGCCGCGGCACCGGAGGTCTGGGTGGAGATGTCACTCGCCGACGCCGAGGAGCGCGGCTGGACCGACGGAGACCTCCTCGCGATCACGACGCCGCGCGGCCGGGTGGAGGCGCCCCTGCGCGTCACCGGCGTACGCCGCGGTGTGGTGTTCCTGCCGTTCCACTACGGCTACTGGGACCGGCCAGGTGGCCACGAGCCGGAGGACGGGCACGGCCGAGCCGCCAACGAGCTGACGCTCACTGCGTGGGACCCGGCTTCAAAGCAGCCGCTGTACAAGACCGCCGCGGCCCAGGTCGAGCGGGTCGAGGCCCGGGCCTCGACGGAGCTCTCGAGCACGCACGGAGGTCGGGCATGAGCCACGGAAAGACCGGCGTCGACCTGGTCCTCGAGGACCTCCACGACGCGGAGAACCAGCTGCACCTCGACCTCGAGCGGATCGGCGAGCGGCACGCCGCCGACCACGAGGTCTTCCACGTGACCCGTGACCTGGCCCGCTGGTCGGCCCAGCACGTCGCACGGTTGGCCGAGGAGGGCAAGCGGTTCGGCCTTGACCTCGACCCGACAGCCGCCTCGACGAACACGGTCGCGGCCGGCGTACGGCGCCGGACCAGCACGCTGGCCGGACGCCGGCACGCGCCCGCGCTGATGCTGATCGACGACCTGCGCCAGATCTACGGCGACGCCTCGCTGCTGCAGCTCGACTGGGTGCTCCTCGGCCAGGTGGCGAAGGCCGTGCACGACCAGCGGTTGACCGAGCTGGCCGAGAGCTGCCGGGCGGAGACCGAGCGGCAGGTCACCTGGGCGCAGGCCAAGCTCAAGGAGGCGGCTCCGCAGGCGCTGGTGACGCCGTGACCGGCGCAGCGATGGGCGACACCCCGGTCTCCGCGATCCAGCGGCGTGTGGTGCTGCGCCCGATCAGGACACCGCTGCCGCTCGGGTTCCTCGGGTTGATGGTCGCGACGGCCGCGTTCGCGACGGTCCAGCTCGGCTGGATCGCGCCTGACCAGGGCCGGTTCGCGGCGTACGCCGCCCTGCTGGTCACCGCCCCGGTGCAGATGCTCGCCTCGGTGCTCGGGTTCTTCACCCGCGATCCGGTGGCCGGCACCGGCATGGGGATCCTCTCCGGGACGTGGGCCGCCTACGCCGTGGCCACCCTCACGAGCCCGCCCGCTGCGCTCAGCCCGGGTGTCGGCGTCCTGCTCATCCTCGCGGCGGCCGCGCTCCTGGTGCCCGCGGCGGCCGCGCTGCACAAGCTCGTGGTGGCCGGGGTGATGGCGCTCAGTGCCCTGCGGTTCTTCCTGACCGGGCTGGCCATGACCACCGGCGACCACGGCTGGGTGACGATCGCAGGCTGGTGCGGTCTGCTGCTCGCCGCGCTGAGCCTGTACGCCGCCGTGGCCCTGGAGCTCGAGGGGGCGCAGCGTCGGCAGGTGCTCCCCCTGCTGCGCCGGGGCGTCGGCGCCGAGGAGGTCGCGGCCCACGAGGAGCCGGGAGTCCGCGAGGAGCTGTGACCCAGGAACCCGCGTGACTTTCGCCCCTGCCTGGGACAGCGTGGGAACCAGCAGACTGCCAGCGGCGCCCGGCCGGGCGCGCGAGGAGGAGCACCGATGACGCACGCGACCACGACCGTTCCCGCCACCAGCCCTCTGGACGCAGAACAGCTCCGCCGGATCGACGCGTGGTGGCGCGCGGCGAACTACCTCAGCGTCGGGCAGATCTACCTGATGTCCAACCCGCTGCTGCGTGAGCCGATCGCCGCCGAGCACGTGAAGCCACGGCTGCTCGGCCACTGGGGCACGACGCCGGGTCTCAACTTCATCTACGCCCACCTCAACCGGGCGATCATGGCTCGCGACCTGCAGATGATGTACATCATCGGCCCCGGCCACGGTGGCCCTGGACTGGTGGCGAGCGCCTGGCTCGAGGGGACCTACAGCGAGATCTACTCCCACATCGGCCTGGACGAGGAGGGGATGGAGCGGCTGTTCACCCAGTTCTCCTTCCCCGGCGGCATCCCCAGCCACGTCGCCCCCGAGACGCCCGGGTCCATCCACGAGGGCGGCGAGCTCGGCTACTCGCTGTCCCACGCGTACGGCGCGGCGTTCGACAACCCCGACCTGGTGGTCGCCGCGATCGTGGGCGACGGGGAGGCCGAGACCGGCCCGCTGGCGACCAGCTGGCACTCCAACAAGTTCGTCGACGCCCGCCGCGACGGCGCCGTGCTGCCGATCCTGCACCTCAACGGCTACAAGATCGCCAACCCGACCGTGCTCGCCCGCATCCCCGACGACGAGCTGGACGCCCTGCTCCGCGGCTACGGCCACACGCCGTACGTCGTGTCCGGCGACGACCCGGAGACCATGCACCAGGCGTTCGCGGCCACGCTCGACCGCTGCCTGGACGAGATCCGGGAGATCCAGGAGGCGGCCCGCTCCGGAAGCCCCCGCGCCGGTGACGAGCGCCCACGCTGGCCGATGATCGTGCTCCGCTCCCCGAAGGGCTGGACCGGTCCCGAGACCCTCGACGGCAAGCAGATCGAGGGCTCGTGGCGCTCCCACCAGGTGCCGTTCGCCGACGCCCGCACCAACGACGCCCACCGTCGGGTGCTCGAGGAGTGGATGCGCAGCTACCGCCCCGAGGAGCTGTTCGACAACACCGGCGCCCCGGTCCCCGAGATCGCCGACCTGCACCCGGCCGGTGACCGGCGGATGAGTGCGACGCCGTACGCCAACGGGGGCCTGCTGCTGCGCGACCTGCACCTCCCCGACTTCCACGAGTACGCCGTCGAGGTGGACCAGCCCGGCACGGGTGCGGTCGAGTCGACCCGCGTGCTCGGCACCTGGCTGCGCGACGTGATGGCGCACAACATGGAGACGTTCCGGATGTTCTCGCCCGACGAGAACAATTCCAACCGGATGCAGGACGTCCTCGAGGTGACCAACCGCACCTGGGACGCCGAGACGATCAGCGGGGACGACCACCTCGCGCCGGACGGCCGGGTGATGGAGATCCTCTCCGAGCACACCTGCGAGGGCTGGCTGGAGGGCTACCTGCTGACCGGGCGGCACGGCTTCTTCTCCTGCTACGAGGCGTTCATCCACGTGATCGACTCGATGTTCAACCAGCACGCGAAGTGGCTGAAGGTCACCGACGACATCCCGTGGCGCCGCCCGATCGCCAGCCTGAACTACCTGCTCACCTCGCACGTCTGGCGTCAGGACCACAACGGCTTCTCCCACCAGGACCCCGGCTTCATCGACCACGCGGTCAACAAGAAGGCCGACGTGATCCGGGTCTACCTGCCACCGGACGCGAACTGCCTGCTCTCGGTGGCCGACCACTGCCTGCGCAGCCGG
>DATAKN010000195.1:0-29916 GCA_036261595.1 Marmoricola sp.
GGAGAAGTTGATGACGTCCGCCGAGAGCCGCTTGGCGGCCGCCTCGAACGAGATCCGCGTGCGCGTGGAGTCCTCGAAGAAGAGGTTCACGATCGTGCGCCCGCGCAGCGCCGGCAGCTTCTTGATCGGCCGGTCGGCCAGCGACCGCAGCTCGGCCGCGGTGGACAGGATCAGCTCGGCGTCGTCCCGGGTCAGGTCGGCAGCACTGAGCAGGTGGCGGTTCCTGATCGAGCCGGTCATCGGATCGTCACCGAGTCCTCTCCGTCGTGTTCGGCAACCCGCACGGCGACCGACTCCGAGGTCGAGGTCGGGAGGTTCTTGCCGACGAAGTCGGCTCGGATCGGAAGGTCCCGGTGCCCGCGGTCGACCAGGACCGCGAGCCGGACGGCGCGTGGTCGGCCGATGTCGTTCATCGCGTCGAGGGCGGCGCGGATGGTGCGACCGGAGTACAGCACGTCGTCGACCAGCACCACGACCTTGTCGTCGATGCCCTCGCCGGGGATCTCGGTGGGCAACAGCGCGCGGGCGGGCCGCATCCGGAGGTCGTCGCGGTACATGGTCACGTCGAGCGACCCGACCGGTACGTCGACGCCTTCGACCTCGGAGATCTTCGTGGCGATCCGGCGCGCAAGGTGGACGCCGCGGGTCGGGATGCCGAGCAGGACCAGGTCGGCGGAGCCGCGGTTGCGCTCGAGGATCTCGTGGGAGATGCGGGTGAGGGCCCGGGAGACGTCACGGGCGTCGAGGACGGTGCGGCCGGCGTCGGTCGGCTCTGCGGGCTCGACGGGTGCTTCGGGTTGGGTAGGCGGCATCGCGCCTGACCTCCTTCTCCGCCTCACGGGACGGATCGTTAAAGGATGTCGAACGACTCGATCCTAGCAGCCTGCAGGTGCCCGGCCGGGAGCAGTCCGCGGAGCGGCGGACAGAGGAAACCGGTGGTACCGGCTCGTGCCCCGGTCCCACCGGTTCCCTGGTCCGTCACCCGCAGAACTGTGTCGTTCGAGCGGGTCCGTCGAACGTCCTACTTGAAGACGTCCTTGACCTTCTCGCCCGCCTGCTTGAGGTCGGCCTTGGCCTGGTCCGTCTTGCCCTCGGCCTCCATGTCCTCGTTGTCGGTGGCCTTGCCCAGGGTCTCCTTGGCCTCGCCGATCTTCTCGTCGGCCATGTTCTGCATCTTGTCGTCGGTGCCCATGATGGTGCTCCCATCCGGTTGCTCGGGTCGATCCGGCCTCGCCGAATCCGGTCCTGCCGGGGTCCCCCTCGGCTGCACACGAGGTACCCGTGCACCTGCGGCACAAACGTGCCGCGGCCGCGTCGGACTCCCTACGCAGACAGGCGAGCGGCCGCGACCAGGGCCTGGAACAGCCCGATGTCAGCGAGCGTCTCGGGGTGCCACTGCACGCCGATCCAGAACCGGCGGCCGGGATGCTCGACCGCCTCCACGGTGCCGTCCTCGGCGTGGGCGGAGGCGACGAGTCCGGGGTGCTCGCGCACCGACTGGTGGTGGTGGCAGCGAACCTGCTGCTCGGGTCCGATGAGCGCGGCGACCATCGTGCCGGGCACCGTGGTCACGCGGACCTCGCCGTACGCGTCACCGCCGGGTGAGTGCCGCTCGTCGCCCACCACGTCAGGCGTGTGCTGGTCGAGGCGGCCGCCGATCCGCGCCGCCTCGAGCTGCATGCCGCGGCAGACCATGAGCGTCGGAAGGTCTCTCCGTGCGGCCTCGTCGAGCAGGGCCAGCTCCCAGGCGTCGCGGTCGGGGCGCACCGCCGTGGTGTGCGGGCCGGGCTGCTCGCCGTACCGGATCGGGTCGACGTCGGCACCCCCGGAGACGACCAGCCCGTCGACGCGGGACAGCACGGCCGGTGCCGTGGCCGGCGGCCCCGGAGGCAGCAGCACCACGGCCGCACCGACCGCCTCCAGCGTGCGGGCGTACGCCGCGTGGAGCACGTCGGCGGGCTCGTCCCAGACACCCCACCGGGCCTGCTCCCGGTAGGTGGTGATGCCGATGACCGGCGTGGTCGTGCTCACGAGCTCACAGCGGCGTGACGTAGGCGCCGGAGATGCCACCGTCGACGAGGAAGGTGTTCGCGGTGATGAAGCTGGCCTCGTCCGAGGCGAGGAACAGCACGGCGTTCGCGATCTCCTCCGGCTCCGCGAACCGGCCGATCGGCACGTGCACGAGTCGCCGAGCTGCCCGCTCAGGGTCCTTCGCGAACAGCTCCTGCAGCAGCGGGGTGTTCACCGGACCCGGACACAGCGCGTTCACCCGCACCCCCTCGCGGGCGAACTGCACCCCCAGCTCGCGCGACATCGACAGCACCCCGCCCTTGGAGGCGGAGTAGGAGATCTGCGACGTCGCCGCCCCCATCACCGCGACGAACGACGCGGTGTTGATGATCGACCCGCGCTTCTGCTCCAGCATGTAGGGCAACGCTGCCTTGCAGCACAGGTAGACGCTGGTGAGGTTGACCTCCTGGACCCGACGCCACGCCTCGAGGTCGGTGTCGAGGATCGAGTCGTCCTCCGGCGGGGAGATGCCGGCGTTGTTGAACGCGATGTCCACCGATCCGTAGGTGTCCTTCGCGGTCCTGAACAGCGCGTCGACCTGCTCCTTGTCGGTCACCTCGGTGTGCACGTAGAGGCCACCGATCTCCTCGGCCACCTGCTCTCCCCGGGCGTCGTCGATGTCGGCGACGACGACCTGGGCCCCCTCCTCGGCGAACCTGCGGGCGGTCGCGAGACCGATGCCCGAGCAACCGCCGGTGATCACGGCGGTCCTGGATGCGAGGCGTCCTGACATGGGTGCGTTTCCTGTTCTTCTCGTGAGTCGGTGGAGCGGTCAGTCGTGCGCGAAGAAGACGTTCTTGACCTCGGTGAAGGAGTTCGGTGCGTCGGGTCCGAGCTCGCGGCCGAGGCCGGACTGCTTGAAGCCACCGAACGGCGTCCAGTAGCGCACCGAGGAGTGCGAGTTCACACTGAGGTTGCCGGACTCGACGGCCCGGGAGACCCTCAGGGCCCGGCCGAGGTCGCGGGTGTAGATCGAGCCCGACAGGCCGAACTCGGTGTCGTTCGCGAGCCGCACGGCGTCGGCCTCGTCGTCGAACGGCATCACCGCGACCACCGGGCCGAACACCTCCTCGCGCCAGATCCGCTGCTCGGGGGAACCGGCCAGCACGACGGTGGGCGGGAACCAGAACCCGCGCCCCGTGGGCGCACTGCCGGTGAACGCGACCTCCGCCTCGTCGACGTAGCCCTGCACGACGGCCCGCTGCGCCGCGGAGATCAGCGGCCCCATCTCGCTCTCGCGGTCGCTCGGGTCGGTGACCCGCAGGCCGGTGACCGCTGGCTCGAGCAGGCTCACGAACTCGTCGTAGGCCGACCGCTCGACGAGGATGCGCGACCGCGCGCAGCAGTCCTGCCCGGCGTTGTCGAACACGGCGTACGGCGCCGTCGCCGCCGCCTTGGCGAGGTCGGCGTCGGCGAAGACGATGTTCGCGCTCTTGCCACCCAGCTCGAGCGTCACCCGCTTCACCTGGTCGGCGCAGCCGCGCATGATCTGCTTGCCCACCTCGGTCGAGCCCGTGAAGGCGATCTTGCGGACCAGCAGGTGCGTCACGAACCGCTCGCCGACCACCGAGCCCTTGCCCGGGACGACGGTGAACACCCCCTCGGGCAGACCGGCCTCGCGACCGAGCTCGGCGAGCCGGATCGCGGTCAGCGGGGTCAGCTCAGCCGGCTTGAGCACGACCGTGTTGCCCGCCGCGAGCGCGGGCGCGAAGCCCCAGCCGGCGATCGGCATCGGGAAGTTCCAGGGCACGATCACCCCGACCACGCCGAGCGGCTCGTGGAAGGTGACGTCCATCCCGCCCGGCACGGGGATCTGGCGCCCGGACAGGCGCTCCGGCGCGGCGCTGTAGTAGTTCAGGACGTCGCGGACGTTCCCCGCCTCCCAGGTGGCATTGCCCCACGTGTGACCGGCGTTGCGCACCTCGATCTCGGCGAGCTCCTCGATCGCGTCGTCGACGAGCGTGGCGAATCGCCGCAACAGGCGCGCCCGCTCCCCCGGCGCGACCGCACGCCAGGCGGGGAACGCCTCGTGTGCACGCTCGATCGCGGCGTCCGCCTCCTCCAGCGAGGCGAGCGCCACCTCGGTGACGACCTCCTCGGTCGCGGGGTTGACGACCTTGTGCATGTCGGTCACGCGTTCACGTCCTTTCGCTGTGCCGGTCGGCTTCTCACATTCGTTCGCGGTGCACGATCGCTTCTCACATTCGTTCGCTGTGCACGATGGCTTCTCACATTCGTTCGAAGCTGCGCCGCAACTCCCAGTCGGTCACGGCCGCGTCGTACGCCGCGAGCTCGACGTCGGCCATGTTCGTGTAGTGGTCGACGACCTCGTCGCCGAAGGCCGCCCGAGCGAGGGTGGAGCCGTGGAACGCGTCGCGGGCGTCGCGCAGCGTCGACGGTACGTGGGGCTTGTCGGACTCGTAGGCGTTGCCCACCAGCTGCTCCTCCAGGGGCAGCTCCTCGGCGATGCCGTGCAGGCCGCCGGCGAGCATGGCCGCGAGGGCGAGGTAGGGGTTCACGTCGCCACCGGGGACGCGATTCTCCAGGCGCGCCGACGCCCCGTGGCCGACCAGCCGGATCGCGCAGGTGCGGTTGTCCAGGCCCCAGGCGATCGCGGTCGGGGCGAAGGAGCCGGCGGCGTACCGCTTGTAGGAGTTGATGTTCGGCGCGTAGAGCAGTGTGAAGTCGCGCATGGTGGCGAGCATCCCGGCGATGAAGTGGTCGTACGTCGCCGACCGCTCGGCACCCTGCCCGAAGACCAGCGCGCCGTCGGAGGCGCGTAGCGACAGGTGGATGTGGCAGGAGTTGCCCTCGCGCTGGTCGTACTTGGCCATGAACGTGATCGCCTTGCCGTGCTGGGCGGCGATCTCCTTGGCCATCGTCTTGTAGACGGCGTGGTTGTCGGCGGTGACCAGGACCTCGTCGTAGAGGAAGCCGACCTCGTGCTGGCCGAAGTTGCACTCCCCCTTCGCGCCCTCGACGGTCATCCCGGCGGCGTACGTCGAGTTGCGCAGGTCCCGCAGCAACGGCTCGATCCGGCTGGTGCCCAGGATCGAGTAGTCGACGTTGTACTGGTTGGCCGGTCGAAGGCCGCGGTAGCCCGCGTCCCAGGCCGCCTCGTAGGTGGTGTCGAACACCATGAACTCGAGCTCGGTGCCGGCCAGGGCGACGAACCCCGCCTCGGCGGCCCGCTCGACCTGGGTGGCGAGGATCGTGCGCGGTGACTGCACGACCGGACGGCCGTCGGGCCAGGCGAGATCGCACTGCACCATGGCGGTGGCCGGCAGGTGCGGCAGCAACCGCAGCGTCGCCAGGTCGGGTACGAACTCCATGTCGCCGTAGCCCTGGGCCCACGAGGAGATCGCGTACCCGTCGACGGTGTTCATGTCGACGTCGACGGCCAGCAGGTAGTTGCATCCTTCGGTGCCGTGAGCGAGCACGACGTCGAGGAAGTACTGCGCGTGCAGGCGCTTTCCCTGCAACCGGCCCTGCATGTCGGTGAACGCGACGACCACCGTGTCGATCGTGCCGATCGCCACCCGGTCGCGGAGGTCCTCCAGGGTCAGCATCCGGTTGTTGCGTGGACTGGTCAACGAGCACTCCCTCTCAGAGCAGACCGCGCAGCAGGGCGGCGGTGTCGTCGCAGTGGTCCTCCATCGCCCGGCGGGCTCGGGACGGCTGGCCGTTGAGCACGCCGCGGACGATCCGGGCGTGCTGGCGATCGGAGTGCGCGATGTTCCGGTCCAGCACCGGAATCGCGAGCAGCATCTCGTGCAGGCTGGCCTGGACCCCCGTCACGGCCTCGATCAGCCGAGGGGAACCCGACAACGCGGCGATGGTCAGGTGCAGCCGGGAGTCGGCCTGTCGGTGCTCCGCCGGCTTGCGTGCCGCGGTCACCTCGGCGAGGGCCTGCTCGAGCTGCTCGCGCTGGCCCTCGGTCAGCTCTCGCTCCGCGGCGAGCGCGGCGGCGCCCGGCTCGACCACGCGGCGGAAGTCGAGGGCGTCGAGCCACCCGGCCCGCTTCGCGGCGGAGACGCGTACGGCGGCGCGACCTGCCGGCGTCTTGGGCTTGAGCGTGACCACCGTGCCGCCACCGCGACCGCGTCTGGTCTCGACGAGGCCGGCCTGCCGCAGGGCGGCGATCGCCTCGCGCAGGGTCGCTCGGGACACCCCCAGCCGGAGGGCCAGGTCGCGCTCGCTGGGCAGCGTCGTGCCGAGCGGGTAGACGCCCAGCCGGATCGCCGTCGCGAGCCGCTCGACACAGGCCTCGAAGGCGTGGTGGCCGCGCACCGGGTGCAGCACGCTGTCGAGCAGATCGGTCGCCGGCGGCTCGGGGAGGGATCCGGCGGTCATGGCGACATCCTCGACGCGGGCGCACAGGGGTGTCAACGCGACGGCCTGGACAAAGGTCTGAGTTCATACCGAATTTACGCGCGGCTATCGACACCGTGATCCGGCCGGGTCTAGCGTCCGACCAAGTTCCGCCGACTTGAGAGGTGCGCCATGCCCGAAGCCCACGAACCGATCCACGAGCACCATGCCCTGAGTGCCGACGAACTGCACCTCGCCAAGCTCGGGTACAAACAGGAGCTCGCGCGCAGCTGGTCCGGGTTCTCGAACTTCGCGATCTCGTTCTCGATCATCTCCATCCTCGCCGGCTGCTTCACCACCTTCGGGCAGGCGTGGAACAACGGCGGCCCCGTGGCGATCTCCTGGGGCTGGCCGATCATCTCGGCGTTCATCCTGATCATCGGCTTCACGCTCAGCGAACTGGTCTCGGCGTACCCGACCTCAGGTGGCATCTACTGGTGGGCCTCGAAGCTCGGCGGCCCGGCCGCCGGCTTCTTCACCGGGTGGCTCAACCTGATCGGCCTGCTCGCCGTGACCGCCTCGGTGGCGTACGGCGCCGCGACGTTCCTGGACCTGACGATCAGCACCGTCAGCTCGTCGTACGCCCACTCCTACTCGCTGACCCGGGTGTTCATCTGGTTCATCGTGATCATGGTGCTGGCCGGCGCTGCCAACATCTTCAAGGGCCACCTGCTCGCGGCCATCAACAACATCTCCGTGTGGTGGCACGTTGCCGGCGCCGCGATCGTGATCCTGGTGCTGATCCTCGTGCCGGACCACCACCAGAGCGTGAACTTCGTGTTCACCGAGCGGATCAACAACTCGGGCTTCAGCAGCAGCGCGTACTGGTTCCTCGTGCTGCCGCTCGGCTTCCTGCTCACCCAGTACACGATCACCGGGTTCGACGCCTCGGCCCACCTGTCCGAAGAGACCCACGACGCGGCGGACGGCGCAGCGAAGGGCATCTGGCGCTCGATCTTCTACTCGGCCGTCGGCGGCTACGTGCTGCTGCTGGCCTTCGTCTTCGCCGTGCAGGACCCCAAGGGCGTCACCGACGGCGGTGGTGCGGTCGACGTGATCTTCGGCCAGGCGCTCCCCGAGGGCTGGCACTTCGTGGTGCTGCTGATCTCCACCGCCGGCCAGCTGTTCTGCACCACGGCCTGCCTCACCAGCGCCTCGCGGATGACGTTCGCGTTCAGCCGCGACGGTGCGATCCCCGGCTCCGGTTGGCTGTCGAAGATCCACGCGACCACGAAGATCCCCACCAACGCGGTCATCTTCGTCGCCGTGATCGGCGTGATCATCACGCTGCCCGCCCTGAAGAGCGTGGGCGGCATCCCGGTCGCGTTCTTCGCCGTCGTGTCGGTCGCCGTGATCGGCCTCTACCTGGCGTTCCTGATCCCGATCTACCTGCGCTGGCGCAAGGGCGACGCCTGGGAGTCGGGCACGTGGACCAACGGTGCGAAGTACAAGTGGATGAACCCGATTGCGGTCGCCGAGATCGCGGTGATCAGCGTGTACTTCATCCTGCCGTTCACGCCCGCGGGCGTCCCCGGCAACAAGGACTTCTCGTGGAGCAGCGTGAACTACGCCCCGATCCTCACGATCGGCACGCTGGTGATCCTCGCGATCTGGTGGAACGTGTCGGCGAAGACGTGGTTCACCGGTCCCAAGCACACGATCGACGAGGCCGTGGTCGAGGCCTTCGACTGATCTGCGTCACGCATCTGCCTGGGGACAGGGCCGGGGCTGCTCGTCGTACGACGGCGGCCTCGGCCCGTTTCCCCGGTGCTCACCGCTCCGCGCGCGAAAGGTGCCGTGCCCAGGCGAAGCAGAACAGCCCGTAGCAGGCGATGCCGACCGCGATCGCCATCAGCAGCCACGGACCGAACGGCTGGTGCAGCACCTTCGCCAGCCCCTGGTCGAGGCCGCCGGACTTGCGGGGCTCGTGCGTGAGTGCGGCGTAGCCGATCAGGATGCCCACGGTCGCGAAGGCCACGCCCTTGGCGACGTAGCCGATCCGGCCGAACCACCGGTACGCCCGGCCGTCCTGCCCGGTGCGCCCGTCGCCGTCGAGGTGCTTGAGGAACCGGTCGGTCCATCCGTGCCAGACGAGGACGGCGGCGTACGCGATGACGGCGACACCGACCAGACCGACGATCCACTGACCCGCTGGGAGGTCCATCAACTTCGCCGTCGCGGTCTTGGTGCCTCGCGACGAATTCCCTCCGCTCCCTGCGGCGACCCGGACGGTGCTGACTCCCAGCGCGCCGTACAGGATGCCCTTGCCGAACGAGACCGCCCTCTTGCGGAGCCGCTTTCCACCCTCGGCGTCGCGGTGCCCACCTGCAGCCTCCAGGAACCGCCACACAACCAGGACGAAGAGTCCGATCGCGATCGCCCAGAGCAGCACGCGGCCGAACGGTTGCTCGGCCAGATGGGCCATGGCCCCCTGGGGCGAAGGCCGGCCGCTGTGGTGGCCCAGCGCGAGCTGCGCCGCCAGCCACGCGACCATCAGGTAGACGAACCCGTACGCAACCAGTCCGAACCGGATCGCGTGGTCCAGCCAGTCACTGTGCTCCGACCCTTGGGTCGCCCGCTCGACCCGACTCCCAACCCCCGCTGTCCACGTCTCTCCCATGTCCCCCGTTACCCCGAAGAGCCGGGTGGAATGCCTGCGGTCTCGGGCCCGCACTCGATGTGCGTGGTCGAGACTGCGTTTCGGGTAGTCGAGCTTGCGCTTCGGGTGGTTGAGCTTGCCGAAACCACGGTCACTGTCCGCGGAGTTCCCGGCAGCGACGACGGGTACGGCGCGCGGTCGGCTTCTGCTGCGGACGCCCGTCTGGGTGCGTCGGGTTCTCGGCAGCGACGACGGGGACGGCGCGCGGCCACCTTCCGCTCCGAGCTCGCCTCCGCGGTGGTTGAGGTGCGAGCCCCAGCGAGTCTCGAAACCACCCAGGTGCCTGCGGTTGACCTGCCCCAGGGTGGTTGAGCTTGCCGAAACCACACCGCGCCTTGTCGGTGGTCGACCTGCCCCAGGGTGGTTGAGCCTGCCGAAACCACGGATGCCTGGCCGCGCACCGGCGGCGCGGGCTGCGAAAAGTTCTTCGAACAATTTCTCCGGAACCCCCTGAAAACAAAGGATCTGGGCCCAGTTCTGTCGGTGGTCGCCCCTAGATTCAGTCCCATGAACTCGGGCACGAAGACCACCGACGCGACCGGCATCCTCGCCGTCGCCCGGGGCGCCCGCGCCGCTGCGAACGCGGCCGAAGCCCAGGTGCTGGCCAGTGCCGTGGACTGGGCGCACCTGCACACCGTGGACGATCTCGACGACGCAGCCACCTGGTGGTCCGGGACCAGGGCGATGGGGCAGGACACCGGGATCCCGATCGCCGGTGAAGGGGCTCCGTTGGTGAGTGAGTTCGCGGTGCTGGAGTTCGCCACCGCCCTGGGCCTGCCCGCGGACGCGGGCAGGAACCTGGTCGGCCTGGCGTTGGAGCTGGCCCACCGGTTGCTGAAAGTGTGGGCGAGGGTGCAGGGCGGGTCGTTGGCGCCGTGGCGGGCCAAGCGGATCGCGGAGAACACCCTGCACCTGACCGCTGAGGCCGCTGCGTTTGTGGATGCTCACGTGGCGCCGTTCGCCCACAAGACCGGCCCGGCGCAGACCCAACGGTTGGTCGACGAGGCGATCGCACGGTTCATGCCCCAGGTCGCTGCCGAGCAGCGGGAGCGGGCCGCAGAGCAGCGGTACTTCACCATCGACCACACCCAGGTCTCGTTTGCCGGCACCTCCCGGGTCCACGGCGAGATGGATCTCGCGGATGCGTTGGACCTCGAAGCCGCTGTCCGGCGCGGGGCCGAACAGCTCGCTGTCCTCGGGAACACCGAGTCGCTGAACGTGCGGCGGTCGTTGGCGGTCGGGATGCTGGCACGTGGGGAACAGGCACTCGAGTTCGAGACCGGTGTGGTTTCGGCAGGCTCAACCACCGCACGCGAGGTGGTGCTGTTCGCCCACATCGCCGCCGACGCACTCCGGGCCGGGGACCCCGACGCACCCGCCTGGGTCGAGAACGCCGGCGGTCAACTGCTCACCGCCGAACAGGTCGCCCAATGGTGTCGGGTTTCGGCAGGCTCAACCACCGCACCCCGGGTCACCGTGAAACCCGTCATCGACCTCAGCGAGTCAATCCGGTGCACCGGCTACCAGCCCTCGGACCGGCTGGTCGAACAGATCCGTCAACGCGACCGCGAATGCGTCTTCCCGTGGTGCCACCGACCCGCCCGGGGCTGCCAGATCGACCACATCACCCCCTGGGACCAAGGCGGTCCCACGGTCACCTGGAACCTGGCCTGTCTCTGTGTGAAGCATCATCGGCTGAAGACCCACGGCAAGTGGTCCTACTCGATGGTCGCCCCGGGCGTGTTCCTGTGGCGTGACCCCTACGGGCACCTGTGGCGCTGCGACCCGCACGGCACCACCGACCTCAGCCCACCCGACCGGTAGCCGACAGGCACGCCGCCGTACGCGCGGCTCTCTACTGCAGCTGTGCCAGCACCGGCTGCAGCGCGCGGTAGTACGTCGGGTAGGCGAAGTGCATGTCTGCCAGGGTCGCGATCGGGATCTCTGCGTGCACTGCGGTGGTGATCAGCGACAGCACCTCGCCACCTGACGGACCGACGGCGCAGCCACCCACGAGGACGCCACGGCGCGCGTCGGCGACGAGCTTGACCAGCCCGGGTTCCTTCGCGATCCAGCCGCGCGAGCCGAGATCACCGGTGGCCGCGCGGACGTCGAGACCTTGCTCTCGCGCCGCGGCCTCGGTGAGGCCGACCGAACCGATCTCAGGCGCAGTGAAGGTGACCCGAGCCACGGCGCGGTAGTCCGCCCATGGACCGTCCCGACCGAGGAGATCGCGGATCACGATGTCTGCCTGGTACATCGACACGTGCGTGAACGCGCCCTTGCCGGTGATGTCGCCGATCGCCCAGACGCCGTCGGCGACCCTCATGTGGTCGTCCGGGTCGAGGACGCGCGCCTCGGGATCGAGGCCGACGTGCTCGAGGCCCAGCCCGCCGAGGTTGTTGCGGCGTCCCGCCGCGACGAGCAGCTGGTCTGCGCGCAGCGTTCGGTCCGGCAGCTCGACCGCGAAGCAGTCGCCGTCCCGGGCGACACGCTCGATCTTCGCGCCGGTCACGACCTCGAGGCCGAGGTCGGTGAACGCCTTCTCCAGCACCTCCGAAGCCTCGGGCTCCTCGACCGCGACCAGCCGGTCGGCCACCTCGACGACGCTCACGCGCACGCCGAACTGCGCCATCACCTGCGCCATCTCGCACCCGATCGGGCCGCCACCGACGACGATCAGGGACGACGGGAGCTCGGTGAGGCGGACCACGTCGCGGTTGGTCCAGTAGCCGGCCGCCTCCAGGCCGTCGATCGGCGGCGCCGACGGGGTGGTGCCGGTGTTCAGCACGATCCCCTTTCGGGCGGCGTACGTCGCGCCACCGACCGTCACCTCACGCGGGCCCGAGATCACGCCACGCCCGCGGACGAACCTGGCTCCGGCGTCCTCGAGCCGCTTCACGGCAACGGCGTCGTCCCAGTCGTCGGTGGCCTCGTCGCGGATCCTGCGGGCCACCGGGTCCCACGAGGGCTCGACGCGGGCAGTCCCGGCGAGCTCGTCGACCCGACCGGCGTCGCGGAGCGCGGTCGCCGCCGCGATCATCATCTTCGTGGGCACGCACCCGTAGTACGGGCACTCGCCGCCCACCAGCCGCTCGTCCACGGCGACCACGTCGAGCCCAGCCTTCGCCAGCTCCGCCGCCGCATGCTCGCCGCCCGGCCCGAGGCCGACCACCACCACGTCACAGGACTCCATGCGCACACTCTGCCGCACCTGGACAGCACCCGCCGAGCCCCACCGGCCTAGACCGTGCACACCTCGTCGTATCGGGACCCACCCACCGTGACTCCATGCACCCTGACGCCCACTCGCGCATGACCAAGGAGAACGACACCCATGACCATCTCACTCGACACGAGCCGCGCGGCGAACCTGCGCGGCCTCTGCGGAGGCGACGTGCACCTCCCCGGCGACCCCGGGTACGACGCTGCGCGGATGCCCTGGAACGTCGCGGTGCGCCAGGCGCCCGCCGCGGTGGCCCTCCCCCGCAACGCCGCCGACGTCTCGGCCGTCGTCCGCGCCGCCGCGGCCGCCGGTCTGCGGGTCGCCCCGCAGTCGACCGGCCACAACGCCGGGCCTCTCGCCGAGCAGCGGCTCGACGACGTCGTCATCGTTCGCACCTCCACCATGAACACGGTCCGGGTCGACGCCGACCGCCGGATCTGCCGTGTCGAGGGCGGCGCCGTCTGGCTGCCCGCCGTCGAAGCGGCCGCCCGGGTCGGCCAGGCGGTGCTGCACGGCTCCTCGCCCGACGTCGGCATCGCCGGGTACTCCCTCGGCGGTGGCATCGGCTGGTACGCGCGCACCCTGGGCCTGGCCACGAACAGCCTGACCGCGGTCGAGCTGGTCATCGGCGACGGCGCGCTCGTCCGCGCCGACGCGACCACGAACCCGGAGCTGTTCTGGGCGCTGCGTGGCGGCGGTGGCAACTTCGGTGTGGTCACGGCACTGGAGTTCCGGACGTACCCCGTCGAGTCGGCGTACGCCGGCATGATGGTCTGGGACATGGCCCACGCCGAGCGCGTGCTGCGCGCCTGGACGGCGTGGGCGCCCGACGCCCCCGACGAGGTCACGACCGCCATCCGGCTGATGAACCTGCCGCCGCTGCCCGAGCTCCCGGAGCTGTTCCGGGGCCGCTCCCTCGTCGTCGTCGACGGCGCCGTGCTGGCCTCGGACGAGCGGGCACGTGAGGTGCTCGGCGAGGTGCGGGCCCTGGCTCCGGAGACCGACACGTTCGGCCGGGTGCCGGCCAGTGCGCTGGTGCGTCTGCACATGGACCCGGAGGGTCCGACACCGGCGGTCTCCGACAGCACGATGCTCGGTCACCTGCCCGATGCCGGAGTGGACGCCTTCCTCGAGGCGGCCGGACCCGGTTCCCGCACGTCGTTGCTGCTGGCCGAGCTGCGCCAGCTCGGCGGGGCGCTCCATCGTCCGCAGGAGGGTGGCGGCGTCCTGTCGCACCTGTCCGGCACGTTCACAGCGTTCGGCTGCGCGATCGCGGCCACGCCGGAGATGGCGGCGCAGGGCCAGGCCGACGCGCACCGGTTCACCGAGTCGCTGGCGCCGTACGCGAACGGCCGCTCCTACCTCAACTTCGCCGAGAACACCGTCGAGACGCGCTCGGCGTACGACGAGGAGAGCTGGCTGCGTCTCAAGGGCATCCGCAGCGCGGTCGACGAGCACGGGATCTTCGTCGCCAACCACGCGATCCCGCGGCTGTACGAGAACGGTCGAGCGACGGACTGACCGTGGCCGATCGCGCGCCCGAGGGCCGGCTCACTGCTGAGCGGTGAGCCGGTCCTTGTCGCGCACGATGTGGCCCAGCACGCCGTTGACGAAGGCCGGCGACTCGTCGGTCGACAACTCGCGCACCAGGTTGACCGCCTCGCTGACCGCGACCGCGTCCGGGACGTCGTCGACCCAGAGCACCTCGAACACGCCCAGCCGCAGCACGTTGCGGTCGACCGCAGGCATCCGGTCGAGGCTCCAGCCCTCGGCGTACGTCGAGATCAGCTCGTCGATCCGGCCCAGCCGCTCGGCGACCCCACGCACCAGCGTGACGGTGTAGTCGTTCGAGGGCCGGTCGCCCGAGAGCAGCTGCTCGTCGAGGTACTCGCCGGGCGCGCGTCCCCGCGCCTCGGCGGCGAAGACGAGGTCGAGCGCCCGCTTGCGGGCCTTGGAGCGTGCACTCATCGGGCTCCCTCTGCCGTCTTCCGGGCGCCGTCAGCCCTTGACGCGGCCCAGGTACGACGAGTCGCGGGTGTCGACCTTGACCTTCTCGCCCTGGTTGACGAACAGCGGGACCTGGATCTCGTGGCCGGTCTCGAGCGTCGCCGGCTTGGTGCGACCGGTGGCCGAGTCACCGGCCAGGCCGGGCTCGGTGAACGTGATCTCCAGCTCGACCGAGGCGGGCAGCTCGATGAACAGCACCCGGCCCTCGTTGGTGGCGACGATCGCCTCCTGGTTCTCCAGCAGGAAGTTCTTCGCGTCACCGACGATCTCGGGGCTCACCTCGAGCTGGTCGTAGGTCCCGGTGTCCATGAAGACGTAGTTCGTGCCGTCGTTGTAGAGGTACTGCATCGTGCGGCGGTCGACGGTGGCCGTCTCGACCTTGGTACCGGCGTTGAACGTCTTGTCGACGTTCTTGCCCGACTCCACGTTGCGCAGCTTGGTGCGCACGAAGGCCGGACCCTTGCCGGGCTTGACGTGCTGGAACTCCACCACCTGCCAGAGCTGGCCGTCGATGTTGAGAACCATGCCGTTCTTGAGGTCGTTCGTCGTTGCCATGCGTGCGGGAACCTTGTCCTGTCAGAAGTTCTGGAGCGGTCGCGGCGCGTCCACGCCGACGGGAGAGTCTAGCGGCCGGAGCCGGACGCCGACGCCAGGTGCTCGAGCGCCATGCGATATCCGTCGATGCCGTAGCCCGCGATCACCGCGGAGGCGTGCGGCGTCACCACCGAGGTGTGCCGGAACACCTCCGGCCGTTTCTCGGGGTCGGAGAGGTGCACCTCGACCAGCGGCGCGACCAGCTGGGCGCAGGCGTCGAAGATCGCGTAGGAGTAGTGCGTCCAGGCGGCGGCGTTCAGCACCACCGGCGTCTCCTCGTCCGCGGCGGCGTTGAGCCAGTCCAGCAGCTCACCCTCGTGGTTGGTCTGTCGCACCCACACGTCGAAGCCCAGGTCGCGGCCCCAGCCGACGCAGAGCTCGACCAGCTCGTCGTACGACGTGTAGCCGTAGATCTCCGGCTGCCGGCGGCCGAGCCGGCGCAGGTTCGGGCCGTTGAGCACCCACACCCGACGCAGCCCGGTGGCCGTCATCGCGGTTCCGCCAGGTGCTCGTACGCCGCCCGCAGCAGCTCGTCCGCCGGGTCGGTCAGGATCGCAGGCCGGGCGATGCCGTCGAGCACAACGAACCGGAGGTGCGAGCCACGGGCCTTCTTGTCCACGCGCATGGTCGCGAGCAGCTCGTCGAAGGGCGCACCGGAGAAGCTCGTCGGCAACCCGACCGAGGCGAGCACTGCCGCGTGCCGGGCGGCCACGTCGTCGGCCAGGTGCCCGGCCAGCCGGGCGAGCTCGGCGACGTACACCATGCCGAGCGCCACGGCCTCTCCGTGACGGACCCGGTAGGCGGTGGCCTTCTCGATCGCGTGCGCCATCGTGTGGCCGTAGTTGAGCACCTCACGCCCCGGGTGGCCGTCGCGTCCCCCGCCCTCCCGCAGGTCCTCCTGGACCACCGCGATCTTCACCGCGATCGCCCGCTCCACGAGCTCGCGCAGCTCCCCGGACCGCGGCTCGAGGGCGTCGTCGGGGCAGCGCTCGACCAGCGCGAGGATCTCGGGGTCGGCGATGAACCCGCACTTGATCACCTCGCCGAGCCCGGCGATCAGCTCCGGCTCGGGCAGCGTGCCGAGCAGGTCGAGGTCGCAGACCACCCCGGCCGGCTCGTGGAAGGAGCCGACCAGGTTCTTGCCGGCGGAGGTGTTCATCCCCGTCTTGCCACCCACGGCCGCGTCGACCATGGCGAGCAGCGTCGTCGGCACGTGCACGACGCGTACGCCGCGCAGCCAGGTCGCCGCGATGAAACCGCCCATGTCGGTGGTGGCGCCGCCGCCCACGGTGACCACCGCGTCGGACCGGGTGAAGCCGGCCGCGCCCAGGCGCTCCCAGGCATCGAGGGCGACCTGGCCGGTCTTGGCGACCTCACCGTCGGGCAGCTCGATCGGGAGCACGTCGTACTCGCCGAGCTCGGCGGCCACGCGAGCGGCCAGTCCGGCCAGCGGCTCGGGGAAGCAGACCGCGACGCGCTGGGGGGCCTCACCGAGCATCGCGGGCACCTCGCCGAGGACGCCATGACCGACCACGACGTCGTACGGAGACGCACCGCGGACGGGCAGTCGGGTCACCTCACTCATGGCCGCCATCCTGCAACACCGCGAGCACCCGGTCAGCCACCTCCCGGGCACTCAGCCCGTTGGTGTCGACGACGTGCCCCGCAACGGACTCGTAGACCGGGGTGCGCTCGTCGAGCAGCTGCTTCATCCGGCCGCGCACGTTGCCCAGGAGCAGCGGCCGGGAGACGCCGAGCCCGACCCGCTGGGCGGCATCGCTCAGGCCGACCTGCAGGAAGATGACCTGCTCGCCGGACAGGCGCTCGCGGGTCGTCGCGTCCATGACCGCTCCACCTCCGAGCGCGAGCACGCCGTCGTGGGTGGTCAGCGCGTCGGCCACGGCAGCCCGCTCGAGGTCGCGGAAGTGCGGCTCGCCCTCGTCGACGAAGATCTCCGACACCGTCTTGCCGGCGGTCTGCTCGATGACCTCGTCGGTGTCGAGGAAGTCGACTCCCAGAGCCTCGGCCACGAGGCGGCCCACCGTGGTCTTGCCGGCACCCATCGGGCCGATCAGCACCACCGAGGGCATCACCGGAACCTCAGCGTGTCGAGGTAGCTCTCGACGTTGCGCCGCGTCTCCTTGACCGAGTCGCCGCCGAACTTCTCCAGGACCGCGTCGGCCAGCACGAGCGCGACCATCGCCTCAGCGACGATCCCGGCCGCTGGCACGGCGCACACGTCGGAGCGCTGGTGGTGGGCGACGGCCGGCTCGCCGGTGGCGACGTCGACGGTACGCAGCGCCCGCGGCACGGTGGCGATCGGCTTCATCGCGGCTCGCACGCGGAGCACCTCCCCGGTCGACATGCCGCCCTCGGTGCCGCCCGACCGGCCCGACGTACGTCGAAGCCCGCCCTCGCCGCTCTCGATCTCGTCGTGCGCCTCGGACCCGGGCGTGGCCGCCAACGCGAAGCCGTCGCCCACCTCGACTCCCTTGATCGCCTGGATGCCCATGAGGGCACCGGCCAGGCGGGCGTCGAGACGACGATCCCAGTGCACGTGCGAGCCCAGACCGGGTGGCAGGCCGTGGACGACCACCTCCACGACGCCGCCGAGCGTGTCGCCGTCCTTGTGCGCCTGGTCGATCGCGGCCACCATCGCCTTCGACGCGTCAGCGTCGAGGCAGCGCACCGGGTCGGCGTCGATCGCGGCGAGGTCCTCGGGCCCGGGCACCAGACCGGCCGGTGCCGGCACGCCCCCCAGCTCGACGACGTGGGACAGGACCCGCGCACCGGTCGCCTGCTCCAGGAACGCGGAGGCGACCCGCCCCAGCGCCACACGGGCGGCGGTCTCACGCGCGGACGCGCGCTCGAGGATCGGGCGCGCCTCGTCGAAGTCGTACTTCTGCATGCCGACCAGGTCGGCGTGACCGGGCCGCGGCCGGGTGAGCGGCGCGTTGCGGGCGAGCGCCTCGAGCTCCACCGGGTCCACCGGGTCGGCCGCCATCACCTTCTCCCACTTGGGCCACTCGGTGTTGCCGACCTCGATCGCGACGGGGCCACCGAGGGTCTCGCCGTGGCGAATCCCGCCGGTGATCGTGACCTCGTCCTGCTCGAACTTCATCCGAGCGCCGCGACCGTAGCCGAGGCGGCGCCGCGCGAGCGCGTCGGCGATGTCGGCGGAGGTCACCCGCACGTGCGCCGGCAGGCCTTCGAGGATTGCGACGAGCGAGGGGCCGTGGGACTCCCCCGCGGTGAGCCAACGGAGCATGGCGGGAGTCTTTCACGGGGACACCTGCACCTCCGGACGGCCGTCAGGAACCGAGACCGGCACTCAGTAGCCGAACCGGGCGGCAACCCACGGACCGAGCGCCACCGCGACCACGGCCGCGACGAGCATGAACGGTCCGAACGGGAACCGCTTGCGGTCGACGATCCGCAGCAGGCTCAGCAGCGCTCCGCCGACGCCGCCGAGCAGGAACGCGCCGTAGATCCCGGTGGCCAGCTCCGCCCAGCCGAGGGCACCGAGGGCGAGGCCGAGCACGCCGGACAGGCGCACGTCGCCGTACCCGAGCCCGCGCGGGTAGATGAACCACAGCACGAAGAAGATGCCGCCCATCACGGCCCAGCCGATCAGCGCGTGCACGGCGACGTCCCGGTCACCTTCGGCGACCGCCGCGATCCCGATCGTCACCACCGTCACGGCGTACGTCGGCGCGATCACGCGGGTCGGCAGCAGCGTGGTCCGCCAGTCGATCACGGTCAGCGCCACCCCGATCGGCGCCAGCGGGAGCAGGTACAGCAGCGACCACGACCATCCGACGCTGGCACCGAGCACGCCACCGACGAGAGCCGTCGCGGCAGCCGTCCGGCGAGCGAGCCCGGGGAGCCCGGCGATGTGGACGTAGGTCTCCTTGGGCGGGGCCGGCGGAAGGCCGCGCCGCTCCCCCGCCACGTCGCCCGACGCCTCCTCGACGGGCTCCGGCTCCGGTTCGGGAATGCGCGCGATCAGCGCCGGGACCCACCAGCCGCTCAGCGCACCCAGCAGCAGGCCCAGCAGCGCCGCCGCCGGGTAGCCGGACTCCCAGCTCATGCGCCGCCCCCCGTGCGCGTTGCCAGAGCGCTCTCGCCCGCGGCGCGCATCGCGACCAGCGGTGCCTCCCGGCCGGTCATCAGTGCCACCTGGAGCGCGGCCTGGTGCACGAGCAGATCCAGTCCGCCGACGAGGACGCGGCCCGCCGACGACGCCGCGGCAGCCAGCGGGGTCGGCCACGGGTCATAGACGACGTCGAAGAGCACTGGCGCCGTCAGGGCCGACGACACCAGGTCCGGGACCTGCGCGGTCGCCGGGATCGTCGAGACCACCACGTCGGCGGGCCCGACGGCGTCGTTGAGCCGCCCGACGCGGACATCGGGGCCTCGCCCGTGCCGGTCCACCGCGGCCAGGGTCTCCGCGGCGCGGTCCGGGTCGCGCACGAGCAGCTGGGCGTGCTGGCAGCCGAGCTCGGACAGCGCGAGCAGCAGCGACGCCGCAGTGGCACCGCCGCCGAGCACGACGGCCCGCGGGGCCGATCCCACACCCGCCTCCCGCAGCGCCCGCACGGCACCGGCCACGTCGGTGTTGTACCCGAGCAGCCGGCCGCCCTCGAGCACCACGGTGTTCGCCCCACCGGACGCCCGGGCCCAGGCATCGGCCTCGTCCAGCAACGGCATCACCGTGCGCTTGAGCGGCATCGTCAGCGACAGCCCGCGCCAGCTCGCGTCGAGGCCGGCCAGGAAGGGCTCCAGTCCGGGCTCGTCGACCTCGATCGCCTCGTAGGTCCAGGTCAGCCCGAGCTCGGCGTACGCCGCCCGGTGCAGGGCCGGGGACAGCGAGTGCGCGATCGGCGACCCGAGGACGGCGCAGTGCCGGACCACGGATCCGCCGGGGACGTCGGTGCCCATCGCTCAGCAGGCGCTCGAGGTCTTGCAGTACTGGTCGAGCAGGGCCTTGTCGCGGTTGTGGCCCTCGAGTGTCGTGTTGAACCGGGTCTCTCCGGTCTTGAGGTTCACCACCAGCCAGTACAGCCAGGGACCGTCGGCGGGGTTCAGCGCCGCCTCGATCGTCTTCTCCCCCGGCGACCCGATCGGCCCCGGCGGCAGACCGGTGTGCACGTAGGTGTTGTACGGCGACGGGTTGTCCCGCTGCGCCTGGGTCGTCCACACGGTGCCGGAGAGGTTGTTGGCGTAGGCCACGGTCGCGTCGGACTGGATCGCCATGCCTTGGTGGAGTCGGTTGTAGATGGCGCGCGCGATCTTGGGGTAGTCCTCGTCGCGGCTGCCTTCGTACTCGAGGATGCTCGCGACGGTCAGGATCTGCTCGGGGGTGAACCCGATCGCCTTCGCCTTCGAGGCGATGTCGAGCTGCTGCTCGACCTGCACGGTCTTGGCCACCATCTGACGCAGCAGCTGCACCGCTGTCTCACCGGGGACCACCGGGTACGTCGCCGGGAAGAGGTATCCCTCCGGGTTGCCGTTGGCCTCGGGTGGCAGGCCGAGCGCGTTGGGGTCCTTCAGCGCGGCCTGCACCTGCGCGGCCTTGATGTCGGTCTTCGCGTCGATCGCCTTGACGATGTCCTTGAGGCGAGAACCTTCGGGGATCGTCAGCGCGGCCTGGACGAGGTTCTTCGGGTTCACCAGGACCGCCAGGGCGTCGGTGGCCTTCATCTGCTTCTTGAGCAGGTAGTAGCCGACCTGGATGCCGCGGGAGCGGCTGTCCTTGCGCGCCGCGTCGTTGAACGCTCCCACCGACTTCACCACGCCAGCAGCCTTGAGGTTCTGCCCGATGATCGACGCGGTGTCGCCCTGGTGCACCTGGAAGGTGACGGAGCCGGAGCCCGGGCCCGCATAGTCGGGATTCTCGCCCATCACCTGCTTGATCCGGTCCACCGCCCAGCCTCCGCCGAACCACGCCCCCGCAGCCACCACGACGAGGACGACGAGGATCGGCAGGCACCCGTGCAGACGCCGACCACGAGAGCTGCGTCGCCCGGTGCTCCGGTGCGCGCGACGGCCCGGCGTGCGGTCGCCCGAGCGGGCCTCCGGACGTGGGTGTTCCTCGACGGGCGCCGAGGGGCCGTCCTCCTCCGGGCCGAAGCCGATGCCGAGGTTGCTCACGCCATTCCTTCTGGTCGTCGGACCGGATCCACCAACTCGCCTGCCGGTGCCCCCGCGGTCCGCTCGTTGTCGATCGCTGCCTGCAGGATCACGACGGCCGCGGCCTGGTCGACCACCGCACGACGCTTCCTGCCCTTCTTCCCCCGGTCCCGCAGCACCGCCTCCGCTGTGACCGTGCTGAGCCGCTCGTCGACCAGACGCAGCGGCCGTGGCGCGAGCCGGGCAGCGAGCTCCTGGGCGAACTCCCGCACCTTACCCGCCGCAGGACCCACACCCCCGCGCAGCGAGCGCGGCAGGCCGACGTAGACGAGGTCGGCGCCGACCTCCTCCGCGATCGCAGCGATGCGGTCGAGGTCTCCAGGACCTCGCGGCACGGTCTCCACCGGCGTGGCCAGGATGCCGTGCGGGTCACAGCTCGCGACGCCGATCCGGGCGTCGCCCGGGTCGATGCCCAGACGTACGCCGAACAGCCCGGAGCCCGACCCCGCAGCAGCCATGCTCAGCGGGCGGCCAGCTCGCGTCGGGCCGCCTCGAGCGCCTCGATGGCCCGCGACGCGTCGGAGCCGCCGCCCTGGGCGACGTCGTCCTTGCCACCGCCCTTGCCACCGAGCACGCCGGCCGCGGCGCGCACGAGCGCGTTCGCGGAGATCCCGAGCTCGCGGCCGCGGTCGTTGACCGCGGCGACCACCGACGGCTTGCCGTCCTGCACCCCGACGATCAGCACCGCGCCGGGCCGGTCACCGCCCATGCGCCCCCGCACGTCGAGCGCGAGCGTGCGCGCGTCACCACCACCGGCACCCTCGACGACCTGCCCGACGAACGCGACGCCGGCGACGTCCTCCGCCTGTGCGGCGAGCTCCCCGGCGCCGGAGAGCAGCTGCTGGAGCCGGACCTTCTCGATCTCCTTCTCCGCGGTGCGGAGCCGGTCCACCAGGTCGCTCACCCGCTCGGGCAGCTGCTCGGGGCGGACCTTCAGCGCCTCGCTGAGCTGCGCGACGAGCACGTGCTCCCGGGCCAGGAACCGGTAGGCGTCCCCGCCGACTAGGGCCTCGACGCGGCGTACGCCGGAGCCGATCGACGACTCCCCCAGCAGCTTGACCACACCGAGCTGCCCGGAGCGCAGCGCGTGGGTGCCACCGCACAGCTCGCGCGCCCAGTCACCGACCGAGATCACCCGCACGGTGTCGCCGTACTTCTCGCCGAACAGCGCCATGGCGCCGGACTTCACCGCGTCCTCCTGCGACATCAGCTCGGCGTGCACCGCGAGGTCGGCGAGGATCAGGTCGTTGACGCGTGCCTCGACGTCGCCCATCGCGCTCTGCGGGACCGCGCCGGCCGCGGAGAAGTCGAACCGGAACCGGCCCGGGGAGTTCTCCGAGCCCGCCTGGGTGGCGGTCTCGCCCAGGGCCTCCCGGAACGCCTTGTGCACCATGTGGGTCGCGGTGTGCGACCGGCTGATCGAGCGTCGGCGCTCGATGTCGACCACGGCGTGCGCCGCCGCACCGGCGACGACCTCGCCCTCGACCACCTTCACCTTGTGCACGACCAGCCCGGAGATGGGGCTCTGGACGTCCAGCACCTGCACACGAGCGCCGTTGTCGAGCTCGATCAGACCTTCGTCCGCCAGCTGGCCGCCGCCCTCGGCGTAGAACGGGGTGCGGTCGAGCACGAGCTCCACCTCGGAGCCCGCCCCGGCCGCACCGAGCACCGATCCGTCGGGCGAGACCAGGCCGCGCACGGCGCTCTCGGCGACCACGTCGTCGTAGCCCACGAACTGCACGGGGTGACCGAGCGCGTCGGCGATCTCGCGGTACGCCGCAATGCTCACGTGGGCGCCCTTCTTGGCCCGGGCGTCGGCCTTCGCGCGCTCGCGCTGCTCACCCATGAGCCGGCGGAAGCCCTCCTCGTCGACCTGCAGGCCCTTCTCGGCCGCCATCTCGAGGGTGAGGTCGATCGGGAAGCCGTAGGTGTCGTGCAGGGCGAACGCGTCCGACGCCGGCAGCCGGCTCGACCCGGACGACTTCACGGTGTCCGACATCATGTCGAAGATCTGCGTTCCGGTACGCAGCGTCTGGCGGAAGGCGTCCTCCTCGGCGTAGGCGATGGTGGAGATCCGCTCCCAGTCCGACTCGAGCTCGGGGTAGGACAGCTTCATCTTGTCCCGGCTGACCGGGAGCAGCTCGGGCAGCGCGCGGTCCTCGTAGCCGAGCAGGCGCATCGAGCGGATCGCCCGGCGCAGCAGCCGTCGGAGGACATATCCGCGCGCCTCGTTGCCGGGCGTCACGCCGTCGCCGATCAGCATCATCGAGCTGCGGACGTGGTCGGCGACGACCCGGAACCGGACGTCGTCCTCGTGGTTGGCACCGTAACGCCGACCGGTGAGCTCCTCGGCCCGCTCGATGACCGGGAACATTACGTCGATCTCGTACATGTTCGCCTTGCCCTGCTGGAGGAAGGCGACGCGCTCGAGACCCATGCCGGTGTCGATGTTCTGCTTCGGCAGTGGCCCCGCGATGTCGAAGTCCTCCTTGCTGCGGACCGCGCTCAGCTCGTCCTGCATGAAGACCAGGTTCCAGATCTCCAGGTAGCGGTCCTCCGCGGAGAAGTCGCCGTCGGCGCCGTACTCGGGACCGCGGTCGTAGAGGATCTCCGAGCAGGGACCACCCGGCCCCGGGATCCCCATCGACCAGTAGTTCTCCTTCTTGCCCAGCCGGATCACCCGGTCGTCGGAGAACCCCGTGGTCCGGCGCCAGATCTCGGCCGCCTCGGGGTCGTCGACGTACACACTGGGGTACAGCCGGCTCTCCTCGAGCCCGAAGCCGCCCTCGGCGACCGGCTTGGTGACCAGGTCCCAGGCGAGCTGGATGGCGCCTTCCTTGAAGTAGTCGCCGAAGGAGAAGTTCCCGCACATCTCGAAGAACGTGCCGTGCCGCGTGGTCTTGCCGACGTCCTCGATGTCCGGGGTGCGCAGGCACTTCTGGATGCTCACCGCGCGCGAGTACGGCGGCGTCTCCTGCCCGAGGAAGTAGGGCTTGAACTGCACCATGCCGGCGTTGACGAAGAGCAGGTTCGGGTCGTCGACCAGCAGCGACGCAGAGGGCACCGCGCGGTGACCGGCGGCTTCGAAGTGCGCGACGAAGCGGCGGCGGATCTCGGCGGTGTCCATCAGTGGGTGCCTTCCATGCTGTCGGTGGTGGGGGCGAAGCGAGACGGGAGACCCGGGACGTCCTCCGCCGGTCGAGACTCCAGCTCGAGTGGTCCATCAAGCGTCAGGCCCAGGCGCTGCCGCAACTCGGTTTCGCGCTCGCCCATCCCGGCGCGGACCTCGTCGGCGAACAGGTGCGCGCCCACGGAGAGCCCGGCGACGCGGTCACGGAGGCCCTCGGGGGTGAACGTCTCAGCCGCCCGCCGGGCGCGCACCATCACGTACACCCCGGCACCCGCGCCAGCGGCGAACCAGAAGCCACGCCTCATGCGACGTCCTCCGCGGCGCGCAGGTTCGCGCGGTACTCGCGCTCGAGCCGCTTGCGCAACGCCCGGCGCCGCCGACGCGACGCGCGCACCTCCCGTCGCACCTCGAACCAGATCCGGTTGCGCGACTCCGGTGAGAGTGCCCGGCGTACGCCGTGGGAGAAGGCGGCCACCTTGACCAGCGGCTCGCCCAGCGTGGCGCTCAGCACCAGCCGGTCGGGCACGGGCGACGCCGAGAGTGCCGACTGGTCGACCTCGTCCGGGTCGCCGACGTGGGTGATCACGAACGCCTCCGTGGCTTCCCGATGCGACCGGGCCACGGGCGCGTCGGTCCGACGGTCGCCGGTCAGCTCGTCCAGCCGACGGCGGAGCTCGTCGGTCTCGCGACGGGCAGCCAGGAGCATCTCCTCGAGGTCCGCCCGGGACCGCCGTCCACGGAGGACCAGGACAGTCACCACCGCCAGGATGGCGGCCGCACCGACGGCGACCACCAGTGCTGCGACAAC
Source organism: Marmoricola sp. (assembly GCA_036261595.1). Taxonomy (GTDB): domain Bacteria; phylum Actinomycetota; class Actinomycetes; order Propionibacteriales; family Nocardioidaceae; genus Marmoricola. The sequence continues at coordinate 25,058 of DATAKN010000195.1, forward strand.
GAGGGGTAGGCCCATGGCTGCTGACCCTACCTGCCGCGGATCATCCGTCGGATCCGCTCCCAGCGCTCACGGAAACCAGCCTCGGCGCCCAACGTGGTGGGACGGTAGTACTCGGACTCGAGCACGACGTCCGGTGCGTACTGCTGCTCCGCGATGCCGTACGGCGCGTCGTGGGAGTAGGTGTACAACGTGCCGTGGTCGAGCCGCTTCGCACCCGGGTAGTGAGCGTCGCGGAGATGGGGCGGCACGGCACCGATCCGGCCCGCGCGGACATCCGCGGTCGCTGCGTCGATGGCCTTGATCACCGCGTTCGACTTCGGTGCCAGGGCAAGCTCGATGGTCGCCTGGGCCAGGTTGAGCCGCGCCTCGGGCATGCCGATCAACTGGACCGCCTGGGCCGCGGCGACCGCCGTCGTCAGACCCGAGGGATGGGCCAGCCCCACGTCCTCGCTGGCGAGGATGACCAACCGACGGGCGATGAACCGGGGGTCCTCCCCTGCCTCGATCATCCGGGCCAGGTAGTGCAGTGCTGCGTCGACGTCGGAGCCTCGCACCGACTTGATGAACGCACTGATCACGTCGTAGTGCTGGTCGCCCTGTCGGTCGTAGCGCACGGCCGCCCGGTCGACCGCCTTCTCCACGGTCTCGAGGTCGATCGTCACCCCCGTCGCCGAGCCGCCCCCGGCGCTCGAGCTGCTTGCGCCTGCCGAGACGCCCGCAGCGCCGGCGGCTGCCTCCAGGTAGGTCAGCGACCGGCGGGCATCACCGCCGGCCAGCCGGACCAGGTGCTCGAGGGCGTCGTCGGCCAGCTCCACGCGACCGCCGTACCCTCGCTCGTCGGCGGCCGCTCGCAGCACCACGTCACGGATGTCATCGTCGGTGAGCGGCTCGAGCGTCAGCAGCAACGAGCGGGACAGCAGCGGCGAGATCACCGAGAAGAAGGGGTTCTCCGTGGTCGCCGCGACCAGGGTCACCCAGCGGTTCTCCACCCCGGGCAGCAGCGCGTCCTGCTGCGCCTTGGAGAAGCGATGCACCTCGTCGACGAACAGCACGGTCTCCTGACCGCTCCGGGCGAGCCGTGCCCGCGCGCCGTCGATCGCGGCCCGGACCTCCTTGACGCCCGCCGCGACGGCCGAGACCTCCACGAAGGCCCGGTTGGTCTGAGTGGACACGATCGACGCGATCGTGGTCTTGCCGGTGCCCGGCGGACCCCACAGCAGCAGCGACATCGGCTGGTCGCCCTCCACGAGCCGCCGCAACGGCGACCCGGGCGCGAGGAGCTGCTGCTGTCCGACGAGCTCGTCGAGCGTGCGCGGTCGCATGCGTACGGCGAGCGGCGCTGACGCGTGCCCCGTGCCGGACAGCGAGCCCGTGCCCTCCCGGGCAGGCGGCACCGCCGGAGCAGCGTCGAACAGGGCGTCGTCCACGGGCTCAGCCTACGGAGCCCCAGCGACGCGGTTCATTGCGGCCACGGCGTCCTGGGTGCCCCGCCGTGCTTGAGCACGAGCGAACGCAGGGGGTCGATCACGCTCCGGTGAGCTGGCCGGTCCGCAGGTCGGTCCAGCGGTCGGCGAAGCCCGGCTCGTTGAGCTGGACGTCGGGCACGGCACCGGGCACCGGTGCGCCGTGGGCGTCGACGCCGCACACCTTCATCGTCACCGGCTCCTTCGGGGCGTGCCCGAGCTCGCCGGCGAAGTGGCACGCCACCTTGTGGCGCGGCCCGATCTGCAACAGCGGGGGCTCCACCTTGGCGCAGATCTCCTGCGCGAGGGCGCAGCGCGTGCGGAAGCGACAACCGGACGGCGGCAGGATCGGGCTCGGTACGTCGCCCTCCAGCCGGATCCGCTCGCGCCGACCGCCGATCGCGGCCTGCTTGACGTCCGGCACGGCCGAGAGCAATGCCTGTGTGTACGGGTGGTGCGGGTGGTTGTAGAGCGTGTCGCGGTCGGCGACCTCGACGATCTTGCCCAGGTACATCACCGCGACCTCAGGGCAGAAGTGCCGCACCACGGCCAGGTCGTGGGCGATGAAGAGGAACCCGATCCCGAACTCTTGCTGCACGTCCTGGAGCAGGTTGATCACCTGCGCCTGGATGGAGACGTCCAGGGCGGAGACCGGTTCGTCGGCGACGAGCAGCTTGGGCTGCAGCGTCAGCGCGCGGGCGATGCCGATCCGCTGCCGCTGACCACCGGAGAACTCGTGGGGGTAGCGGTTGTAGTGCTCGGGGTTGAGGCCGACGATCTCGAGGAGCTCCTGCACCCGCGGGATCACCTTGTCCTTGGGCACGACCTTGTGGATCTCCAGCGGCGCTCCGACGATCGCGCCGACCGTGTGCCGCGGGTTCAGTGACGTCGCGGGGTCCTGGAAGATCATCTGGATCTCGCGGCGCAGCGGCATCAGCTCGCGCGGGCTGAGCTGCGCGATGTCGCGGCCCTCGAAGTCGATCCGCCCTCCGGTGGGCTTCAGCAGCCGCGTGATCAGCCGACCGGTGGTCGACTTGCCACAGCCGGACTCACCGACCAGCCCCAGCGAGCCGCCCTTCGGCACCTCGAAGGAGACCCCGTCGACGGCCTGCACGTGCCCGACCGTGCGCCGGATGATCCCGCTGGTCTTCACGGGGAAGTACATCCGCAGGTTCTCGACGGTGAGGACCGGCTCGGCGTTCGACTGCGACCCCCGCGCCGCGTGAGCGGCCGGGGTGGACACGGAGTCGGACGCCGGGTCGGCCACGAGGTCACGCGGAGTGTCCTGCTGCGGGTCACTCTGGGTCATGCCTGCTGCTCCTCGACCAAGTCAGGGGCGATCTCCGGCAGGATCTCGGTCGCGTAGACCTCGTCCGGGTTCGCGAGGTGGCACCGCTTCACGTGGTTGCCGCCCGCACGCGCGGGCGTCAGCAGCGGCAGGGTGGTGCGGCACAGATCGCCGGGCACCTTGTCACGATGGTCGCACCGCGGGTGGAACGGACACCCAGACGGCGGCGTGAGCAGGCTCGGCGGGTTGCCGCGGATCGGGATCAGCTTGGCGTCGGTGTCGCCGACGACGTCGGGCACGCTCGAGAGCAGGCCCCAGGTGTACGGCATCTCCGGGTGGACCAGGATCTCCTTCGTCGGTCCGTACTCCACCGCACGGCCGGCGTACATGACCAGCACGTCGTCGGCCATCTCCGCGACCACACCGAGGTCGTGGGTGATGATGATGATCGCCGAGTTGAACTCGCGCTGCAGGTCCTGCAGCAGGTCCAGGATCTGTGCCTGCACCGTCACGTCGAGTGCCGTCGTCGGCTCGTCGGCGATCAGCAGGCCGGGGTCGTTGATCAACGCCATCGCGATCATCGCCCGTTGCCGCATGCCACCGGAGAACTGGTGCGGGTAGTCGTCGACGCGGCGGTCCGGCTGCGGGATGCCGACGCGGTCGAGCATCTCGATCGTGCGGGCGCGCGCCTGCTTCTTGCTCACGTCGTGGTGGACGCGATAGGCCTCCATGACCTGGTTGCCCACCGTGTAGTACGGGTGCATCGCGGACAGCGGGTCCTGGAAGATCATCGAGACCTCGCGGCCACGCTTGCGTCGGATGGTCTCGTCGTTGACCTTGAGGAGATCGACTCCGTCGAGGAGGATCTCGCCGGTCACGTGGGCGTTGGTGCCGCGGTGCAGCCCCAGGATCGCCGAGCTCGAGACCGACTTGCCCGATCCGGACTCGCCGACGATGCCGAGCGTCTTCCCACGGTCGAGCTCGTAGGAGAGGCCTTCGGTCGCCTTGACGACGCCGTCGACGGTCGGGAAGTGCACGACGAGGTCGCGCACGGACAGGAAGCTCATGGTGGTCCTTCCTACCCGATCCGAACGCGCGGATCGATGAAGGCGTAGAGGATGTCCACGACGATGTTCGCGATGATCACGAACGACGCCAACAGCAGGACTAGTCCGATGACGGTGGGCAGGTCGAACGTGGCGATCGAGTCGACGGCGAGCTTGCCCAGCCCGTTGAAGTTGAAGACCTGCTCGGTGATCACCGCGCCGCCCAGGAGGCCGGCGAAATCCAGGCCTGCCATCGTGACCAGAGGCGTCAGCGCGGCGCGCATCGTGTGCTTCATGAGGATCCGGCGCGGCACGAGTCCCTTGGCCTTCGCGGTGCGCAGGTAGTCCTCACCCATCGACTCCAGCACGAACGCGCGCGTCATGCGCACGTAACCGGCCATGTAGAACAGCGCCAGGGTCAACGCCGGTAGGAACAGGTTGCTCAACCAGCCGAACACGCCACCGTCGGCGATCGGGGTGTAGCTCGGGACCGAGACCCAGCCCCACTTGATCGCCGGGAATTCCAGTAGGAACAGCCCGATCCAGAACGTCGGGAACGAGTAGAAGACGAGGCTGGTCCCGACCACACCGCGGTCGATGATCGACCCCTTGGTCAGTGCCGCGATCGCCCCGAGGATCACCCCACCGCCGATCCAGAGCACGAACGCGACCAACGCGATCGAGGATGACACCGCGATCTTGTTCTCCAGCAGCGAGGTGACGGTCGCGGAGTTGACCTTCGAGTACCCCAGGCACGGCGCCGGACAGTGCGCCACCAGCTCGGGCGCCGACTTGCGCAGCGCGGCGTCCTCCGGGTACTCACGGCCCTTGACCACCCCGACCGCGAAGTCCTTCCACTGCACCGGCCAGGGCTTGTCGAATCCGAGCGCCTTGTCGGTCTGCTTGATCAGCGCCGGCGGGCAGCTCTTGCCACAGGCGAAGCGGCCCGGATCGATCGGCGAGGCGAAGAACAGCAGGAAGGTGACGAAGCTCATCACCACGAGCAGGACCATGCCGGCGACCAGGCGCCGCACGACGTAGGCGAACATCTCTCAGACCACC
>DATAKN010000200.1:0-13918 GCA_036261595.1 Marmoricola sp.
CGAGAAGACCAGCTACCAGGCCAAGGACCAGGACGTGTCGATCCGCGCGTTCCGCGACGAGGTCGTCGCGGCCATCGGCGCGCAGAACCTCGTCGACGTCCGCAGCCCTGACGAGTACGCCGGCCGGCTGCTCGCCCCGGCCCACCTCCCGCAGGAGCAGGCACAGCGCGCCGGGCACATCCCGACCGCGGCCAACGTCCCGTGGAGCAAGGCGGCCAACGACGACGGCACCTTCAAGTCCGACGACGAGCTGAAGAAGATCTACACCGAGGCCGGCGTGGACTGGGACAAGGACACCATCGCCTACTGCCGGATCGGCGAGCGGTCGAGCCACACCTGGTTCGTGCTCAAGGAGCTGCTCGGCCAGGACAACGTGAAGAACTACGACGGCTCGTGGACCGAGTACGGCTCGCTGGTCGGCGTACCGGTGGTCCTGGGCGACGAGGCAGGCCTTCCCGATGGGCAGAGCGCCTGATGTGCGGCGCGACTGAGGGCGGCCTCTCGCTGGACGGCATCGACGTCAAGAAGGAAGCCATCATCCAGGGCCAGGTGGTCAAGGGTGGTGAGCCGGTCGGCAACGCCTACGTGCGGCTGCTCGACCGCTCCGGTGAGTTCACCGCCGAGGTGCCGACGTCGGCCACCGGCCACTTCCGGTTCTTCGCTGGCCCGGGGGAGTGGACGCTGCGCACGCTGGCCCCGAAGGCCGAACCGGTGGACCGGAAGGTCGTCGCTGCGACCGGCGTCGTCGCCGAGGTGGCGGTCGCGCTCTGACCGCTCACGAAGGTCCGCGCCTCGCCCTCGCCCCGTCCAGGGACGAGGGCGAGGCCGTTCGTGCGCCCACCGTCGGCTACGCTCTGCCGCGTCATGCCCGGCTCTGAGTTCCACGACGCTCCTCCGCCGGAAGTGCCGGAGGAGTTCGCTGCGGCCTACCGGGAGGCCTACCTCCGCGCGTTGCAGAGCGGCGACGTGCCGCAGGACCAGCCGGGGCCGCACGAGCACCCGGCGCAGCATGACCAGCCGGCGGCAGGCGGCGTACCGGACGAGCTGACCGCGCGACTGCCTGTCGGTGACGTCGAACCGCCCGCCGACCGTCGCAGTCCGTTCGAGCGCTGGCGTGCCTCACGGTGGTTCCTCGTCTCGGTCGTCACCGCAGCCGCGGCGGTACTGGTGGCGGGGGCGTACGCCGTCGGCTCGACCGTCGCCGGAGGTGGCAGACACCAGGACGCCGGCACGGCGGTTCAGCAGTCGAGCCGCGCGACCCACGCGACTCGCTCGCCGTCGAAGGCCACCCCGACGAAGGCGTCGAAGGCGCACGTGCCCAACGCCTGGACGGGCCCCGTGCAGCCGGTGAGCATCGACGCGATCGCCGCCGACTGCACCGCGCCGCCGGCCAAGGACGCGGCCGGCCACACGGTCGACTACGTGCCGCAGAACGCCACCGACGGGGAGGCGCAGACCGCTTGGCGCTGCACCGGGTCGGCGATCGGGCAGAAGCTCACGCTCCGGCTCGGCGCCCAGACCGACATCGCCCAGGTCGGCCTGATCGCCGGGTACGCGAAGACCGATCCCGCGAGCGGCGCCGACCGGTACGCCGAGAACAACCGGATCACCCGGGTGCGCTGGACCCTCGGCGACGGTGTCAGCGTGGTCCAACGGCTCGACCCGGAATCGTCCTCACGGGCGATGCAGGTGCTGCGGGTGCCGCGCACGACCACCGACACCGTCACGCTCGAGATTCTCGCGGTCAAGCGCGGCCCCCGGGACACCACCGCGATCAGCGAGATCAGCCTCTCCGCGGCCAGGTGAGCCCGTTCTGAACGGCGGGGTAGCGTGACCGGGCGGTCCGCGGATCGTTTCCGATCCCGACGAATGCGCGAGTTCCGACGGCTGCGCGAGCCCCGACGGTGGGGCGAGGTCCGACCGTGGGGCGACGAGAGGATGTCATGAGGGTCGTGGTGACCGGCGGAGCCGGCTTCCTGGGTTCGCACCTGTGCACGGCGCTGGTCGAGCGGGGCGACGAGGTGGTCTGCCTCGACAACTTCCTCACCGGCGTACCGGCCAATGTCGAGCACCTGATCGGCAACCCCGCCTTCCGGCTCGTCCGTGCCGACGTCACTGACTACGTCCACGTCACCGGCGAGGTCGACCTGGTCCTGCACTTCGCCTCCCCCGCCTCGCCGATCGACTACCTCGAGCTGCCGATCGAGACCATGAAGGTCGGCTCGATCGGCACGCTGCACGCGCTCGGGCTGGCCAAGGAGCGCGGTGCTCGGTTCGTGCTGGCCTCGACCTCCGAGACGTACGGCGACCCGCAGGTGCACCCGCAGACCGAGGACTACTGGGGACACGTCAACCCGGTCGGCCCTCGCGGCGTGTACGACGAGGCGAAGCGGTTCGGCGAGGCGCTGACGATGGCCTACCGGCACACCCACGGCGTGGACACGGGCATCGTGCGGATCTTCAACACCTTCGGTCCGCGGATGCGGCCCAACGACGGCAGGGCGATCCCGAACTTCATCCGGCAGGCGCTGCGCAACGACCCGATCACCGTCGCCGGCGACGGCAGCCAGACCCGGTCGGTCTGCTACGTCGACGACCTGGTCGACGGCATCCTGAGGTTCGCCGGCACCGACCACCCGGGCCCGATGAACATCGGCAACCCCAACGAGATCTCCATGCTCGACCTGGCCCGCTGGATCCGCGACCTGGCCGGGTCGGAGTCCGAGGTCGTCTTCATCGAACGCCCGACCGACGACCCGTCGGTTCGGCAGCCCGCGATCGCGCTCGCCAGGGAGGTGCTCGGGTGGAGCCCTCAGGTTGCGGTCGAGGACGGCCTGAAGCGCACGATCGAGTGGTTCAGGAGCCACCCGGAGCTGATCTGAGGCCGGCACCGGCAGGTCCGGGCGCCTCGGTGGCGTCGTCGGCGAGCAGCTCGTCCAGCATCCCGGTCAGCAGCGCCTCGTCGACCGTGATGTCGGTGAGCACGCCGTCCATGTCCGAGCCCGGCGCGCGGTCGTCCTCACCGCAGACCAGGTAGCGGTAGCGGACGTCGGGGACGTTGCTCGCGATCGCCCAGTAGCACGGGTTCACGTACCGCGGCGCGAACAGCTCCAGCACGCGCACGCCGGGACTGCAGAAGGTCAGGTTCGCCAGCGCGGCACCGTGCGGCGCGACGATCGCCTCGGCCGCTGCGAAGTGGTCGATCTGGTCCTGGACGCTGTGCGCACCGGGGTCGAACCGCACGAACCCACGACGCTCCAGCGCCGCGAGCACGGCGTCCTCGTTGACCAGGCGGCGGGTGTTCCGCACCGACCCGCGGGTGACGTAGAGCCGCTTCGGCAGGCCGGTCGTGCGCGATGGCGGCAGGTGGTCCTTGAGCCACGTCGTGGTCCAGGTGGGCGCCATCAGGTCGAGGTTCGGCGTACAGGGCACCACGAGTCGCTCGGCACGGACCGAGACGTGCTTCGTCGGCTCGATCGCCGGTACGTCGCCCAGTCCGATCATGCCGAGCAGCTGCTTCTGGTAGCCGGTGGAGCGGTTGACGAAGTACCGGTCCGGCACGAAACCCGGCATGGTCTCCTGCAGCACGCCCCAGCGGGGGAGCGCGTCGAGGAGGAAGTGGTAGTAGTTCGCCCGCGATCCGCGTGTCGCCAGGGTCACCAGTGAGCCCGCCACCTCAGTCGGCTCGGGAAGCCGCGGACGCAGGAACACCGGGTGCTCCTTCCACCCGGTCACGCCGAAGTAGGTGCTGGTCTCGTAGTCCAGCACCCCGCCCGGGGTGATGTGCGCCGCGTAGTCGCCCACCACGAGCCCGCGGTCGATCTCGAGCGTGAAGCGGCGGGGAGCCTCGAGGTCGGCCCAACGGTCGAAGACCCAGTGGTGCTCCGGCAGACCGGTCGGCCGGGGCCGGAGCAGCGGCTCGGCCGGCCCGCCCACGTGCAGACGGACCGCGCCCGGCTCCAGGGCCGCGGTCTCCTCGGCCGACGCGGTGCCCAGCCGCGGTACGGCGCGCGACCCGGCGAGGGCCCTGGTGTGGCGGGTGACGCCGCCGACACGGCGTGTGGCCAGCCGATGGGCGCGCTTGACCAGCGGCCAGGCCGGCTGGAGCGCTCGGGGGAGCCGGGACACCTCAGTGCTCCCGAGTCAGCCAGGCCGTGCCCTGGCGGGGCGTGGCCGCCTCATGGTCGGTCACGTGCAGGCCGACGCCGGCGAAGAAGTCGCGCAGCTCTGACCAGTCGTGTCCGGGGACGTCGTGGTACTCCAGCACGAGGCGCTGCACCGACGCCCACGCGGCCGGATCGCCTGCGAGCACGAGGTCGTACTCCGCGCCCTCGGTGTCGATCTTGACCACGTCGACGCGACCACCCGCATCGGCCACCGCGTCGGCGAAGGTGATGCACGGAACCTGCACCTGCGTCGACCCGGCCGGAGCGGTCAGGCCGTTCAGGCTGCTGCCGCCGCGGTTGTCGGCGAACGACAGGTGGCCGGACGCACTGGCGATCGCCACGTGGTGAGCGGTGACCCGGTCCGCCAGGCCGTTGGCCACCACGTTGCGGGAGAGCCAGGCAGCGGTCGACGGAGAGGCCTCGTAGGAAAGCACGCGGGCGTCCGGGGCTGCCTGGGCGACGGCCAGCGCGAAGCATCCGATGTGCCCGCCGATGTCCAGCACCACCGGAGCGCGCAGGCCCTCGAGGACCGACGAGAGTCGGTAGGCGTTCTCGGCGAAGATCTCGTAGACCGGCACCCGCGCCCCGGGCCGGTTCGGGCAGTGCACCACCATGCCGGACGCGGTGCGGAAGACGACCTCGTCACCGCCCCAGGGCAGGCGCTGGCCGGCCAGGTCCCAGAGCACCTTCGGTCCGTTCTCGAAGGCGGTCAGGGTCTGCCGGGTCCGTCGCAAGGCCAGGCGGGGGGAACGGGTCACAGGTGCTCCATCGATCAGGATCGGGCTGCCACGCGCCGGCCGGCACCCGGACGCCCCAGGCAGCGGTAGTCCCAGCCGGCCGCCGACCAGCGCTCCGGGTCGAGTGCATTGCGACCGTCGAAGATCCGCCGGTGGGCGACGACCTCGCCGAGCGCGTCGGGGTCGAGGTCGACGAACTCGCGCCACTCGGTGAGCAGGAGGACCACCTCGGCACCGGCTGCCGCGTCGTACGCCGACTCGCGGTAGCGCAGCTGCGGGCTCTTCCGCTGCGCCGCGACCGTCGCTCGCGGGTCGTAGACGTGGACGTCGGCGCCCAGGAGGTGGAGGGCCTCGGCGACCGCGAGCGCCGGGGAGTCGCGGATGTCGTCGCTGTCGGGCTTGAACGACGCACCCAGGACGCCGATCCGCCGGCCCGCCACCTGGCCGTCCAGCATCGACTGCACCGACAACACCGACTGCTCGCGGCGGCGCAGGTTGATCGTGTCGACCTCGCGCAGGAACGTCAGCGTCTGGTCGGCCCCGAGCTCGCCGGCCCGGTGCATGAACGCCCGGATGTCCTTGGGGAGGCAGCCGCCGCCGAAGCCGAGACCCGCGTTGAGGAACCTGCGGCCGATCCGCTGGTCGTGGCCGAGCGCGTCGGCCAGCTGCGCCACATCACCGTCGACGAGGTCGCACAGGTCGGCCATCGCGTTGATGAACGAGATCTTCGTGGCGAGGAAGGCGTTGGCCGCCACCTTCACCAGCTCCGCGGTGGCGTAGTTCGTGACGATCAGCGGAGTCCCGGCGGCCAGGATCGGCGCGTACACCTCCTCGAGCACACGCCGGGCGCGCAGCGCGCCGTCGCCGTCCTCCAGGCCGAACACGATCCGGTCAGGTTGCAGCGTGTCCTCGATCGCGAACCCTTCGCGCAGGAACTCGGGATTCCAGATCAGGTCGGCCCCGGGGACGGCCGCGCGGATGCGCGTCGCGATCTCGGCGGCGGTGCCCACCGGCACGGTGGACTTGCCGACCACGACGTCGCCGGGTTTGAGCACCTCGAGCAGGTCGGTGACCGCTGACTCCACGTAGGCGAGGTCGGCTGCGTGCTGGCCGGTTGCCTGGGGCGTGCCGACGCAGAGGAAGTGGACGGTCGCCGCGGCGGCGTCGGAGATGTCGATGCTGAACCGCAGACGTCCCGTCGCCTGCCCGTCGGCCAGGAGGTCCTCGAGCCCGGGCTCGTAGAAGGGGGCCTTGCCGGCGGAGAGGGCGTCGCTGCGCTCCGGGTCGTTGTCGACGCCGACGACGGTGTGGCCCAGGGCCGCCATCGAGGCGGCGTGCACGGCTCCGAGGTAGCCGCATCCGACGACGGAGATGACGATTCCGGTCGGACTGGCAGCCATGTCGTCCTCCTTCGGCGGCGGCACCCTCCTCAACGAGCCACGTGCTCCTGGGTGACGTGCTCAGCCGGCGGGGATCGGGACCCGCGGAGGCGGCTGACCCGGCCCGGTACGCCGAGGAACCGGCTCCAGCAACCGGGACCGTCGGCGCTGCGCGTCCTGGTGCACCGCCGTGACCACCACGACACTGAGCGACATCGCCACCCAGTAGGTGCGGTCGTAGAGCGCCGGCGTGGTCGCACCGAACACCGCGTAGCCGACCACGGTGTAGCAGATCCGTCGCATCTCGTGCCGGCCGAACAGGGGGGCGCCCAAGGTCCAGAGCACGACCAGGAAGGCGAGCACGCCGAAGATGCCGATGCCGATGGCGGCCTCGAGGTAGTTGTTGTGCACGTTGAACAGGTCGACCAGGCCGCTGCCGGTGAGCGGGTGGTCCAGGAAGCGGTGCCAGCCGTAGACGAAGCCCTGGGTGCGCTCCTGGTCGGACCCGGCCGCCGACCCCTGACCGGTGAGCCGGCCCAGGGAACCCTGGCCCGAGAGCGCCGACCAGTTCAGGCTCAGGAAGACCGCACCGGCGGCGGCGAGTGTCGCGAGCGCGTAGGTCTTGAGGGCCGACCGCTCGACGAGAGGAATCAGCACGACCACGGCCGCCAGCGCCAGCGTGCCGGCGCGGCTTCCGCTCACGTAGACGGTGTACACGGTGACGGCGAGCAAGATCGAGGGCAGCGCCTTGTGCCGCATGGTGGCCACCAGGTGCAGCAGCAGCCCGAAGGTGATCACACCGCTCTCGGCGAAGTAGTTGGGGTGCGTGGTGAGGCCGTAGAGCCGTCCGTCGTACACGTGGCCGAGGGCGTAGCCGAGCACCGTGCTGACCAGGTGGCCGATGACGAAGGCCCAGGCCATCGTCTGGACCTCCCGGCGGGTCGGTCGCCACAGGTGGACGGCCGTGGGCAGCGCCAGCACGGTCGCGAGCCAGAACGTCAGCGCCATGAAGGATGCCGCCGGGGTCGTGGAGGCGAGCGAGCCGATGATGCCGGTCGCCATGATCACCGCGACCGCGAGAACGTACCGGGCGGGCAGCTCGATGGTGGATCGCAGCAGGCGTGGGAGCAGCAGGCCGAAGCCGAGCACGAGGCACAGGTCGGTCGGGGTGGCCGTGGCGCCACCGGGTGCCAGGCCCTTGTACATCGGAGCGGTGCCGAACGCGACCGCGAGCGCTGCCAGCCCGAGCTTCTCGGGCCCCACGCAGATCAGTGCGACGACGAAGAGCAGCAGGCCGACCGCGACGATGCCGGCCGCTGGTCCCGCGGTCGCCAGCACGAGGAACATCATCAGGACGACGGTCGCGCCGCCGTACGTCAGGATGCGGCCGATCGTCGGAGTACGCCGACGACTCGCCCAGGAGCCGACCGTTGCGGTCACTTCGCCTTCACGCGCAGCGGCTCGTACTCGTAGGCGTAGCCGTACCCGTAGCCGTAGCTGCGCTTGCCCCGACGCGGGGCCATGTTCACCGTGACGCCGAAGAGGTTGGCGTCCACCTGCTGCAGCCGGACGCTCGCCTGCCGCAGCTGCTCCCGGGTGGTGGACCCGTGGCGCACCACCATGATCGCCCCGTCGACGTCGCGCGCCATGATCGCGGCGTCGGAGACGGGAAGCAGCGGCGGCGCGTCGATGATCACCATGTCGAACATGTCGGTGAGCCGGTCGAACAGCGACTGGGCCGCGTGCGACTGGAGCACCTCGGTCGGGTTGGGCGGGATCGGGCCGCTGGCGAGCACGAAGATCCCGCTGCCCGCGTGCTTCTGGATGCTGTCGTGCAGCTCGCTGCGACCGACCAGCACCGTGGTGAGCCCGACGGCTCGCTCGAGCCCGAGGACGCTGGCGACCTTGGGCCGACGCAGATCACCGTCGACGAGCAGTACTCGCTGCCCCGTCTGGGCCAGGGCGATCGCCAGGTTGGTGGCGGTCGAGGTCTTGCCCTCGCCGGGGACGGCGCTGGTGATCACCAAGGAGCGCGGGCGGGTGTCGAGGTTGAGGAACTGCAGGTTGGTGCGCAGCAGCCGGAAGGCCTCGACGCGGGGAGAGTGGCTGCCGGCCTCGGTGAGCAACGGGTGCTTGGGTACGTCGGCGTCGTAGGCGATGTCGGCCAGCAGCGGCGCCTCGATCGTGCTCTCGACGTCCTCGGGCGAGGTGATCGTGTTGTCGAGCATGTGGCGCAGCACCGCGACCCCGAAGCCGACGAGCACGCCGATGAACGCACCGAGGATGAGGTTGAGCAGCGGCTTGGGGCTGACCTGGACACCGCTGTAGGAGGCCGGGTCGACGATCGTGGCCTTGACCGGTGCACCGCTGGAGCCCAGCGGTGTCTCCAGCTGCGCGAGGTAGTCGGTGAAGACCTCCGACTCCGCCTTCGCGATCTGCTGGGCCACCGTGGGGGAGGCGTCGGTGACGTGGATCGCGATGATCACCGTGCCGGTCGCGACCTCGGCGCTGATCTTGCCGGCGAGCGTCTCGGGCGTCATGTTCAGGTTGAGCCGGGCGATGACGCGCTGCATCAGCTCCCGGCTGGTGGCCAGGTCGGCGTAGGACTGGACCCGCTGGGTCGTGAACATGCTGGCGTTGAACGCCTCGACGCTGCCGCCGGTCGTATCGGCGGAGATGAAGACGCGCGCCTCGGACTGGTACTGAGGCTTCTGGGTGTAGGTGAGGAGACCGGCGCCGACGAGGCCGACCAGGAAGAACACCACGATGGTCAGCCAACGACGCTGCGCCATGCGCAGCAGTTCCTTGAAATCCACGCTGAGCTCTCTGGTTCGGGGCCGGTTGCCGAGCCACCCGGACTCCACACGGACCGGTGTCCGTCACCGGTCGGTTTCCGAGAGGGTGGCTCCCAGTTGAACGATTCGCCGGGCCAAAAGTGACGTGTCGCCCGAATCGCCCCGGTCAGGGCTTCCCGGAGTCGCGGGCGGAGTCGAGCACCAGTGTGACCGGACCGTCGTTGACCAGCTCGAGGCTCATCTGTGCGCCGAACATCCCGCGTTGGACCGGTGTGCCGAGTCGTTCGAGCTCGGCGCACACGGCGTCGTACAGCGGCTCGGAGACGGGTCCGGGTGCAGCGGCCGCCCAAGTCGGCCGCCGGCCCTTGCGTGCGTCGCCGTACAGGGTGAACTGGCTGACCACCAGCACCTCGGCGCCGAGGTCGCCCACGGACTGCTCCTCACGCATGATTCGCAGGTCCCGGATCTTGCGCGCCAGCCAGGCGACCTCGCCGGGACCGTCGTCGTGCGTCACCCCGACGAGTACGACGAGCCCGGGACCGTCGAGACGGCCCACGACCCGGTCGTCCACGGTGACCGCCGCGCGGGTGACGCGCTGGAGCACCGCTCGCATGCCCCGAGGGTAGACGGCTGCAGGTTCGTGGTTGGCTGTCGCCCATGGGAGATCTGCTGATCACGGTCGCGCCGACGGGAGCGGAGACGGCCAAGGAGGACTGCCCGCAGCTGCCGACCACGCTGCCGGAGCTCGTGGACACGGCCCGGCGCTGCGAGGCTGCGGGTGCCGGGATGATCCACGTGCACATCCGCGACGGTGAGCACCGGCCCACGCTCGATCTGGGCCGCCTGAAGGAGACGGTCGCCGCGCTGCGCGAGTCGACCCGACTGGTGGTGCAGCTGTCGACCGGCGGCTCGGTGCACGACTCGCTCGACGACCGGCTGCGCGTCCTGGATGCGGCGCCGGACTCGTGCAGCCTCACGATGGGCACGACGAACTTCGGCGACGACGTGTTCTCCAACCCGTGGCCGTTCGTGCGTGACCTGTACCAGCTCAGCCAGGAGCGCCAGGTGGTGCCGGAGTTCGAGCTCTTCGACCTCGGCCACGTCGCTGCGCTCCACCGCCTGCTCCGCCTGCACGGCCTGCCGTACGGCGGCAAGGTGCACGTCGACCTGGTCATGGGCGTCCCGGGCGGGATGCCCGGCACCACCGACGCCCTCGTCGCGGCGGTCGCCGCCCTCCCGCCCGAGACCACGAGCTGGTCGGCGACCGGCATCGGCCGGAGCACGCTCGCGGTTGCCCTGGCCAGCCTGAGCAAGGGTGGACACCTGCGCGTGGGCATGGAGGACGTGCTCACGCTCGCCAAGGACGTCCCGGTCGAGCACAACGACCAGCTCGTCTCGCGGGCGGCCGAGCTCGGCCGGATCGTGCAGCGCACGCCCATGTCGGGCGACGAGGCGCGCGCCCTGCTGGGCCTGCCGGTCGGCTCTGCTGGATAGCAGGGCTCAGTAGACGGGCTCAGTAGACCAGCGCCTGCACCCCGTCGACCAGGACCTCCTCGGCAAACGCCGTGGAGCCGGCGATCCGGGCACCATCGACGAGGTCGGCCTCGACGATGCCGCGCCGCGCGGCGCACTGCGAGCACACGGTCAGACGCCCCTGCTCGAGGACGAAGTCACGTGACTCGGCCAGCGAGCCGGCCAGGTCGAGGCTGAACTCCTCGGCCCGCCCCGGCACCGCGAACCACGTGGCCTCACCGGTCAGCCACAGGCTGACGTCGGCACCAGCCGCCACGGCGGCGGCAGCCACGGTGAACGCCTGGTTGCACCGCTCCGCATCCTCCGCCCCGGCCGTGCACTTGATCACCAGGCTGCGCATGGCAGGACCTTACGGCTTCGCTCGCTCGCAGCGGCAGGACGGACGCCGCAGCGGGCAGACTCGTGGACATGCCCACCCGGACCGTCGTTGCCACCGCGAACATCCTGGGCGCGCTTCCGGTGCGGACGGCGGAGGAGGCGCTCGATCTGGTCCTGGCCGAGGAACCGGATCTGGTCGCGCTGCAGGAGTGGTACCCACCGCGACTGCCGGCGCTTCGGCGTCGCGGCGCCGTGTCGCTGGCGCCACCTCTCGGATTGCCCGCCGTCCGGACGCCAGCCTCGCGCCACGCTTCCGGCCCGACCTATCACTGGGTCGCGACGCTGGCCGACGGCAACGTCGTCGGCGCGCGCGCCGATCGCTTCGACCTGCTCGAAGCGCGCGCGGTGCTCAACATCGGTCCCGCCCGCTGCGACCGGCCCGACCAGTTCCTGGGCATCGAACCACCCAGGTACGTCGCCGTCGCCGTTCTGCACGACCGCGCCCGGGACGAGGCCATCGCGCTGCTCGGCTTCCACCTCACCTCGGGTGTGCAGGTGCGCGGCCGTTACCGCAGTGACCGGCCCGTGCTCGCTGCCCGCCACCGCAGCGAAGTGGTGAACCTCGCCGCTCTGGTCGCCGAGCACCAGCGCGCCGGCCACGTGGTCCACGCCGCCGGCGACTCGAACTTCGACGGCCTGCGCCTCCCGGGGCTGACCTCGGCGTGGCAGGGCCGCGAGGACGAACCCGCCACGCTGGGTGAAGGACGACGCAAGGTCGACGACGTCCACGGGCCGGGGCCCGCCCACGACGTACGGCGCGTGATCACGCCCTCGGACCACCAGGCAGTCCTGGCGACCAGACTCGGTTGACCCCGCCTCAGGTTCGCCGGTGGAACTCGAGGTCGCCGTGGGTTTGTCGGACCATCCGATAGGTCGCGTCGTGCGCCCGGTGATGGTGGAACGCGCACAGCAGGACGCCGTCCTTCACATCTGTCCGGCCGCCCTGCGCCCAGGGTTTGAGGTGGTGGGCTTCGCACCAGGCAGCGGGGACGTGGCACCCTTCGGCGCGGCAGTGTCGATCGCGCAGTCTCAGGGCCTTGCGCTGGGCGGCGCTGAACAGCCGACTCTGCCGTCCCAGGTTGAGGATCTCCGACCGGCCGCCCAGGACTGCCGGGACGATGCCCGCCGTGCAGGCCAGCCGTCGCGCCTCACCGGCGGTGATCCGGAGGTCGTCGCTGCTGATCACCCCGGCTGCGGCGAGCTCGGCGCGGAGCTGGTCGAGCGTCATCGTCACGATCACCGTGGTCGCGTCTCCGCCGTGCGCCGGGAGCTGCTTGGGGTCGAGGTGCTCGAGAAGTGCGCAGAAGGCCTCGCCGCGACGGCGTGAGAGCGGCCCACGTGCATCTGGGTGCCCGGTGTCGAGCGCCCGGCTCGCTGATGCACGTGGTGAGGTGAACGCGTCCAGGTAGGTGGCCAGCCGGTGCGCGGCCGCATCGGGGAGCCGGCCCTGCAGGCGGGTGGTGCCGTCGCCGCACGGGGTCAGCGAGAGGCTGGTCGTCTCGGTGGCGCGGCGTTCCTCGAGCGCGAGTGCCCTGGCCTCGGCCTCATCGGCGACCTCGGGGGCGACCACGTCGAGGATGCGGCGCCCCAGCACCCTCAGCTCGCGCGGACCGAACTCCGCGGCGTACGCGACGAGCTGGGCCTCGGCCTGCGTCACGGTGTCGGCCGGCACGTCCTCGGGCAGGGCGTCCAGGGCGTAGGTGATCACCCGGGCCTGGGCCAGGTTCACCGTCCCAGTAGCCAGCCCGGTCGCGACCTGGTGCCACCGGACGGCCAGTCCAGTGGCCAGCCGGTGGTCGCGTTGCTGCTCGCGCCGGTCGCCCCGAGTCTCATGAGCCAGCCAGGCACCCGGGTCGCGGGCACCGTCGCGGGCGGCGACGTCGTCGGCAGCCGCCAGCAACCTCAACCGCAACGCGTCCAGTTGCGCGGTCACCGCGGCGAGGGCGACCAGGGCGTCGGCCTTCTCGGTCGTGCCCAGGTACTCCACCGGCACGTCGGTGATCCCGCACAGCTCCTCAGCCACCCGCTGCACGCACGCGAGCACGGGGTGGGCGCCGGAGGAGTCCAGCATGACCGCCACTCCGAACACCTCCCAGCACGCAGCATCGAACGAGATCCGTTCTCACGCGTGATGGGCAGCCGGCCCGTGAGAGGCCCACCCAGATGAACCAGGTGCGGTCCGGGGCCTGAGCCATCTGTATCACCACCGGACTTGCGTCCATCGTACAGGTGTTTGGATATGAGGGCAAGGCCTTTCTGCGCGCGTGAGTGGTTTCGACAGGCTCAGTCACCGAGCGCTCGACCGCTGAGTGGACGCAGGGGATTTCGACAGGCTCAACCACCGGAAGACTCACCCACCGGCGCCCGCACCCCGCACCACCGCGCCCTCCTACACTGGCCGCGTGGAGGAGTTCTTCGTGGCTGTGACGGCGGGCGTGCTGCTCGCCCTGGCCATCGCAGCGCTGGTTGCGGCGCGCCGCCTCCTGACCCTCACCGACACCCTCACCGACCGCCGATCCGGAGACGACTGACGTGCCGTTCGAGATCCCGCAGAACATCCACCCGAACTGTGCTCCGTTGGCCTGGCTGATCGGCACCTGGGCCGGCAACGGGCACGGCGAATACCCCGGCATCGAGAACTTCCAGTTCGGCCAGGAGGTCCTCTTCCAGCAGGACGGCCGCCCGTTCATCCACTACATGAGCCGGTCCTGGATCATCGACGAGCAGGGCAACCACGTGCGCGAGGCCGCCCAGGAGACCGGCTTCCTGCGGCCGCAGCCCGACGGCACCCTCGAGGTGCTGTTGTCCCACAACCTCGGGTACTCCGAGATCTGGCACGGCGAGCTCCACGCCGAGCAGCCGCGGTTCGAGATCGTCACCGATGCGGTGGCCCGCACCTCCACGGCCAAGGAGTACACCGGCGGCCGCCG
>DATAKN010000207.1:0-4351 GCA_036261595.1 Marmoricola sp.
CACGGCCTGGGCATGTCCGACCAGATCGAGAACCGGATCATCGAGGCCAAGTCGCGCGGCATCTACGAGGCGCCCGGCATGGCGCTGCTGTGGACGGCGTACGAGCGGCTGCTCAACGCGATCCACAACGAGGACACCATCGCCAGCTACCACGCCGAGGGCCGGCGGCTGGGCCGCCTGCTCTACGAAGGCCGCTGGCTGGACCCTCAGGCGCTGATGCTGCGGGAGTCGATCCAGCGCTGGATCGCCTCGCTCGTCACGGGCGAGGTCACGCTGCGCCTGCGGCGCGGCGAGGACTACACGATCCTGCGCACGGAGGGCCCGGCGTTCTCCTACCACCCCGACAAGCTGTCGATGGAGCGCACCGAGAACGCTGCCTTCGGTCCGACCGACCGGATCGGCCAGCTCACCATGCGCAATCTCGACATCGCCGACTCCCGCGGCAAGCTCGAGCAGTACGCCGCCCAGCCGATGGACCAGGGCCAGGTGCTCGTCGAGAACGGCATCCTGTACGGCGAGCTGCCCGCCGGGGGTGCGGAGATCATCGCCGCCAACCCCGAGCTCACCGGCGACGAGGAGACCGTCCTCGAGGACGCCGCGATGGAGCTCGGCGCGGACTGATCGAGGACGCGCCGGCGGCCTACCGCGCCCGGCGTTCCTGCGGGTGGTCGGCGTCCGGCTCGCCCTCGTCACCGGGCAGTGAGTCGGCCTTGACCGCCCCGCGCTCGCCCAACGGCTGCGCAGCCCCGCGGGTGGTGTCACGCGCCGTCTGCTGCTCGGCCTCGGCGTTGATCTCCGCGCCCAGCAGCACGATGAAGGTGCTGATCCACAGCCACAGCAGCAGCACCACCACGCCGGCCAGGGCTCCGTAGGTCTTGGAGTAGCTGGAGAAGTGCGAGACGTACAGCGAGAATCCCAGGCTGGCCACCAGCCAGATCACGCTGGCGACCGCGGCACCGATCGAGACCCAGCGGAACTTGGGCTCGTCGCGGTCGGGGGCGTAGCGGTACAGGACGGCGAGCGCGAGGCTGATGCCGGCCAGCAGCGCCACCCAGCGGATCGCCTCGAAGCCCCACCGGGCCGGGCCACCGCCCACGAGCGAGTTGAGCACGGCGGGAGCCACGCCGACGAGGCTGATCGCGACGACGACGAAGACGATGCCGCCGAGCGTGAGCGCCAGTGAGAGCAGCTTGCGGCGGACGAACCCCCGGCTCTCCTCCTCGTCGTAGGCGATGTTGATCGCCGTGACGATGTTGCCCACACCGCCGGCGGCGCTCCACAGCGCCAGCAGGAGCGCGATCAGCAGGCCGATCCCGAGCGACTGGTGCGGGCTGTCGGCGAGCGCCCTCATCTGCCGGGTCACGATGCTCGCGGCGTCGGAGGGCATCGCGGAGGTGAGCTTGTCCGCCTGGCGAGCGACCGTGGCCGGGTCGGCGACCAGGCCGTACAGCAACGTCGCGGCGATCATCGCCGGGAACAACGCCATGAACGAGTAGAACGCCACGCCGGCAGCCAGCAGCGGCACCTGGTCCTTCTTCGACTCCGCCCAGGCGCGGCGCAGGATCTGCCACCAGCCCTTGGCCGGGACGTCGGTGGGGGTCTCCGCGTCCGCTCCCGGGACCTGCTGCAGGTGCCGGGCCTTCGTCGTGGCTGCACTGTTGCTCATGCCGCCGACGTACCCACGCCGCGGCGGCGCTAACTCAGAGCTCGATCCGGCGGGTGATGCCCACGTCGGCGAGGAACGCCTCGTCGTGGCTGGCGACGAGCAGTGCACCGGCGTACCCGCGCAGCGCGCTCACGAGCCGACCGACACTGGCCAGGTCGAGGTTGTTCGTGGGCTCGTCGAGCAGCAACAGCCGGGGTGCGGGCTCGGCCAGGAGCAGGCAGGCCAGGGTCGCGCGGAAGAGCTCGCCGCCGGACAGCGACCCGACCAGCCGGTCGGCGGCACGACCACGGAACAGGAACCGTGCCAGCGAGGCCCGGACGAGGTTCGGCTCGGCTGCCGGTGCGAACCCGCGGGCGTTGTCCACGACGCTGCGCGCGGGGTCGAGCACGTCCAGTCGCTGGGGAAGCAGTCGCGTCGGCACCAGCGTGCGCGCGGCGCCGGAAACGGGGGAGAGGTCGCCGGCGACGGTGTGCAGCAGCGTGCTCTTTCCCGAGCCGTTCGCGCCGGTGACCGCAACCCGCTCGGGCCCGCGCAGCTCGAGGCCGAGCACCTGACCGGTGCGCAGCTCGAGCCGGTCGAGCTCCAGCACGCCCTGGCCCCGGTGCACCCGGGTGGCCGGCAGGTCGACGACGATCTCGCGGTCGTCCCGCACCTGCTCCTCGGCACGCGCCAGCCGACCGCGAGCGTCCTCGAGCCGCTGCCGGTGGGTGCCGGTCAGCTTGCCGGCCGACTCCTGGGCCGCGCGCTTGCGAGCCCCGACCAGGATCCGGGGCAGGCTGCCCGACTCCGCGAGTCGCTCTCCCTGACGGCGCCGGCGCGCGATCACGGTCTGGCTCTCGACCAGCTCGCGCTGCTCGCGCCGGACCTCGTTGCGAGCGTTCGCGGCTGCCTGCTGGGCCGCCTGCTGCTCGACCGCGACGGATTCCTGGTACGCCGACCAGCCGCCGCCGTACCAGGTCAGGTCACGTGCGCCGGAGCGGTCCGGGAGGAGCTGGACCTCGCCGATCCGGTCGACGTGCTCGAGCAGCTCGCGGTCGTGGCTGACCACGACGATGGTGCCGCGGTAGCCGGCGACGACGTCGTACAGGTAGCTGCGGGCGGCACGGTCGAGGTTGTTCGTCGGCTCGTCGAGCAACAGGACGTCGGGGCGGTCCAGGAGCAGGCCGGCCAGGGCCAGCCGCATCACCTCGCCGCCGCTCAGCTCGCCGAGGCGGCGGTCGAGGACGTCGGCCGGCAGCCCGAGCCGGCCGAGCTCGGCGGCCGCGCGCTCCTCGGCGTCCCAGTCGTCGCCGACGACGTCGAAGTGGCGCGGGTCGACGTCGCCCTGCTCGATCGCCCGCAGCGACCGGCGTACCGGCGCGATGCCGAGGTGGACGTCGACCGGCTCGTCGTCGCGCAGGACGAGGTCCTGACGGAGCCAGGCGACGCGCTGCGGCACGGTGACGGTGCCGCTGGTCGGGGTCAGGTCGCCGGCGAGGAGGCGCAGCAGCGTGGACTTCCCGCTGCCGTTGACCCCGACCAGGCCGGACCGGCCGTCGGGCACCGTGGCACTGAAGTGGTCCAGGACCAGGTCGCCGCCGGGCCAGCGGACGCAGACGTCGTGGAACGCGAGAGACATGAGTGCTCCAGGGAGAGGTGGGAAACCGGTGACGGGTTCGACCTCAACGGAGCATCGGGGACCTTCTCGGCTCGGCAGCAGTGACGCCCGAACGTACGGTGGTCAGCCGACGCCGGGCAACGGGTTTTCCCAGCCGCAGGATGCGGCGGCTCAGATCTCTGGCCGGCCGTCCCACTTCATCCGCCACAACCGGCCGGAGCGGATCAGGTCGACCACCCGGTCGACGCTGTGGGTGCCGGTCCGGTCGGCGATGCTGGCCTGCAGGTGGATCGACCCGGTCGAGCCCCGCAGATCCAGGCCGTCGACGCTGATCGAGGCGACCCGGGCGCCGGGGTCGTGGTCGACGAGCCCCTGGCACTGGGTGAGGACCGCGGTGGCCGGGCCGGCGAGCACCTTCGTCGACCGCCGGCACGCGGCCGCTTGGCCGCTCTCCGCGTCGACCAGCAGCGTGGCACCCCGCGTGACGTACGCCTTGGCCTGCGCGGCCTCCTGGGCACTGCCGTGGTGCAGGTAGGCGACGTAGCCCCAGATGAGGCCGCCCAGGACCACGAGGCTGATGGCGACCGCGGCCAGGACCATCTGGGGCCGGCCCCGCACCGGCACCGCGTCGGCAACTGACAGCCGGCTGGTCGGAGCCGCGACCGGTTGGTCGCAGGCGAGGCAGTAGGTCGAAGCCGGCTTGAGCGGCGCGTCACAGTGCGGGCAGTTCTCCACGGCCGAAGGATCCCACCGGTCACCGGCCGGCCCGGCCGGCTTCAGGGCAATTTCAGCGACGTCCCAGCAACTTCTTCGCAGAGCCGCCGCGGACTGAGCTCCCTGGCTCCCTCGGCCGGTCCGGTAGAGTCGACGAGGGCACAGCGTCGTGCACGGCGGCCGTTCACACCCCCGATCACACCGGGGCCCGGCCACCTCTCGTGCCGAGAACACAGACCTCGAAGGAATCAGACGTGACCAAGCCCGTCGTACTCATCGCCGAGGAGCTCAGCCCGGCGACCGTCGAAGCCCTCGGCCCGGACTTCGAGATCCGGCACTGCAACGGGGCCGACCGCGGCGAGCTGCTGTCGGCG